>DASSPT010000124.1:0-19770 GCA_035699465.1 Gemmatimonadota bacterium
TGGATGCTGGTGGTGGTGATCCTGATTCTGTGGGCCCTGGGATTCGCCTTCGAGGTCGCGGGTGGGCTGATCCACCTGTTGCTCGTCGTGGCTCTCATCGTCATCGTCTATCGCCTGCTGACCGGCAGACGGGTGTGACACGCCCGCTTGAGTGTGCCCCGGTGGCATCCGACTTGCAGCCATCGACGTCCCTCCCCTTCTGCGAGCGCAGATCTGCGCCCGCGCCGGCACGATGGACCTCGACCGCGACCGTGGCGAACGGTCGGGAGAGTCCGTGGAACCGACGGAAACCATTGAACTTGCGCCAGTTCTGAAGGGCGGGATCCCGCCCTCGCTCCATCTGGCCCGTCAAGGCCGTGCATCCCGGGCGGGCCTCGCTGTCCTGCTCGCGATATCCGTTCTGGGGCTACCATCCTGCGACGACGACGTGGTAGGCAACGACCCCTCGAACGTCGCCGGCCGCTGGGTCTACCAGGCCGCCGAGCTCACGGGGCCGCAGGTGACGTGCACGACGTCCGAGGTCGTGCTCACTCTGGTGCGGGCTCCCGGCTCCATACGCCTCGATTCCCGGTTCGAGGGCTCGGCGTTCGCGTTCACCATGGAATGCCGGCGGGACGACCGGACCGCGACGCTACTCTTCACCGAAGGAGCTTCCGTCGTGAACGGCGAGATCGATGAGGGGCTGGTGGCGTTCGACTTCGAAGCCCCGGACTTCATCCACACCGGAGAGGTAACCGAGGATTCCATGGGCGGGACCGTCGCCACCCGGCTCGATCTCACCCAATCGTCGCTTTCGGACGCGGGCGTCGTGAACCTCATCGGGCAGTGGTCGGCGGTACGGGACTGAGCCCGGAGCCGCGAGCTCCCTGAACCTCCGATAGCTCCGCCCGGCCCGATCGCCGGTATCCCCGCTTTCCCGCTAAATTCCCCCGAAGCCTCTGTCCTGCGCTCCCGAGCCGAAAGCGAAGGCCGCCCCTGAAAGCGGGTCCGCTCCCGATCCCCTACCGGCTCCTCCACAGGATCCATACCCAGTACCGCCACTTCGTCATCGCGGCATTCGCGATCGCAGGGATCGCCGCCTACCTGATCCTCCGCTACGGCATGGACCTGGAGTCGATCGCCGGCGGGCGGCCCGTCTACGAGTGGCCGCTGATCGCCGTGTTCGTGCTCGGCGGTGTCCCGCTCGTCGTCGAGCTCGGGCGCCAGCTGCTGCGGCGCGAGTTCGGCTCCGACACGCTGGCAGGGATCTCGATCGTGACGGCGTTCCTGCTCGACGAGTATCTCGCGGGAGCTCTCGTCGTTCTGATGCTGTCGGGCGGCGAGGCGATCGAGGCGTTCGCGGTCCGCAGCGCGTCCTCCGTGCTCGCGGCGCTGGCCCGCCGCATGCCGAACGTCGCGCATCGCAAGGTTGGGGGAAAGCTCCAGGACGTCCCCCTCGCGGACGTCGAAGTCGGCGACACGCTCGTCGTATTTCCCCATGAGGTCTGCCCCGTCGACGGGACGGTCATCGAGGGACGCAGCGTCATGGACGAATCGTACCTGACCGGCGAACCCTACCGCATGTCCAAGACCCCCGGCTCCGAGGTGTTGTCGGGTGCCGTCAATGCCGATCATGCGCTGACGATCCGGGCCGACAGGCTGGCCGTCGACTCCCGCTATTCCAAGATCATGCGGGTGATGCGGGAATCCGAGCAGCGCCGACCGCGTCTGCGGCGCCTCGGTGATCAGCTGGGTGCGATCTATACCCCGCTTGCCGTAGGCATTGCCTTCGTCGCCTGGGCCGTGAGCGGCGAGCCTGTGCGGTTCCTGGCGGTGCTCGTCGTCGCGACCCCCTGTCCGCTACTGATCGCGATCCCGGTGGCCATCATCGGCGCGATCTCCCTGTCCGCGCGTCGCGGGATCATCATCAAGGACCCGGCCATCCTCGAGCGGGTGGACACCGTTCGGGTCGCGATCTTCGACAAGACCGGCACGCTGACCTACGGCCGTCCGGTCGTGACCGAGATTCTCGTGGCCCCGGGATCCGAGCGCGACGCGGTGCTGACGCTCGTCGCGAGCCTGGAGCGCTACTCCAAGCACCCGCTGGCCGCCGCCGTGACGCAGTCCGCGGAGGACTCGGGGCTGGCCCTCCTCGAAGCGAGCGAGATCAGCGAGCTGCCGGGGCAGGGGATGCGCGGGACGATCGACGGACGTGCGGTCCGGATCACGAGTCGCAAGGCGGCGCTGTCGGAGCAGCTTCCGGGCACGGAGCACCTCCCGCCCAGCGTGGAGGGGATGGAGGCGGTGATCCTGATCGACGGACGCTACGCGGCGGCGTTTCGCTTTCGCGACGAGCCGCGGGACGAGGGTGTGCCGTTCATCCATCATCTCGGCCCCAGGCACCGTTTCGAGCGGGTCATGCTCGTCTCCGGAGATCGCGAGTCCGAAGTGCGCTATCTCGCCGACCACGTGGGCATCGACGAGGTCTATGCGAGCCAGACGCCGGAGCAGAAGCTGGAGCTCGTTAGGAGGGAAACCGAGCGGGCGCCTACGCTCTTCGTCGGTGACGGCATAAACGATGCGCCCGCGCTCACGGCGGCGACCGTCGGGGTCGCGTTCGGCGGCGGGGGGGAGATTCCCGCCGAGGCCGCTGGGGCCGTCGTCCTCGAGAGCTCGCTCCAGAAGGTCGACGAGCTGCTACACATCGGCCGCCGGCTGCGAAGGATCGCGCTCCAGAGCGCGGTGGGGGGGATGGCGCTGAGCGTGCTCGGAATGCTGGTCGCCGCCGCCGGCTACTTGCCTCCCGTCGCGGGGGCGATCACGCAGGAGATCATAGACGTCGTCGTCGTGGTGAACGCTCTCCGGGTGGGGATCCCGCCGAAATCGCTCACAGACTACCAGGCCTCGTGATTATCGGGGACATGTTAACCGCTGACCTGTGTCGGCCGTATCCAACTGCACAGAACCGGCCGCCGGGTTTGCCGCGGCGCACGTCTTCCACCGTCATTGAGGGGTGCATCATGAAGGCCTGGATCGCAGTCCTTGCACTATGTGCGTCGCTGGCCCCATCCTCGGCGCGCGCTCAGGCGCCGGTCGATTCGCTGGCGCTGGCGCGGCAGTACACGACGTGGCTATACGCGGGGGAGGCGGACAGCCTCGTAGCGCACAGCACCGACGAGACGCGGACCGAAGAGGGCGCGCGGGACAGATTCGTCCAGTTGAGTCAGCTCATCGCCCAGCGGGCGGGATTCGAGCTCGAGGTCAGCGAGGAGACCTGGAAGCTCAGGAACGGCGACTGCCAGTACTGGCGGACGGCGCAGTTCTCCGCCATGGAAGAGCCGCTACTCATTCGCTGGGTCCTGGACCCGCAGGGTCGGATCGCGGGCTTCGGCGCGGGTCCCTACACGCAGGCGCCGCCTGTCGAATCGGAGACGTGCGCGCCGCCGGCGGGCTGATGGCTTCCGCCGCCGGCGGGCTGGTCTTCGGCCTCTCGGGCAGGAGCTAGCGGCCGCGCACCCCGTCGTGCTGGTGGAACATGCGTGGGCTACCTTCGCGGCCACCATGCCTGCCGGGATCTGGATCGCGCGCGTGCTCGCGCTGGTCGGTTTCGCCGACGCCGCCTATCTCACCGCGACCCACTACGCGGGATCCTCCGTGTTCTGCGGTGCCTCGGGTGGGTGCGAGACCGTTCTGTCGAGCGAGTTCGCGACGCTGGGACCCGTTCCGATCGCGCTCATCGGGGCGGTGTACTACGGGCTGGCCAGCCTGCTCGCCTGGACGCCCGGGGCATCGTGGTCCCGCACCACGGCCGGGATCCTGGCGGGGCTCACCGGGTTGGCGTTCGCGATCAGCGCGGTCCTTTTCGGAATCCAGGCCTTCCAACTCCATGCCTGGTGCCGTTTCTGTCTCGTCTCCGCGGCGATCACCATGTTCCTGTTCGCGACTTCGATCTGGCTCCTGCGCCGCGCTTGACCGTTCGGCACTCTTCCCATAGATAGAAAAACCACGGGAGGTGGCGATCATTCGCAGAACAATCGGATTGGTGACGATTCTTTCGGCTCTAGGGGCCTGCTCGGATGCTACTGGGCCGCTCGGCTCGAGGAATCTCAAAGAGGCGGCCGCTTCCGTCACGACCACCAACGTCATCTTCCCCGTCGACACGGACGCCTTCGTGCCGTGCGCGAACGGTGGGGACGGTGAGATCGTGGCGCTGAGCGGTAACCTCCACGATCTCTTCCACTTCGTGATCAACGGGAACAGGTTCAAGGGGAAGGTCCATACCCAGCCGCAAGGGATTCGAGGGGTCGGCCTGACGACGGGAAACCGCTATCGCGGGACGGGAGTGACCCAGGAGACCTTCGGCGGCTCGCTGGTCAACGGCCAGGCGTCCTCCACGTTCGTCAACAACTACCGGATCGTCGGACAGGGACCGGAGAACAACTTCATGATCCACGAGGTGGTGCACGTCACGCTCAATGCCCACGGCGAGCTCACCGCGGCGGTCGATCAGTCCAGCGTGACATGCAAGTAGACGGGGACACCTACTGGTCCGTGAACAGGATCGCTCGGTCCTCACGACGCGCGGGACCGCGGGCATCGGCGACCGCGAAGCCGCCGGGACCGTAGATCGACGCCGAGCCGTACTCGCCGTCCTTGTTGAGCGCGTAGAACGCGACGTTGAAATCCGGCCGTCCGTCCGGGCGCTGCAAGCGCTCCTCCACGTTGTTCTCGACTATCCTCCGGCATCCCGCGAGGCACGCCTCGGTGGGAGAGAGCCCACGGCGCATCTCCTCGACGATCAGATGCGAGGTCAGGTTCAGCAGGTTCGCCTCGCCGCGGCCCGTCGAGCCGGCCGCGCCCACGTCGTTGTCCACGTAGAGGCCCGCGCCCACGATCGGCGAGTCTCCGACCCGCCCGGGGATCTTGAAGAACAGCCCCGACGTCGTCGTAACCCCCGAGATGTTGCCCGCGGCGTCGACGGCACAGCAGTTGATGGTGCCGGTGGTCCGCCTCTGCTCGGGGTAGAAGAGGTCCGGGTTGTTTTCGATGATCTGCTTTGCCAACGGCGTGAACCGCGAGATGTCCGGAGGCAGATAATCGTCCAGTTCACCGAGTGTGCCGCGCCAGTAGAGCCACACCTGCCGTGAGGTGTCGGTCAGCAGGTCTTCCTCTACGAATCCGTTCTCGAGCGCGAACGCCTTGGCGCCGGCTCCGACGAGCAGCACGTGGTCGGTAGACTCCATTACCAGCCGCGCTACGCGCGAGGGGTATTTGAACCCCTCGAGCGCGGCGACCCCGCCCGCGCGATGGGTAGGCCCGTGCATGCAGCACGAGTCGAGCTGTACCACCCCCAGCGCATTCGGCAGACCGCCGTACCCGACCGTGTAATCCTCCGGGTCCTCCTCCACCAGGTTCACGCCGGCGATGACGGCGTCGAGCGGATCGCTGCCGCCCTGGATCATCTCCAGCGCCCTGGCGACCGCTGCGTGGCCGTTGCTGCTCGCCACGACCACCGGGCCCGCCTGTCGTCCCGCCGAGCGCCGGACAGGGCGCCAGGCGGCCCGGGCCGCGGCCGTCGGTCCGACCGCCCCCGCGGCGACGCCGGCGACCGCTCCGGCGGCGAGAAATTCGCGTCGCGTGATGGAACCCATCGCTCCTCCCGTCAGGTGGCCTGGACGTTCCCGAACGTTCGGTCCGCTCCTAGCTTTGAGCCCAATCCTCGGCCAAGTCGGGCTTCGACGCAAGGAGCGGTCAATGAGCGGCGAGGAGCGGACGGGCGACCCCGCTGTCGATTTTCGCTATCTGCTGAGCCAGGTCTGGGGCGAGCCGCGAGATCGTAGGCTTACGTCCGAAGAGATGGCCGCGCGGCGCGACGAGCGCGTGCGGTCGATCGTCCGCTTCGCCTACGACCGCGTGCCTTGGTACCGGCGGGCCATGCGCGAGCGCGGGCTCGGGCCCGACGACTTCCGATCCGCTACCGACCTCGCGCTACTCCCCGTCGTCGAACACGAGGACCTGTCCTCGGAGCCCGATGCGTTCCTGCCCCTCGGTTGCCGGAGGGAGAATCTGTTGGAGCTCAGGACGAGCGGCAGCACCATGATGCCGCGTCGCGTGTACCACGACGCCCAGGGAATCGTCGCCGGATCGGCCGTCAAGTTGCGCGAACGAGCGGTTTGCGACCGGATCGTCGGGGAGACTCGGTATCGTTCGGCCACGCTGTCTCTGGAAGGAAATCCCACAAGAGTCCGCGAGCGACTCCGCTTGATCGCCCCCGCAGTGGGGAAGCTGATATCCGAAAGCCGCAGATATTCGGTGTTCGAGGACTCCGCGCGAGTCGTCGAGAGCCTGAGGGAATGGCGGCCGCAGCACCTCTCGGGCTACGGCTCGGCCCTAGGCCGGCTATTCCGCTACCTGAAGGAGTCGGGAGAGCCGATGCCGTTACCGCGAGTGGTGACATTCAGCTCGGACGCCTTGGCGCCTCTGGAGCGGTGCATCATCGAGGAAGATTTCGGCGTTCCCGTCCTCGGTGTCTACAGCTCCACGGAGGTCTTCGCGATGGCCTTCGAATGCGAGATGGGGGAGGGATACCACGTGCATGAGGACGTGAGCCACGTGCGGATCGCGGATCCCCTGGGGCGGAGCGTCGATCCGGGTGTTCCCGGCTCGATCATCGTGTCCAACCTGGTCAACCAGGGAACCGTGCTCCTCAACTATCGGCAAGGCGATCTCGGCGAGGCGATCGAGGGTCCGTGCGCTTGCGGACGTCCGCTGCCGCGTATCCGCCTGCTGGCAGGGCGCGACATGCTGTTCATCGAGCGGGTGGAGGGTCACCCGGTCCACCAGTTCAAGCTGTTCCGGGCGCTACAGGACGTCGGCCTCTACCGCTGGCAGGTGATCCAGACCGCTCTCCAGCGGTTCACTGTGCGGGTAATCTCGCTACCCGGGCAGGAGCGTTCGCGGCTGGAGACCCGCATCCGGGAGTCCATGACGTGCCTCATCGGAGGCGGTCTGGAGATCACGATCGAGTATCCCTCGGAGCTCGAGCGAACCCCGACCGGCAAGGTCCTCGCCTTCTTCCGGCGGCCTTCCTTATCTTGAATCGATACATACCTGACGGAATCCCATGCCAAAGGTTGTGCCGTGAATCCAGCAATCGAGGAGCCGAGAACTCCACCGGTGGAGTTCGCCTTCCTTCTTTCGCGGGTCCTGGGGGAGCCGAGGGACATCAAGCTCGGCGCCGACGAGATGTCGAAACGCCGCGACGATGCGGTGCAGTCGATCGTTCGTTTCGCGTACGATAACGTTCCATGGTATGGGCGTGTCATGAGCGCGCTAGGAATTGCTCCCGAAGACATCCAGTCCGCGCCGGATCTCTCGCTTCTGCCGACCATCGAGCACGACGATCTGCTCTCCCGTTCCGAGGACTTCCTGCCACGCGGCGCTCGTGTGGAGGAGCTCGTCGAATTGAAGACGAGTGGCAGCTCCGGAGCTCCGCGGACGATCTATCACGACGTCGAGGGAATGATCGCGGGATGGGCGGTCAAGCTCAGGGAGCGGTACCTCAGGGAGAAATATGTCGGCGACCTCAAGAAGTACCGCTCGGCGTCGCTGTCGATGGAGGGTGACAGCGCCGAGAGAGTGCGCGCGCATATGCGGGTGAGCGCGCCGGCCATCTGGAAGCTGCTTCCAGATTCGCGCAAGTTCTCGGCGTTCGAGGACCCCGCCAGAGTCGTGGAAGGACTGCGGGAATGGCGCCCGGAGCGTATTTCCGGATATGGTTCCGCGCTCGGGCGACTGTTCCGGTACGTGGCCGACTCCGGAATGGAATTCCCGCTCCCTCGGCTGGTGAATTTCAGTTCGGACTCCCTCTCGTCCACCGAGCGGCACATCATCGAGAAGCATTTCGGCGTTCCCGTCCTTGGGGTGTACGGCGCCACTGAAGCCTTCTCGATCGGATACGAGTGCGGCGAAGGCGAGGGGTACCATGTCAACGAGGACGCCACGTTCGTTCGGATCGTCGATCGCGAGGATCGGGACGCGAAGCCGGGCGAGCCGGGCTCCTTGCTCGTCTCCAATCTGGTCAACCGCGGCACGGTATTGTTGAACTACAGGCTGGGGGACGTGGCTGCTTGGCTTTCCGAGCCTTGTCCCTGCGGAAGGTCACTTCCGAGGATCCGGCTGCTCGAGGGACGCGACAACGCGTGGATCGAGCGTCCAGGCGCTCCACCGGTCCACCCCTTTCGGCTTTCCGGCCCCCTCAATCGACTGGAAGTGGGTCGTTGGCAGATAGTGCAGCCGCACATCGATCGCCTGATCGTGCGGGTTCTGCCGACGGCGGGTCAGGATCGTGCCGCGTTGGAGGCCTCGATCCGCGCGCTGGTTCGAGAGGTCGTGCGCGCGGATCTGGAGGCGGAGGTCGAGTTCCCCCCGGAGCTCGACCATACCCGGAGCGGGAAGGTCCTCTCGTTCGTTCGGTAGACGAGCCCGGGTGTTTCAGGCACGACCCTGCGAGGGCGCGGGAATCTCGCCAACCGAGAGGAAGGCGAGGCCGGAATATAGCTCGTGGGTGCGATGAACCGGGAAGTGCCGCGCGACAGACTCCCAGGGGCGGCGCTCCTCGAGATCGCGCGTCTGGCCGAACCGCGCACGAATTCGCATCTGGACCTGGATGCGCCACTCGGGCCAGTCCTCGGGGATCTTGAAGTCGTAGAGAACCAGCCGTCCACCGGGCGCCAGCGCTCTCGCCGCGCGAGCGACCACCTCGTCGTACTCGGCCACCAGTGTGATGCCCGCCGTCGAAATGATTCGGGAGACCCCGGGGGGGAATTCGTAGGCAGCTGCGTCCAGGTGCACCAGCTCCACGTTCTTCCAGCCGTGGCGCAGGATTCGATCGGCCGCCTTTTCCAGCATCGCCGCCGTGAGATCGACACCGATCAAGCGTCCGCCCTCTCCGACGCGCTCGAGGATGCGTTCGAAGTTCAGCCCCGTCCCACAGGCCAGATCGATAACGGTTTCTCCCGGCTGCGCCGCGAGCTCGTCCACGGCGGTGGCGAGATGGTGCAGATATCGAGAGCCGAAGATCTTTCGAACGGCGTCGATCCCGCTGTCGTACCGCGCCGCCTCTCGCGAGTAGAGCTCTTCGATTTCTTCCTTGGAGAGGGGCACGTCGGGCGCGTCAGGCGTTGCGCTGGAGGCTCTGGAGAACGCGGCCGCGAAGCTCCCGGGAGGCATCGTCCCCTAGCGGTCCGATCCACTGGATCCCGCGCATGTACCAGGGCAGGTCCGGGATGAGCGGCCCGGCTCCGCCCGCCGGCGCGCTGGCGCCGAACACGATCCGCTGGACGCCGTGGAAGTAGAGGCTCGCGAGGCACATGATGCAGGGCTCCAGGGTCGAGTAGCACGTCATCTCTCGCGCGCGCGACCACAGCTCGTCCGGAACGGCGCGCAGGGCCTCGGTCTCCGCGTGCTTCCCGGGGTGACGGAGCGGTCGATAGACCGAGTTCCGGCCCTCCGCGACTACGCGCCCGTCGAGGACGATGACGGCGCCGATGGGCACGTTTCCCGCCCTTTCGGCTTCGAGCGCCAGCTCTCCGGCCCGCCGCAGGAACGCGTCCTCGCCGGGTTCGAGCGCCCCGTTCCCCCGCGCTCGACGACCCCGCAGGTAGCGGGCGAACCGCCGTGCGCCGCGCAAGGTCCGCCGGTGGGGTGGCGGCTGGCCGTCGATCACTGCGTCGCGGTGGTGTCCGCGGCCGGGTTCTGGCGCTCCGACAGAATGACGAGCGAATCGAAGGTCACGCTCACGACTCCCGGAGCCGACATGACCACCTCGCGGGCGATCGACATCTCCATCCGTGAAGGGACCTGCCCGAGCAGGCTCACCACCCCGTTCTCGCTGCTCACGTCGAGATCGATCCCCTCCCCGTCGAGGCGGGGGTCGGCGTCGAACCGGGTGCGGATCTCCCGCTCGATCGTCGAGTCGGGGACCGACATCACCTCCTCCCCCTGGGGGGCTTCTTCCGGAGCGGGCTCCTCGTCTCCGCCACAAGCCGCGGCGACGGCGGCCGCCAAAGCCAGCGCCACGATCGCTCTTGCGTGCTTCATCGGACCTCTCTTTTCAGGGTTGATGTCCCGCGCTTCGCCACGCCACGCGGGAGGCTTGAAGAACGCCGCCCCCGGGGCCGATGTCAACGGCCGCCGTGCGCGGCGAAGTAGTGTACCACCCGCGCGAACGGCTCGGGTTCCTCCAGAAACGGGAAATGACCGCTCTCCTGGAACTCCACGAACCGCGCCGTCAGCAGTCGCCCGCGAAACTCCAGCTGGTAGGCGGGCTGGACCACGCGATCGGACGCCCCGTAGACGACCAGCGAGGGCACCCGGACATGAGGGAGCGCGGCCGAGAGGTCATAGTCCTCGAGCCCGGCGGCGACCGCGCGATTCACCGCCCCGCTGAAGCTCACGGTCGAGAGGAGGCTCTCGCGCTCCGTATCGGAAACGGTGTGGTGAAAGTAGAGCGGAAACGCGAGCCGGAACCGCTCGCGCATCGCCTCGTCATCGATCTCTCCGGACTGTATCTCCGCCAGCCTCTTCTGAACGTGGGGAGGAAGCCCGGTGGCGACGGCGTCGCGGTACCCGACCATGAAGGCGCGCGTCGGCGCGCCTCCGAGCACGATGAGTCCCGACAGGCGATCGGGATGCTGAAGCGCGAACAGGATCGCCAAAACCGAACCGAACGAGTGGGCGAGCACGATCGGGCGCTCCAGCCCGAGGGCGGCGCGCACGCTCTCCACGTCGTCGACGTGTCGCGAGAGCGCCAGCGGTTGCTCGACGTCCGGCGTGCCGGATGCACCGCACCCCCGCTGGTCGTAGGCGACGACCCGGTGGTCGGCGGCGAGCGCCCGCAATCCAGGACCCCAGACGTCGGGGTCGGGGAAGAAGTACCCCGAGCTCATGCCCGGCCCGCCGTGAATGCACAGGATCGGCTCGCCCTGACCGCTCTCCCGGATACGGACCGCGAAGCCTCTCAGGGGGAGGTCCCACTCTCTCACCTCGGGTAAGCTCACGAGGCTGGAAGATAGGTCGGCCGCGAGCGGCCGGCCGACGGGTGCCTGGCAACGCCCACTCCTACCTTGAGCCCGAAAGGAGGCTCGGATGAGCGTCACGATCTCGTGGGAAGGGGACATGCGCTTTCGCGCGCGTTCCGAGGATGGGCACGAGCTGGCCTTCGACGGAACTCGCGAGGTCGCGGCGTCGCCGACCGAAGGGCTGCTCGCGTGCCTGGGCGCCTGCATGGCGATCGACGTCGTGGACATCCTGAAGAAGGGCAGGCAGGACGTCGATCGATGCGACGTGGAGTTGAAGGGCGAGCGCAGGAAGGACCCGCCGCGAAGGTTCACCCGGATCGGCATGGAGTTCCGGCTGGTCGGGAAGGAGCTCTCCCGCGCGCGCATCGAGCGGGCGATCGATCTCAGCCGGTCGACGTACTGCTCGGTCTGGCACACACTGGCCCCGGACGTGGAGCTGGACATCGAGCTGACGGTCGAAGAGCGCGCCTAACGCACTCGTTCAGCCCGGCGGAGCCTCGGTCGGGAGGAACGCGCCCCGAACCAGCTCGCGGGCGGCTTCGCACTCCTCGCGACTCCCGAGCAGGGCGATGCGGTCGGCCGGATGGATGGGGGTCTGGGGCCCGGGTCGGGGGTCGACCGATCGCCCGTGGATCACCGCCACGAGAGCGGCGCCCGTAGCCGTACGGACCTGCAGTTCCCCCACCGTCCTTTCGCCCGACCCAGGTTCGCCGGGCACGGTGAACCACTCGATCGAGACCGGCGACCGGTCGGGACCCATCTCCTCGAGGATCGAGTGATAGCGGGCCGATAGGCCTCCCTCCCACATCGGACCGTATAGATCGTCGCGCACCGCGTCGGTGAATCGCTGGACCTCCGCGACGGATTTTCCGTAATGGGACAGGACCTGGCGCACCATCTCCAGTCCCGCCTCCATCTCCGGCTGGACGGCCTCGTACACCCCGAGGTTCGCGAGCTCGGCGAGTTGCTCCGGATAGAGCGCGCGAGCGACGATGCGCAGTTCGGTGTTCACCGCACGCGACTTCTCGATCGTCACGCGCGCGGAGACCGCGTCGGATATCGCCACGAGCATGAGGCGGGCTTGGCGGATTCCCGCCGCCTCCAGAACTTCGATGTGCGAGCTGTCGCCCCAGACGATGGACAGACCCGCGTCGCGCGCCGATTCCGCGAGCACGTGATCGATCTCGACGACGACGAACGGCACATCGACCTGGCGCATGACCGTCGCGGCGGCTCTGCCGGAGCGCCCGTAGCCGACGACGACGACGTGGTCGCCGAGATCCGTCGGCAGATTGAACGTCTCCAGGCGGACGGCCGAGTGGCGCAGCCGGGTCCATCCCCCATAGAGCGCGTCGGCCAGACGGGCGAGGCTGGGAGAGAGCATCATCGTCACGAGCGTCATCGTGAGAGCCATCCCGTACTGCTCGTCCGTCAGCGCGCCCGTCCCCACGCCGGTCCGGGCCAGCAGGAACGAGAACTCGCCCACCTGCGCGAGCCCCAGGCCCACCACCCAGGGCACAGGGCCTCCGTATCCGAAAGCACGGGTCAGACCGCCGGTGACCCCCGCCTTGACCACGACCACGAACACGACGGCGGCGACCACCAGCAGCGGGCTCTCGAGCAGGTAGCTCGGATCGAGCAGCATGCCCGCCGAGGCGAAGAACACGAGCCCGAACACGTCGCGGAGGGGGATGATCTCTCCCAGGGCCTGATGGCTGAACTCGGACTCCCCGAGAACCATTCCGGCGACGAACGATCCGAACGCGAACGACAGCCCGAAGAGGTAGGTGCCATACCCGATTCCCACCCCGAGCGCGACGACGGAGATCAGGAACAGCTCCCTGGAGCCCCAGCGGACGATCCGCTTGAGGAGGAACGGCATCACGCGGGTACCGACGAAGAACATGGCGGCCAGGAACAGGGTGGCCTCGAGGAGAGCGAGGCCGAGCTCTGGCAGCGCCCGGTCGATGTCTCCGAGCCGCGGCAGGGCTATCAGCATCGGCACGACGGCGAGATCCTGCACGACCAGAAGTCCGATCATCGCCCGTCCGGACAGCGACGAGGTGCGCCCCTGCGCCATCAGCGTCTTCAACACGACCATCGTACTGGAGAGGGAGATCATGGCACCCATCCACAGCGAGGGTGACCGTTCCCACCCCAGGACCGCCTCGAAGAAGGCAAATCCCATGGCCGAGGTGAGGAGGATCTGGATCGGTCCTCCGAGGAGGGCCAGCTTGCGGACGGGCAGGAGGTCGGCGAACCGCAGCTCGAGGCCGAGCGCAAACAGAAGCAGCGCGACGCCGATCTCGGCCAGCAGCTCGACGTTGTGGATGTTGCTCACGCTCGGGCCTGGGATGTGTGGCCCGACGACGACGCCACCCAGGATGTAGCCGATGAGGAGCGGCTGGCCCAGGCGGTGAGCGACAAGGCCGCCGGCCAGGCCGGCCAGCACGACCAGAACGAGATCCGCGGCTATGCCCATGGTGTAACGCAAGATGGGCGATACCGCTAACGGCTAGCAAGGACGCATTCGGCGGTTGACGCGCTTTCGGAGCGGGACGTACCTTCTTGGGCCTCTGATCGGGCGTTTTTCTCTACCTGGGTCACCACCGACAAGCATACGGGAGCACGAGAGGTTGGGCGCCAACCACGAACTCCGGTTGCTGACCGGAAGCGCGAACCCCGATCTGGCGCAGGAGATCGCCGATCACATGGGTACGCGGCTGACGGACGTCGAGGTCAGCCGGTTCGCGGACGGGGAGATCTTCGTCAAGATCAACGAGAACGTCCGCGGGCGGGACGTGTTCATCGTCCAGGCCACGAACCCGCCCGCCGACAACCTGATAGAGCTGTTGCTGCTGATCGATGCGGCGCGCAGGGCGTCGGCGCACAGGATCGCCGCGGTGCTGCCGTACTACGGATATGCGCGGGCGGATCGCAAGGACCAGCCGCGGGTCGCGATCAGCGGCAAACTGTTCGCGAACATGCTTGTCCATGCAGGCGCCGATCGTCTGATCACGATCGACCTGCACTCGCATCAATTGCAGGGATTTTTCGACATTCCGGTCGACCACCTGTACGCGTCGCCCGTATTCCTGGATTACTTTCGGGCCAAGGACCTCGGAGACGTGGTGGTCGTCGCGCCGGACGTGGGCGCAGCGAAAATGGCGCGGGGTTTCGCGCGCCGGATGGACGCTTCCATGGCGCTGATAGACAAGCGCCGGCCCAAGCCGAACGAAGCCGAAGTCGTTCATCTGGTTGGCGAGGTCGCGGGCAAGGCGGCCATCCTCATCGACGACATGATCGATACGGGCGGGACGTTCGCACAGGCCGCCCATGCTTTGAAGAAGAACGGAGCGATTGCGGTATATGGATGCGCCACCCACGCGCTGTTGTCACGTGATGCGAGCCGCAAGCTGCAGGAGGCGCCGTTCACGGAAGTCTGCGTCGCCAACACTCTGCACGTTCCAGAGGCGCGGCGCTTTCCGAACCTGAAAGTGCTTTCTATCGCCGGCTTGTTGAGCAAGGCGATCAAGTACAATCACGAATTTCAGTCGGTCTCGTCCCTGTTTCCGGAATGAGCTCGGCGCGATACCGATGGACTCGCGCCCTTACATAACCCGTTAGAAGGAGCTTGGAAGATGGCTACCACGGCAACAATTAGCGCCCGTTCGCGAGAAAGCCGCGGAAAAGGCGCCGCACGGCAGACGCGAAGAGAGGGCCGAATCCCCGGGGTTCTCTACGGCCACGGCGAGGACTCCGTGTCCCTGAGCGTGGATGCCAACGAACTTCAGAAGCTGGTGCATTCCATCTCGATCGAGAACACGATCGTGGACCTGGACCTGGGATCAGGCGAGCCGTACAAGGTGCTGATCCGCGAGCTGCAGCGGCATCCTTTCCGCGACGAGTTCGTGCACATCGACTTCTTTCACGTGGCCATGGACGAAAAGATTCAAGTGGAGGTCCCCATCGTCCTGATCGGCACTCCCACGGGTGTCAAGAACAAGGGTGGAGTGCTCGACCACCAGCTCCGCGAGCTCGAGGTGTTCTGCCTCCCGGGGAGCATCCCGGAGAAGATCGAGCTGGACGTGTCCAACCTCGACATCGGCGACTCGATTCACGTGAGCGATATCGAGCTCCCCGACGTAGAGATCCTCACCGAACTGGACCGCGCGGTCGTGGCGGTTCTGGCTCCGACGGTCATGGAGGTCGAGGAAGTCGCCGAGGAGGCGCTGGCCGAGCCCGAGGTCATCGGCCGCGGCAAGGAGGCGGAGGAAGGGGAAGAGGCGGGCGGGGCCAAGCGCGAGCGCGAGGAAGGGAAAGAGTAGCGCCCTGGCACTGCGCGCGATCGTCGGGCTCGGGAATCCCGGCCCGGAGTACGCGGAGACCCGTCACAACCTTGGGTTCTGGATCGCGGACGGCCTGGCGGCCCGCTGGAAGGCCGGCCGTTGGCTGCGCGCCGGGTCGCGCTCCGAGTCCCACGCCGTCGTGGACGGTCGGGAAGTCACGATCGTGAAGCCCATGACGTGGATGAACCGGTCGGGAATAGCCGTGGCCGGTCTTCGCGACAGCCTCGCGTGCGAGCCCAGCGAGATCCTCGTCTGCTACGACGAGCTGGCCCTTCCGTTAGGTAAGATCCGGCTGCGGCCTCGCGGCTCCCACGGCGGACACAACGGGATGCGGTCGATCATCGACCGCCTCGGGACCACGGAGTTCCCGCGCCTCAGGGTCGGAATCGCGCCCGAGTCGGAAATCGTCGAGGACGGCTCGGAGTTCGTCCTGTCTCCGTTCACGCGAGCGGAGCGTCCCATCGCCGAGGAAGCCGCGGTTCGTGCGGCCGATGCCATTCACTGTGCAGTGACCGAAGACTTGCTCACAGCCATGAACCGCTACAATCCGGAACCTACGTAGAGGAGTGGCCGTGGAGAGGTTAGCATCGTCCGCTTCGGCCTGGGGCCTTCTGGGACTGCTCGTGGCCTGGGTCATCTATGTGTACCTGAAGCGGCAGTCGCCCGGGAACGAAACGATGCGCGATCTGGGGCACCAGATCCGGTCGGGAGCCATGGCGTTCCTGAAGCGCGAGTACTCGGTGCTCGTACCGTTCGTCCTCGTGGTCGCGGGGCTGCTGGCGCTGGCCGTCGGTTGGCGGACGGCGGTCGCCTACATCGCTGGCGCCACGTGCTCCATCCTGGCGGGACTCTTCGGGATGAGCGCCGCCACCGAAGCGAACGTGCGGACGTCCGAGGCGGCGAGGTCCCAGGGCCAAGGCCCCGCGCTCCGGATCGCGTTCTTCGGTGGTGGAGTGATGGGGCTCTCTGTGGCCTCGCTCGGCCTCCTCGGGATCGGGCTGGTGTTCCTGTGGGTCGGCCGCGCCGCCGAGAGCGAAGCGGCTTTCCGGATCTTCTCGGAGATCATCGCCGGCTTCGCCATGGGAGCCTCCTCGATCGCGCTGTTCGCGCGTGTGGGGGGCGGGATCTACACCAAGGCCGCGGACGTGGGCGCGGACCTGGTGGGGAAGGTCGAGGCCGGAATCCCGGAGGACGATCCGCGCAACCCGGCCACGATCGCCGACAATGTGGGCGACAACGTGGGCGACGTGGCGGGGATGGGGGCCGACATCTTCGAGTCGTACGTGGGCGCGGTCATCGCTACGATCGCCATCGCCGCAACGAGCTCGGTCATCGCGCCGGGGCAGCGGATGGCGGCGGTGACGCTGCCGATCGTGCTTATCATCGTCGGGCTGATCGCATCATTGATCGGCGTCGCGGCCATGAAGATGCTGGAGCGAACGAACCCGGCCTCCGCCCTGCGCAACACGACGTTCATCGCAGCCGGCCTGTTCCTGGCGGTCTCGTACTTCGTGACCGTGCGGATGGACGTGTTCGCCGGGAGTGACGAGTACAGCGCCGCGGGGCCGTTCTGGGCGCTCCTGGCCGGAACGCTGGTCGGCATCGCCATCGGCCTGGCGACGGAGTACTACACGGCGTCCAAGCCCGTGAAACGCATCGCGGCCGCCTCCGAGACGGGATCGGCGACGAACATCATCGCCGGCCTGGCGGTCGGGATGGAGTCGGTGGTCATTCCCGTGCTCCTGATCTGCGCCGCGATCTGGGTATCGTTCGAGACGGCGGGCCTGTATGGCATCGGCATAGCAGCCGTCGGAATGCTCGCCACGGTGGGAGTCACGATGTCGGTCGACGCATACGGTCCGATCGCCGACAACGCGGGCGGCATCGCGCAGATGAGCGGCCTCGGCGAGGAGGTTCGCGCGATCACCGACGGTCTGGATGCCCTCGGTAACACCACGGCCGCGATCGGCAAGGGGTTCGCGATCGGATCGGCGGCGCTGACCGCGCTGGCCCTGTTCTCGGCGTACGCCTCGGCGGTGGGGCTCAGGGAGACGGGGATAAATCTCATCGACCCCGCCGTGGTGATCGGGATGTTCATCGGCGGGCTGCTGCCGTTCCTGATCGCCGCCTTGACGATGACGGCCGTGGGACGCGCGGCGGAAGGGATGGTCGCCGAGGTGCGTCGGCAGTTCCGCGAGATCAAGGGGCTCATGGAAGGGACCGCGAAACCCGACAGCGCGCGCTGCGTCGACATATCGACCCGCGCCGCCCTGCGCGAGATGATCGCCCCGGGGATCGTCGCGGTGCTGGCGCCGGTCGTCGTGGGGAAGGTCCTGGGAGTGGCCGCGCTCGGAGGGATGCTGGCCGGAGCCACGCTCTCCGGCGTCCTGCTGGCTCTGTTCATGGCCAACGCCGGCGGCGCGTGGGACAACGCCAAGAAGTACATCGAGGGCGGCGTCCTGGGGGGGAAGGGCTCGCCGGCCCACAAGGCGGCCGTGGTTGGCGACACGGTCGGTGATCCGTTCAAGGACACCTCCGGCCCCTCGATGAACATCCTGATAAAGCTGATGAGCGTGGTCGCGCTGGTCCTCGCCCCCTGGTTCGTGGGCGGCTGAGGGCCCATCTGCCGCATGGGTCTTCTCGTCCTTCCTAGCTCCCAAGTGACCAGACCGGACGACGTCCGACGCCGTGCCGCTTCCTCCGCCCGTTGCGGGAATCGTCCGGGATGCGTACCTTGTGCATAGTCACGGAGGTGCGCCATGGTCGAAGCGGGAGGAGCGGCCCCGCGAGGCGACGGCGAAGAGCTCGAGGGCTGGCTGAGCGCCGCCCTGGCGGTCGGACGGGATCGCCTCGGCCTCTCGCTCAAAGCAGCCTGTCGCGAGCTCGCCGGAGTGTCGGACAAGACGCTGATGAAGTGGGAGTCGGGCGAGCGCCTGCATCCCCTGACCTACGCCATCGAGCTCGCTCGCCGCGACGAAGTCACGCGCTCCATGCTCATGCAAGCCCTGCGCAACGACGGCGCGGGCCAGGCCATCCCACACGAGACGGACGGCAAAGTCGCCCGAGGCCGGCCCCGGGGCTGATCGGCACCTTCCCGGGACTCCAGCCGAGGCGTATACTCACTCCGTCCGTTTCGGAGCCCGCCGGGTCCACGCCTTCCCAGGGATTCAACCCATGCAGGTCGGCATCGTGGGACTTCCCAACGTCGGGAAGTCGACGCTCTTCAACGCCCTGACGGCGGCGGGCGCCCAGGCCGCCAACTATCCCTTCTGCACGATCGACCCCAACGTGGGCGTGGTGGCCGTCCCGGACGAGCGGCTGGACACGCTCGCCGAGGTCTTCTCTCCCGAACGGGTTACCCCGACGGCCATCGAGTTCCTCGACATCGCCGGTCTGGTCGAGGGCGCGAGCGCCGGAGAGGGGCTCGGCAACCAGTTCCTGAGCCACATCCGCCAGGTCGACGCCATCGTGCACATCGTGCGGTGCTTCCCCTCCGCCGACGTGGTCCACGTCTACGGGGGGCTCGACCCGCTGCGCGACAAGCAGGTGATCGACACGGAGCTGGCGCTGGCGGACCTCCAGGTGCTGGAGAAGCGCCAGGAACGAGTCGCGAAGCAGGTCCAGATCGGTCGCAAGGAGCTGCTCGCCGAGCTCACGGCGCTCGAGAAGCTCGTGCCGGCGCTGCGCTCGGGAACCGCGGCCCGCGCGGTCGATCTCACGGCGACCGAGGAGGAAGCCGTCCGATCGTACGGTCTGCTGACGCGAAAGCCGGTGATCTATGCGGCGAACGTCGCGGAGAGTGACGTCGCCGCAGCCGTGCGCGATCCTCTCACGGTGGCTTCCGTCGCTCCACTGGCGGAAGCGGCGGCCGCGGAGGGCGCGGGGCTGGTGTCGGTGTGCGGGGACATCGAGGCCGAGCTCGCCACGCTGCCGCGCGAGGACCGCCACGCGTTCCTGGCCGACATCGGACTTCCGGAGTCGGGGCTCCGGCGCGTCATCCACGCGGCGTACGATCTCCTGGGGCTCCAGACCTTCTTCACGGCCGGTCCCAAGGAGGTCCGGGCGTGGACGATCCACCGCGGCGACACGGCCGTCGAGGCGGCCGGCGCGATCCACACCGACATGGCGCGCGGCTTCATCCGTGCCGAGATCGTGGGCTGGGACGACTTCGTTCGCGCGAACCGCTCCATGCAGCGCGCGAAGGAGATGGGACTCGTGCGGAGCGAGGGGCGGGACTACGCGATGGCCGACGGGGACATCACGTACATCCGCTTCAACGTGTAGCGTCTACCGCGGATTCCTCGAGGGGCCCGGATCCAACGAGATCCGCGCGGTCGCCGGCTCCGGCGGCCTGCTCCCCG
>DASSPT010000125.1:0-13333 GCA_035699465.1 Gemmatimonadota bacterium
CGCGAACACCCCCAGGGCAAGGACCGACACTCGGGCTGTAGAGCCTCTCGCACCAGTCTCTCGCATTCTCTTCTCCTTCGATGCGTGGAGTCCCGGCGCTGGACTCGCTCCTGCGCCGGGCAGTCAGGCTGGCGTCTTCGCAGGTTTCTCCTGCGCTACCATTGTGACAGGAGAGGCTTCCACTTACGAGCGATTTGCAGCCAGGCGCCGCTCGCTGCAGCCAGGCGTCGGAGGGACGAAGCGGGGACCACGTGGGCGGCTCGGGCACGGGCCAGGGCAAAAAAACCTTCGAATGCAGCGAACGGCCGCGGGCGAGCAGCGAATTGCGCGGGAGTGCAGTGAGCGCCCCGCGACCCGTGTCCGCTGCGAATCGTGAGGCGCTCCCACTCGACGTTGCTGCAACCTATCGGGTCCGCAATCCGTCCTATATCCATGGGACTGCAGGCATTTGAAATCCTGCAACTGCAGGCATTTGGATAAACGAGAGCGCGCGACTGTCGTTTATCCAGCACAGGGAGCAGCCGCTGCTCTCCTCCTCCATCTCGGGAGCGTACATATATGGACCGTATACGTACGATCATCATAGATGACGAGCCCCTCGGACGATCCCGTATCGCATCATTGCTCGAGCAGGAAGACGACATCGAGATCGTCGACCAGTGCGGTGACGGCGCCGAAGCGCTGGCTGCCATCAGCGAGCTGGATCCCGACCTCCTGTTTCTGGACGTGCAGATCCCCGAGCTGACGGGATTCGAGTTGCTGGCCTCGCTCGACCGGGTGGACCCTCCGGTGGTGATCTTCGTCACCGCTCACGACGAGTTCGCGCTACGCGCGTTCGACGTCCACGCCCTCGATTACCTCCTGAAACCTTTCGACGACGAGCGCTTCCACCAGGCCCTCGATCGGGCACGTACACACCTCAGAGATCAGGATGGAGCGGCTGTCCGACGCAGATTGATGAACTTCCTCAAGGACACGAACAGGATTTCTGGGAACAACGCGATCGCCGATTCAGCGCGCCGACTTCTAACGCGTATAGTCGTAAAGGAGGGGGATAGGATCCTGTTCCTTAAGGTCGACGACATCGACTGGATCGAGGCCGCCGACTACTACGCCAGGATTCATGCGCGGGGAGCGACGTACATCATCCGGGAGACCCTAGCCAACCTGGAGCAGCAGCTCGATCCCGAGCGCTTCGTCCGCATCCACCGCTCGACGATCGTGAACCTGGACCGCGTGCAGGAGATGCAACCGTGGTTCCACGGGGCGTTCGTCGTGTTCCTGGTCGACGGGACAGAGCTGCGGCTCAGCCGCTCCCGGCGGGAGCACCTCCAGAGCCGGCTCCAGCAGACGTTCTAGACGCGACCGGAATTCGCCCGACGAGCACCGGAGCGACGGGGATCTCCACCGCCGGCACAAACTCGTCCACGATGCGCAGTAATCGTTCGAGCGGCATGGCCTCCCCCGCGGCCCAGCACGCCGCGCTCCTCCCCTGGCCCAGCGCGGCGCGAGCCCGATCGATCACCCTCCCGTCGCTCTCTTCCTCGGCTGGAGAAAGTGCTTCGGCGCCGGCCATGAGCTCGATGCAGCGATCGGGGAGGCCGTCATCGAGCGCGATGCGCGCGAACCTCGCCAGTCCGCGGCCCACGCCCCACATGTATCCGCTCTCGCGGTACATCCTCAACGCCTGCGCATAGAGTCCCCGGGCGATTTCCGGCTCGGTGGCTTCCTTTATGTCCCCAATGCGCTCCAGCGTCGCGGCGAGGTCACCGACACGCTCGAGCTCGTCGAGCGTCGCCCTCGCCTGCTCGAGCAGGTGCAGCGCCGCCTCGGTCTCGCCATCCGCACGGGCCACGTCGGCCATCTCGCGCAGGACCACCGCCGCCTGGGCCTCCTGCCGGGTCTTCCGGGCCCGTGCCAGCGCTTCGTCGAGCAGGGACTTGGCAGCCGCAAGCCGGCCCTCCATCCGGGCCACGCTGCCGAGACCGGTCAGCGTGAAAGCCGCGTTCAGATCGTCCCCCAGCTCGTTAGCGATCGCCAGGCTCTCGGTCATCGACGCTCGCGCGTCCGCCAGCAATCCCGCCTCGATCTGTGTGGTCCCGAGATTGTGAAGGGCGCCCACCAACGCCTTGCGATCGCCCATCGACCGCCGGCAGGCGACGACTTCCGCGTGGAGCGCGATCGCCTCGTCCCACAGGCCCTGGTAGGTGCGGAGGTGCGCGGCGGCCGCCAGCACCCGCACCCGCAACGGCTCCGGCACACCCACCTCCGTGGCCAGGATGCGGTCCAGCCAGCTCCGGCCCTCCGCAAGACGGCCGCGCACGCACCAGAAATGGGCGACCGAAGTAGCGATGCGGACCGCGCATTCGGTGTCTCCGCTCGCGAGCGACCAACGCATTGCGGCCTCCAGGTTCTCGTGCTCTTCCGTCACCCGGTCGAACCAGCCGGATTCGTCGGACGTGCAGTAGTGGGTGCGACACCCTGAATCGACCCAGGCGGCGTAGTGGCGGGCGTGCGCCCCACGCCAGACTTCTGCACGACCGGTATGCTCGAGTTCCGTTGCGCCGTACTCGCGGATCGATTCGAGCATGCAAAAGCGGCTCTCCCCATCCGCCGATTCCGTCCGCCGAAGCAGGCTCGTATCGATCAACGCGGTCAGCAAGTCGAGCGCGTTGCCGTCCGGCCCCACCACCGCCTCCACCACGCCCTCGACCGCCTTCAGGTCGCACCCGCCCACGAAGACCGACAGGCCGAACAGCAGCTCGCGCTCTGCCGGGTCCAGCAGGTCGACGCTCCAGCGAATGGCATCGTGAAGCGTGCGCTGGCGCTCGGGCAGATCGCGTGGGCCGGCGGTCAGCAGGGGGAGCTGCTTCTCGAGCCGGCTCGCCAGCGCGGCTGACGACATGATCTTGGTTCTCGGGGCCGCCAGCTCGATCGCCAGGGGGAGCCCCTCGAGCCGCCGACAGATCTCGATGACAGCGTCCGAGTTGGCGTCCGTGAGCCGGAAGGACGGCGACAGGGCGCGAACGCGATCGACGAACAACGCCACCGCCTCCGAGTCGAACGGGAGCTCCTGCCCCGGGCGCAGGGCGGGATCGGGAAGAGTGAGCGGCGGCACCTCGAGCTCCTGCTCCCCACGGAGCTTGAGCGGCGACCGGCTGGTGATCAGCACCGAGAGGTCGGGGCAGGACCGCACGAGCTGTGCAACGAACGGGGAAGCCTCGAGCAGGTGCTCGAAGTTGTCGAGAACCAGCAGCAGCTTCCGGTTGGACAGCCATGAGATCAGCCGCGCCTCGTCGAACCCCGCGGGCCGCGGCTCGAGTCCGACAGCCTCGGCCACGGCGTCGGGGAGCCGGGAGGGGTCGCGGACCGGCGCCAGCGCCGCCCACGCGACGCCGCCCTCGAACGAGGAAGCCGCGGCGCGCGCCACCTCGATCGCGAGCCGGGTCTTCCCCACTCCGCCCGGTCCGATCAGCGTCAGCAGGCGCCTCCCAGACTCCACGTGGCGCAGCGCCTCATCGATCCAGCGGCGACGGCCAATCAGCGCTCCGGGCATGGTAGGCGGCGACACCATGCGGCTGGACCAGCCACGCTCGGCCTCCACCTGAAGCTCGCGCGCCATGGCTTCGAGCTCCTCCGAGCCGGGGTAACCGCTCTGCGCGACGAACGTGCGGTACCACTCGAGAGCGCTCTCGCGCCTACCCGCTTCGTTCAGAAGCCTCATCAGATCCAGCAGCGCGCTCTCGTCGGCCGGCTGCGCGCTACGTCTTGCCGTCGCCCATCGAATGGCCGACTCCAGGTCTTCGCGCGCGTACGCGGACTCGGACAGCAAGCGATTGGCTTTCCCCGCGATCTCTTGCAGGCGGAAGCGCTCGCGCTCCAGCCAGAACTCGAACTCGTTGCCCGTCCCGGTCGCGTGGAATCCCTCGAGGAAGTTCCCCCGATACAGTTCGGCGACCCGCTCCAGGTCTCTCCGTTCCCATGCGCGATCGAGCTCCTTGACGTCGCACCACAGTCGAGTGCCGTCGATCGCGATCTCTTCTCCCCGGATGACGAAAAGCGACTCGTCGAGATGATTGCGCAGATAGTAGATGGATTGCCGCAAGGCATGACGGGCGTGGGACTGGTCGCTTTCCGGCCATAGGAGCGCGACCAGCGTGTCGCGCCGATGGCTCCGGGGGGAGCCCAGCGCCAGGAACGCGAACAGGGAAAGACGTTTCGGCTGGGCGAGGACGTCCGCGGCCTCGACGCCCCTCACGCGCAGCTCGATCGACCCCAGCGCGCGGAATTCCACAGGTCGCTCCACCTGCAGCGATTCCTCTCTCAGATGACGATCAGGATACGATCGGGTGACTCGCTCGCGAGATCGATTCTAGGCCCACGCTCGGACTGCAACGCCGTCCGAGCCCTCCTCAGAGCCTGGAACGCGGAGGTCTCCGATGCGAGTGGTTTCCCAGCTTTACGTTTTCGCCTGTATCCTAACGCTTCTGACGGTCGGCTGCAGCGCCGGTGATCCGGTCGGCCCCGAGGCCGTCGAGCGGGAGGCAGCGCTTTCCGACGACCCCTGCTTCCCCAACGCCACGCCCTGCTAGCAAAAGGCGCCGCACGCGTATGCGGAGCCGCCGATCTACCCGGCCACGCGCTCCACCTGGACCCGGCTCGGTACCCTCGATCCGCGGTAGGAATACGCCACAGAGAACCGCTGGCCCGGCTCCACCTGCAGGGGAGACTTGAGGAGCCACACAGGGGAGTGCCAGGAACAGGAATCCGTGACCCGATCGGGATGCAAGGACAGCTCGACGCCAGGCGCGAGCGTCAGCTCGAAGTACATCATCACCCCGTTCAGCGTGCCCGACGAGCTCGCGATCACCTCGGCTCTGCCCTCGATGCGCGGCAGACCCTGGTCGAGACCCATATCCAGGACGAGCCCCGGCTCCCCCAGCCGCTTCCATTCGCGGGTGCGGGAGGGGCGGACGAGAAAGAGATAGGGCGCGGTATAGGTGGAGGCCTGATACAGAGGGCTGAAGTCGATGCCGTACCACTCCTGCCAGTTGCCCTGCGCGAGTTCCGTGAACTTGTGCTCTCCGATCACGGACTCGGGTACCTCGACGGGCAAGCAGTACACCCGTACGGCGTGCGGGATGAGCCTCGCGCCGGGATTCAAGTGCCGTTTGATCGCGTCGGCGGTCGCTTCGAGCACCCTCTCTTCCAGCGGTTCGTTGCCGATGATCTCGCTGACCAGCACGTCCGCACGCTCGGGCAGCGTGACCTCCGTCGACCATCCGGGAACGAGCGTGATTCTGTCCCCCAGGCCATTGGCGTCGAACACGGCCTGCGCTGACCGGCCGATGCTGCTGGCCTCGATCGCATAGACGTGTCTCGCCCCGGCCCGGGCCGCAGCCACGGCGAGAACCCCCGTCCCCGTCCCCAGATCGACGACGACGTCGCCCGGCTTCACGACTTCCGCGATCGCCGCCAGGTAGCTCTCCGTCCGGGCGCGATCGTTGAGCATCTTGATGTGGATGGCCGCGCCGGCAAATCCCCGGCGAGTGGACTGGAGTGGAGGAGCTGCCCGCGAGACGTCCACGAGCGCGCCGCTCTCGTAGAGATGAACGATCGCAGTGGTGAGGTCGATCCACTCCTGAGGGCCGTGGACGCGGCCCTCCAGCGACTCGAGAGCCGCGTGAAACGTCATCGGCCGGGAGAATGCGTCGAGGATGGAGAGAGTGTGGGGCCCGCACTCCCCGATGCGGTCGCCCGATTGGATCGTCGTGTAGCCGTCCGATCGGACCTGGAGGGTCAGCTCAGGCGCGCGCTGGAGGACGGCGTTGGGTGCCAGACCCAGACCCGGCTGCGACTGTGGGCGGCCCATAGGCCGCCCAAACTATCAGTCGTCGAGCGCGGGGACCTCTACGACCCCGCTTTTCTTGCCTCATCGCACCAGCGGAAATCAGTCGACCAACGCGAGCACCTGCCCGACGACCGCGCTCCAGAAAGCCTGGTCGGCGTCGTACCTGCGGTCGCGCAGGACGATCACGCGCGTTCGGTCACGGAGGAAGACGTCGTCTCCCCACAGGAAGACCGCCCCGGGGCGGCCGATCCCGTAGCCCTTCTGGAGGCACCACTGAATCCCGAAGACGGGATGCCCGGCGCCGCTGCGGCAGAAGCTCGGCCCCCGGTCGCTGCGAACCGGATACCAAAGGAAGTCGTCGTCGTGGAGGATGATCGTCCGTCCCCCGCTCCGCAGGACGAACCGGTCGCGGTCGCGGTCCCGGTCGCGATCGCGATCCCGACGCTCCACGCGGATGCGGTCCCAGTCCCGCTCGCGGACGCGGATGCGGTCCCGGTCTCGTTCGCGGACGCGGTCATCGTCGTCATCACGATCATCGCGATCGATGACGACCACGCGCCGGTTCTCGTGCTTGTTCTTGCCGTGGCCGTTCGCGTTACCGCGGCCCTGCGCCCAGGCACCGGTCGGGAATGCGAAGGCGATTCCGATCGCGAGGAGAACTACGAAGCGAGTGTCGATCTTCATGCGGGTCACCTCCGGGTGGCGCGGCCCCGGGGATCAGTCACTCCACAGTACCCCGTTCCGTGCCGGCGAGGTTCCACTCCGGAACGCGTCAGAAGCCGGGCCGCTCAGCGCCCTGCCTTCCGCGCGCGGTCGATCGCATCGTCCAGCGCCTCCAACTCTTCCTCGTCCAGCCGGGCGGCTTCCCGCGCCTCGTCGATCGCCGCGACCGCGGCGACCCAGCGCAGGACCACTGCGCGAACCCGCCGCTCGAACGCGGAGAGTCGGCGGCAGGCATCGGGATGTCGGACACGCACGGGACCAAGGTACGGCCGCCGACCCCGGCAGTGCTAATTTTCCAGCATCAAACCCGCCGTCGCGCGGCCAGCGCCCCGGCCGTATCCTGGGGCGCCATGAGACCCGTTCCGGGAGTCACGCCGCACGTCATCCTCGCCACGGCGCGGAGCTATCCGATCACCCCGTCCGACGCGCGGCTCGGCGAAGAGCTGGAGACGCGGGGGGCCCGCGTGACGGCGGCGCCGTGGGACACGATCTCTCCCGCGAAGTCGAACGGGGACGTCGTAGTGCTGCGATCGACATGGGACTATCACCGCCGATCCCGGGAGTTCCGGCACTGGATCCAGGCATGGGACAGCAAACCGGCCGCGCTCTGGAACCCGCCGACTACCGTGCTCTGGAACATGGACAAGATCTACCTGCGCGATCTCGCGGACCGCGGGGTGTCGCTTCCGCCGACGCATTGGACCGAGCCCGGCGAGCGTCCGGGCGTGGACGGCTTCTTCGCGCGGACGGGCGTTGCGGCGGCGGTCGTCAAACCCCGCATCTCGGCGACCGCGTGGGGGACGCGGCTGCTCGACGCGGGCGTGGACCTGGAAGGCGTCGACGTTACGCCGCTGGTGTCGTCGGGTGCGGTCGTACAGGCGTTCGTCCCGGAGATCCGGACGCGAGGCGAGCTTTCGCTGGTCTATGTCGACGGCCGATTCGGTCACGCCGTGCGGAAGCTCCCCGCGGCGGGCGACTTCCGCGTCCAGTCCGAGTTCGGAGGCGGCTTAGAACCCTGCGAGGTCGGCGAGGAGGAGCGCGCCTTCGGCGAGACGGTCCTGGCTGCCACGCCGCATCCCTGGCTCTACGCGCGGGTCGATCTCGTTCAGACCGCCAATGGCCCCGTGCTGATGGAGCTCGAGCTCATCGAGCCGAGCCTGTTCTTCGAGTCGGCGACCGGTCGGAAATCGGCGGCCGCGCTCGCGGAGGCGATCCTGCGTGCGGCCCGGGATCCCAACCCGTCCGCGTCTCCAGGCGCCTCATAGGGAATCGGATCCGGCTTGCCGGCACACACCCTGACCGGAGATTCGCCATGACATTTCCCGCCCGCTTCCCGCTCGCACCGGCGCTCGCCGTTCTTCTACTCGTCTCGCCGCTCCAGGCCCAGGATCGGGCCGCTCTCGTCGAGGACGAGACCGCCCGCGCCGCCGACGCGTACCTCACCCGGCTCGAAGCGATCGGCTTCGCCGGTGCGGCGCTCATCGTGGAGGATGGACGCACCGTCCTTCGGAAGGGCTACGGCCTGGCCGACCGCGAGGCGGAGGTTCCGATCACCGCCGCCAGCGTCTTCTCCCTGGGATCGATCACCAAGCAGTTCACCGCGGCCGCGATCCTCGCCCTGGAAGCGCGGGGGCTCCTCTCCGTCGACGACCCGATCGCCGACTACTTCTCCGAGGTGCCCGACGACAAGGAGGCCATCACCCTCCACCACCTCCTCACGCATTCCTCCGGACTCGCGTCAGACTTCGCGCAAACCGACTTCGATCCCGTGGGCCGCGAGCGGGATGCGTACGTCCGCCGGGCGCTCGATTCCGAGCTCCTGTTCGCGCCCGGCTCCGGCTACGAGTACTCGAACGCCGGGTACAGCATGCTGGCCGCGATCGTGGAGATCGAGACGGGGAAATCGTACGAGGAGGCGCTCCGCGAGCTCGTGCTAGACCCGGCCGGCATGGACGAGACGGGCTACCGGATCCCAGAGTGGGATCGCGCGCGCGTGGCGGTCGGCTATCGCGACGGGGAGCGCTGGGGCACGATCGTCGAGCGTATGGAGGAGCCGGGCGCGCCGTTCTGGCAGCTCCGTGGAAACGGCGGGCTCCACACGACGCTGGCGGACATGGAGGACTGGGACCGCGCGCTCGAGACCGATGCCGTGCTCCCCGCCGCCGAGCGGGCTGCGATGTTCACTCCCCACGTTCCCGAGGACCCCGACTCGATATCCTTCTACGGCTACGGATGGGCGATCGAGGAGACGCCCCGGCACGGCACCCTGGTCTGGCACAACGGTGGCAACGGGATCTACCTCGCCGAGCTCCACCGGTGGATCGACGAAAGCCTCACGGTCTTCGTCGTGACGACCGACCCGGCGCTCCCCGCCACGCCGGTCGCCGCGACGCTCGAGGCGATCGCCTTCGGCGAGCCGTACGACATGCCCCCCCAATGGGTCCAGGTCGACCCGGCAGCGCTCGCGCGCGCCGCCGGAGAGTGGCGGCTCCCCTCCGGCGAGATCCTGACGGTGACCGGGCGCGAGGACCGGCTCGCCGTCTCGGCGCGCGGTCCCGAGGGCACCGCTCTCCTCTTCCCGCTCTCCGGGCGAGCGCGAGAGATCGCGCCCGACCTGGAAGCGCGCACCCGTGCGATCCTGGAAGGTCTCTTTCGCGGCGACTACGGACCGTTGGCCGAAGCCTTCGGCGGCGTGCCGATCGCGGAGGTCCGCGCGCAGGAGGAGGAGCTCATGGCCGATCGCCACGCCCGGCTCGGCATGCCGACCGGTTTCGAGATCGTGGGGCTCGTACCGATGCCCGCCGGCCCCGGCATCCTCGCGCGGATCGACTTCACGCGCGGCTCGGCCTGGAACACCTACGTATGGGGACCGAATGGGCTGCAGGCCATGCGCCCCGCGCCGGAACCGCCCTCCTCCGAGTATCGACCCGTCGCGGCAACGGCGTTCGAGAGCTTTCGCCTTCGCGGGGCCCCGGGCCCCCGCATCGAGCTGCACGACGCGGGTTCGGACACCGCGATCCTCGTCATACACACTCCGCACGGATCGATCGAGGCGCAGCGACGGTGAGCGGCAGGCTCCCCGAGCGGCTCTACAAGTACGTCCGCCGGGACGGCGTTCGTCTGCTAGAGGAGAAGCGGCTGCGGGTGCCGTCTCCGGCCGGATTCAACGATCCGTTCGAGGTCCTCCCGAAGGTCGAGACACTCCTGCCCGAGGACCGGGTAGGGGCCCTGATCTCCGACTGGCTGGACGAGGCCGGGCTCGAGGAGATCTATGCGGCTACCGCCCGCGGACGCGGCGTCACGCCCGACGCGCTCCGGAAGGAGCTGCCCGCGGATGCGCTCCGGCGACGGATCGCGGACGCGGGTCTCGGCGGGGTCGCGGAGGAGATGGCTCCCCACCTCTCGAAGGTCGTCCACGCCGCGGCGGCCGCGCGCATCGGGATGCTCTGCTTCACGGAGACAGCCGACAGCCTCCTCATGTGGGGCCACTACGCGGAGGGCCACCGCGGGCTGGTCTACGGGTTCGATCCGCGGCACCCGTTCTTCGACCAGCGGATCGGCGGCGAGAACGGAGTGCCGTCGCTCCAGCGCGTCGAGTACAGCCGCCGGCGCCCGCGCGTGACGGCATCGGACACCCGCGCTCCCGGCGACGTGGGGGCGGAGTTCCTCGCGAACCGGTTCTTCTTCACCAAGAGCGACGATTGGTCCTACGAGTGCGAGTGGCGCTTCGTCCTCCCGTTGGACCCCGCGCGAAGCGAGAACGGCCAGCAGTACGTGCCGCTGGCCGAGGGACTCCTGACGACCGTGATCCTAGGCAGCCGCGTGCAGGGGGAGGACCGGGACCGGGTGCTGGACCTCGTGTGGGGGGACGAGTTCTTCCGCGGAGTCGAGGTCCTTCAGGGCTCGATCAGCGACGAGGAGTTCCGGATCGACCTCGGGCCGGTGAAAGGCGGCTAGCGCCTGCCCCTCCCCAATCTCATCGTCATCGGCGCCTCCCACTGCGGCACGAGCAGCCTGCACCGCTACCTGTCCCGGCACCCCGACATCGCGATGTCGCGCGACAAGGAGCTGGACTTCTTCGTCACGGACGGCAACTGGCGCCGGGGAGTGGACTGGTACGCGGCCCGCTTCCGGCCGGGGACTGCCGTGCGGGGCGAGAGCTCGCCATCGTACACGCGCGCGCCAGTGTACCCGGGCGTCCCGGAACGGATGCATGCAGTCGTACCCGACGCCCGGCTCGTCTACCTCGTGCGGGATCCCGTCGAGCGCATCGTATCGAACTGGGTGCATGCCAGGACTCAGGGGAACGAGACCCGGCCCCTCGCCGAGGCGATGTACGACGACTTCTACTTCGCGCGCAGCCTCTACTGGTTCCAGATCTCGCGCTACCTTGGGCTCTATCCGCGCGAGCGGATCCTCGTGGTGGAGACCGACGGGCTGGGAAGGGACCGGGCGGCGACGCTGCGCCGGGTGTACGAGTTCCTGAACGTCGACCCGGACTACACGGGTCCCCGCCGCGAGATCCGGATCAACCGCACGGCGAAGAAACGGGTCAAGACGCGCGCGGGGATGCGCGTCGCCAGCTCGCCCCTGGGCAAGGCGATCGAGCGGCTCCCCCAGCGCTGGCACTGGCGGCTCCGGACGTACGTGTACTGGCCGCTCTCGCGACCGATGGAGCGGCCGGTCCTGTCCGGGCGCGACCGTGCCGCGCTCGCCGAGCGACTGCGGGACGACACCAACCTGTTTCGCGAGTTCGCCGGCCGGGACTTCACGGAATGGAGTGTGTGAAGGCTTCTACTGGAGGCCGATCCTGTCGACCAACACCTTGAACCGGGGGTCGTCCCGAAGCGAATCGAACAACGGGTCCAGGTGGAGGTAGATGAGGCCGGCGGAGCGATCCGCATACGCGCGGTCGAGCTGGCGGAACGCCTCGTCCGAATCTCCGAGTGCCCCGTGGACGGCGGCCAGGAATTCCGCCCGGACGTAGTTATCACGACCCTCGGAATCGAGCTCTTCGAGGACGCGACGGGCTTCCGCTTCCTGTCCCGCCGCGGCAAGCCCGTACGCCAGGAATGCCCGGAACGAAGGCGACCAGCTCATCTCGGCGCTGTGCCTCAAGGACTCCAGGCCTGCGCTGAGACCCTCCTCCTGCATCCGGGCGAGGCCAAGGGTCATATGTCCGCGCGCATATTCGGGATCCAGTTCCAGGGTGTGCAACGATTCCTGGACCGCGTCCCCCGACCGCCGCTGGTAGAGGAGGAACCGGGCGAGCCACTGGCTGAAGGTCGGCGACAGCGGATCGAGCTTCTGGGCGGCCCGCATCTCCCGGATTCCCTCATCCAGTCGGCCGACGGCCGGCAGCAGAGTACCGAGCGCCCAGTGGGCGTCCGTGTAGTTGGGGTTCGAGGCCACCGCGCGCCGTAGCGCCAGCTCACCGCGAATGAAATCCCAGTCATACCAGGTGTACACCTTTCCCAAAGCGGTATTGGCTTCGGCGAGATCGGGATCGAGCTCGAGAGCCCTCGCGGCCGCCTCCTTGCCCGCGACATACGCCACCTCAGGAGCGACCCAGTCGTCGGCCAGGTTCATCCAGGAGTCGGCGATCCCGGCCCACGCGCGAGCGTAGTCCGGGCTCTCCTCGAGGGCTTCCGTGTACAGCTCGAGGCTCCGCCGTAGACCCTCCTCGGTGAACTTGTTGAAGGCGAAGCGTCCCTTCAGATAGAGCGTATAGGCTTCCAGGCTGTCGGTCGTCGCGGTGACGAGCTTCTCGCCCTCGTCGACCGCCAGCGTGGCCTTCAGAGCGGTGACGATGGCCTGGGCGATGTCGTCCTGAATCGCGAAGATGTCCTCGAGCTGCCGGTCGTACGTCTCCGACCACAGGTGGTAGCCGTCCGCGGCGCTGATCAGCTGGCTGGTGATGCGGACACGGTTGCCCGCCTTCCGGACGCTCCCCTCGAGCACGGTGGCCACCTTGAGCTTCTCCGCGATCTCCTGCACGTCGCCGTGGTGTCCCTTGAAGGCGAACGAGGACGTGCGCGAGGCGACCTTGAGGTCGCTGACCTTGACGAGCGCGTTGAGGATCTCCTCGGTGATCCCGTCGCTGAAGTACTCGTTCTCGGGATCGGAGCTCAGGTTGATGAACGGCAGGACGGCGATCGAGCGCTCGACGACGGGCCGGGACTCGGGCCCGGCGCTCTTCGGCGAGTCGGCCGGGGCTGCCACTCCGGAAACGCTCGGCGCCTCGAGCACCAGGTAGAGGTCCAGCGCCTCGACGCCCTTGAGGCTGTGCTCGCCGAGCGGCTCGAACCGGTACGAGGGCCGGTTCCGGAGCTGTCGCCAGACGTCCCCGCTCACGACGATCTGCCCGGGCCCGGCGGCCGTCTGGATCCGCTGCGCGGTGTTCACCCCGTCGCCGTACAGGTCCCCGTCCGGGGCCACCGCCACGTCGCCCAGATGCACGCCCGTTCTGATCGTCTCTCCCGCTTGCATCAGTCCGCGCAGCTCGCCGGCGGCCTTCACCGCCGCCTCCGCGCTCGGGGACTCCACCAGGGCGGCGTCGCCGATGAACTTCACGACCCGACCCTGATCCCCGGACACCACGGCGCGGACGGCGGCCTGAAAACGCCGCACCAGCGAGATCGCCTGATCCTCGTTCTCGGCCGTCAGGCTGCTCCAACCCACGAGGTCGCTGAACCAGACGACGGAGACGCGATGGGGAAGCTGGCTCGACGGTCGGGTGTTCACTGGAGACCGATCCGC
>DASSPT010000126.1:0-35676 GCA_035699465.1 Gemmatimonadota bacterium
GGAGATGGTGATGCCGGGCGACAACGTGACGATGGAGATCAACCTGATCACGCCGGTGGCGATGCAGGAGGGCCTGCGGTTCGCGATCCGCGAGGGTGGCCGCACCGTGGGCGCCGGCGTCGTCACCACGATCAAGAAGTAGACGATGGCCAACAAGATCCGCATTCGCCTGAAGGCCTTCGATCACGCGGTGATCGATCAGTCCACTCAGGACATCGTGCGTACGGCGCAGAAGACAGGGGCCATCGTGTCCGGGCCGGTGCCGCTGCCGACGCGATCCCAGGTGTTCACGGTGCTGCGCTCGCCGCACGTGGACAAGAAGTCGCGGGAGCAGTTCGAGATGAAGACGCACAAGAGACTCGTGGACATCCTGGACGCCAAGCCGCAGACAGTGGACGCGCTGATGAAGCTCGATCTGCCGGCGGGCGTGGATGTGGAGATCAAGGTGTGAGATGGCGGGACTGATCGGAAAGAAGATCGGCATGACCCAGGTCTTCGACGACGAAGGCCGCGCGTTCGCGGTGACCGTCATCAAGGCCGGGCCGAATCACGTGACGCAGCTGAAGACCATCGAGCGCGACGGCTATCGGGCCGTGCAGCTCGGCTTCGGCGAGGCGAAGGAGAAGCACGTGACCAAGCCGGTGCTCGGACACCTGGCCGCTGCCGGCGTGCAGCCGGTACGGCGTCTGGAGGAGTTCCGCGTCGCCGAGGGCGAGACCGACGAGCTGGAGCCCGGCAAGGCGCTCTCGCCGGCCGACGTGCTGGCGCCCGGGGACCGGGTCGACGTCGTCGGGATCTCGAAGGGGAAGGGCTTCCAGGGCGTGATCAAGCGGCACGGCCACCACGGGTTCGACGCCTCGCACGGCACCAAGACGCACCATCGCCGGCCGGGATCCATGGGTCAGGCGGCCGATCCGGCGAAGACGTTCAAGAACCGGAAACTGCCGGGGCAGACCGGGAACCGCCGCACGACGATCCGCAATATCGAGGTGTTGAAGGTGGATGCCGACCAGCAGCTCGTGTTCCTCAAGGGCTCGGTGCCGGGCGCCCGCAACGCCATCCTGCGGATCAGCAAGCGAGGCGCGTGATGGCCGAAGCGTCGCGATACACGTTCGCGGGATCGGCGTCGGGGAAGGTCCAGCTCCCCGACGAATGGTTCGGCGCGGAAGTCAACAAGAGCGCGGTATACCAGGCGATGCGGGCTCAGCGGACGAACGATCGGGCGGGCACGGCCTCCACGAAGACCCGCGCCCTCGTCCGCGGCGGTGGCGCCAAGCCGTGGCGGCAGAAGGGGACGGGGCGGGCTCGCGCAGGCTCGAACCGCTCGCCGTTGTGGAAGGGCGGCGGCACGGTCTTCGGCCCTACCGCGAAGGACTGGCACGAGCGCGTGCCGCAAAAGGTGCGGCGGATCGCGTTCGCCTCGGCGCTCAGCGACAAGGCGGCCGAAGGTCTGGTGCGGATCGTCGAGCTGGAGGCGTTCGACCAGCCGAAGACCCAGCGGCTGGTCAAGGCGCTCTCCGGGTGGGACGCCGAGGGCAGGGTGCTGCTCCTGACGCGCGGATACGACGACAATCTGTTCCGCTCCGGACGCAACGTGGCCCGGCTTACGATCAAGAAGTTCAGCGACGCCTCCTCGCTCGACGTCCTGCGTCACGACGTGGTGGTGGTGGAGGATGGGGCGTGGGAGTCGCGGCCGCCTGCCGGCGGGAGCGCGAGATCCGCGGAGACCGCGAATGGATAGCCGCCGTATCATTCTGCGGTCGCTCTTCACGGAGAAGTCGACCCGCCAGCAGGAGCAGTCGAACCAGTTCGTGTTCGCCGTGGACCCAGGCGCGAACAAGCGCCAGATCGCCGACGCGATCGAGGAGCTCTTCCAGGTCAAGGTGCTGAACGTCCGCACCCAGAACCGGATGGGGAAGATTCACTCGATGGGCCGCTTCTCGGGTCGCCGGGCGGACTGGAAGAAGGCCATCGTCACCCTCGCCGAGGGTGATGCGATCGAAGTGTACGAGAACCTGTAGGCCCAGGGGACCCGATGGGAGTCAAGAAGTTCAAGCCCGTAACGCCGAGCTCGCGGTTCCGCACGGTGCACGACAGCGCTGAGATCACGGCCACCGAGCCCGAGCGCTCGCTGATCGAGCCCAAATCCTCGAGCGGCGGACGAAACAGCCACGGCCACGTGACGATGCGCCGGCGCGGGGGCGGACACAAGCGTCGCTACCGGCGAATCGACTTCAAGCGCGACAAGCACGGAGTTCCCGGCAAGGTGGCGACCGTCGAATACGATCCGAACCGCTCGGCGAACATCGCGCTGATCCACTACGCCGACGGCGAGAAGCGATACATCCTGGCGCCCAACGGGCTGTCGGTGGGCGACACGATCGAGGCCGGCCCGGGCGCGGACGTCAAGCCGGGCAACACGTTGCCGCTGTCCTCGATCCCGCTCGGGACGACGATTCACAACGTGGAGCTCAAGCCGGGGAAGGGCGGGCAACTGGCTCGTGCCGCCGGCGCGGGGGTGCAGCTGGTGGCCCGCGAGGGCCGCTTCTGCCTGCTGCGCCTCCCTAGCACGGAGGTCCGCCGGGTGCACGCCGAGTGCCAGGCGACGATCGGCCAGGTGGGGAACCTCGACCACGAGAACCTGTCGCTCGGCAAGGCCGGCGCCTCGCGCTGGCGCGGCCGGCGGCCGAAGGTCCGCGGGGTCGCGATGAACCCGATCGACCATCCGCTGGGCGGCGGCGAGGGGAAGTCCTCGGGCGGCCGGCATCCGGTGACGCCGTGGGGCAAGCCGACCAAGGGGTACAAGACGCGCAAGAAGCGCAAGGCGTCGTCCAAGCAGATCGTGCGCCGCCGCGGGCAGAAGTAACGGAACGATAGGAGAGCCGAAGCCATGGCACGTTCGCTGAAGAAGGGACCATTCGTCGAGGACAGGCTCCTGGCGCGGGTCCACGAGATGAACCAGAAGGGCGACAAGCGGGTCGTGAAGACCTGGTCCCGGGCGTCCATGATCACGCCCGACTTCGTGGGCCATACGATCGCCGTGCACAACGGGAACAAGTTCATCCCGGTGTACGTCACGGAGAACATGGTCGGCCACAAGCTCGGCGAGTTCTCGCCGACCCGGATCTTCCGCGGCCACAGCGGGCGCATCGCGGCCGAGAAGAAAGTGAAGCTGGTCTGATGGAAGCGCGCGCGATCAGCCGCCACGTTCGCGTCACGCCGCGCAAGGTGCGGCTGGTCGTCGACCTGATCCGCGGCCGCAAGGTGGAGGACGCCTACGCCATGCTCCAGTACACGAACAAGGCGGCGGCGATTCCGGTGCTGAAGACGCTGCGCTCGGCGGTCTCGAACGCGCTGCAGGCCGAGGGCGGACACGGACCGGAGGATCTGGTCGTCAAGGAGGTCTACGCCAACGAGGGCCCGACCTGGAAGCGGATCCGGCCGCGCGCCATGGGCCGGGCCTACCGCGTCCGCAAGCGCACCAGTCACATCACCGTCGTCGTCGGTACGGACGCCGGAGAATAGGGGAGAAGATGGGACAGAAGACTTCGCCGATCGGGTTCCGGCTGGGGATCGTCAAACCGTGGCGCTCGCGCTGGTTCAACCACAAGAACATGCCCGAGTGGCTCGCCGAGGACGAGATGATCCGCAATTACCTGAAGAACCGGCTCTCGCACGCGGCCATCTCGCGGGTCGAGATCGAGCGCACGCCGAAGCGGATCACGGTGATGATCTTCACGGCCCGCCCGGGTGTCGTGATCGGCAGGAAGGGTTCCGAGGTAGACAAGCTCAGAGACGAGCTGGCGCGGCTGACCGACGACGACGTCTCGATCAAGGTCGAAGAGGTCAAGCGCCCCGAGCTCGACGCGCAGCTGGTGGCGGACAACATCGCCTTCCAGCTGGCGCAGCGGATCTCGCACCGCCGGGCGATGAAGAAGGCCGTCACCTCCGCCATGCGGATGGGCGCCGAGGGGATCAAGATCCAGTGCGGCGGGCGGCTGGGTGGGAACGAGATCTCGCGCAGCGAGGGGTACCACGAGGGCCGCGTGCCGCTCCACACGCTGCGGGCGGATATCGACTTCGCGAAGTCCACCTCGAACACGACGTTCGGCACGATCGGCGTGAAGGTCTGGATCTTCAAGGGCGAAGTGCTCGATCACGCCGGACGAAAGCTGTAGCGATGACCGACGTTCAGGGAACCAAGGATAGGCCGTTCAACGCCGGCGTAGAGAGCGAGAGATAGAAGCATGCTGATGCCCAAGCGAGTCAAGTTCCGCAAGCAGCACCGCGGCCGCCGCCGGGGTCTGGCCCATCGCGGCAACCAGATCTCCTTCGGCGAGTACGGGCTGGTGTCGCTCGATCCGGCGTGGATCACCAACCGCCAGATCGAAGCGGCGCGCGTGGCGCTCACGCGGCACATCAAGCGTGGCGGCAAGGTCTGGATCCGGATCTTCCCGGACAAGCCGGTCACGGCCAAGCCGGCCGAGACGCGGATGGGCAAGGGGAAGGGGAACCCCGAAGGCTGGGTGGCCGTCGTGCAGCCCGGCCGCGTTCTGTTCGAGCTGGAAGGCGTCCCCGAGACGATCGCCCGCCAGGCTCTCAAGCTGGCGTCGGCCAAGCTGCCGATCAAGACGAAGTTCGTGAAGCGGACGGGGGGCGCCGAATGAAGGCCGAGGAGATCCGCGCGCTCTCGCCCGAGGAGCTCGACGAGCGGGTCGCCGAGCTCGAGGAGGAGCTGTTCCGGTTGCGCATCCAGAACCAGACCGGCCAGCTGGAGAACCCGCTTCGCATTCGCGCCGCGCGCAGGGACCTGGCCCGGTGCAAGACGATCCGGAACGAAGCCGCTCGACAGGGGGCCTGATGGCTGAGAACGGGAACGACAACGCCGCCGCGACCGCCGTCGCCGGCGAAGAGCGCAAGCGCCGTAAGACCCTCCGGGGCCGCGTCGTTAGCGACAAGATGCAGAAGAGCGTCGTGGTGACGATCGAGCGCCTGGTCAAGCACCCGCTGTATGGCAAGCGGATCAAGCGCACCTCGCGCTACACGGCGCATGACGAGACCAACGACTGCAAAGAGGGAGACCTGGTCGAGATCATGGAGACCCGCCCGCTGTCGAAGACCAAGCGCTGGCGCGTCACCCGAGTGATCGAGCGGGCCCGCTAGACATGGTGCAGCAGGAGTCGATCATACGCATCGCGGACAACTCGGGGGCCAAGCGGGCGCTCGTCATCAAGGTGCTCGGCGGGACCCGCCGCCGGTACGCCGGCCTGGGCGACATCGTGGTGGTCACGGTCAAGGACGCACTGCCCGACGGGACCGTGAAGAAGAGTGACGTGGCCAAGGCCGTGATCGTGAGGACGAGCAAAGAGACGCGCCGGAAGGACGGCACCTACATCAAGTTCGACGAGAACGCGGGCGTGATCATCAACGACCAGCTGGAGCCGCGCGGCACGCGCATCTTCGGTCCAGTGGCCCGCGAGCTGCGCGAGAAGCGATTCATGAAGATCGTATCGCTCGCGCCGGAGGTGCTGTGATGCCGAGGCTCGTGAAGGGTGACATGGCGCTCGTGGTGACGGGCAACGACGCGGGCAAGACCGGGAAGGTCCTCAAGGTCTTTCCGGGCAAGGACCGCGTGCTGATCGAGGGCGTGAATTTCATCAGGCGCCACACGAAGCCGACCCAGAAGAATCCGCAAGGCGGCATTCAAGAGCGTGAGGCGGCGATCCATGTTTCGAACGCCATGCTGTACTGCACCAAGTGCGGCCGTGGCACCCGGGTTCGCCACACGGCGCTCAGCGACGGCACGAAGGTGCGGGCCTGCGGGCACTGCGGAGAAGTGATCGAAAAGCCGAGGGTATGACGATGTCGAGGCTCAAGGAGACATACACCAAGACGATCCAGCCCCAGCTCCAGAAGGAGTTCGGGTATGCGAACCCCCACGAGGTGCCGCGGCTCGAGAAGATCGTAATCAACGTGGGCATGGGAGAGGCGATCGACAATCCTAAGCGCCTCGACAGCGCCGTAGAGGAGCTGGCCGCCATCACGGGCCAGCGGCCGACCGTGACGCGCGCCAAGAAGTCGATCTCGAACTTCAAGCTCCGCGAGGGCATGGCGATCGGCGCCAAGGTCACGTTGCGCGGACCGCGCATGTATGAGTTCCTGGATCGCCTGGTCAACGTGGCGATCCCCCGGATCCGCGACTTCCGTGGCGTTCCCACGCGGTCGTTCGACGGCCGCGGGAACTACACGCTGGGGATCAAGGAGCAGCTGATCTTCCCGGAAGTCGATTACGACAAGGTGGATCAGGTTCACGGAATGGACATCACCTTCGTTACGACGGCGCGCCGCGATGACGAGGCGCTCGCGCTCCTGACCGCGTTCGGCATGCCGTTCCGTCGGCAGCGCCAGACCCTCGAGACGCAGGCGAGCTGAGAAATCCGCGCGCGGAGCGCGCCATCTCTTAGGAGGCACGGTGGCCAAGAAGTCCTGGATCGCGAAGAACAAGAAGAAGATGAAGTTCGAGGTGCGGCGCGTGAATCGCTGCAACCGGTGCGGGCGCGCGAGGGCGTTCCTGCGGCAGTTCGGCCTGTGCCGGATCTGCTTCCGAGAAATGGCGCTCAAGGGGGAGATCCCCGGCGTGCGCAAAGCCAGCTGGTAGGAGCCTGAGACCATGGTGATGACCGATCCCGTCGCGGACTGTCTGACACGCATCCGCAACGCTTGCCGGGCGAAGCACAAGCGCGTCGACATCCCGGCATCGAAGATCAAGGTGGAGATCGCCCGCATCCTGCAGGAGAACCACTTCATCCAGAACTACAAGGTTCTGGACGACAACAGGCAGGGGATCCTGCGAGTGTATCTGAAGTACGTGGACGAGAAGCCGGTGGTTCACGGGATCGAGCGCGTCTCGAAGCCCGGACTGCGCGTATACAAGGACAAGGATTCCCTGCCCCGGATCCGCAACGGGTTGGGCATCGCCATCGTGTCGACGTCTCAGGGTCTGCTTACCGACCGCCAGAGCCGCGAGGCGGGCGTCGGCGGCGAGGTCCTGGCGAAGGTCTGGTAGGAGGAGCATGTCGCGAATCGGAAAACAGCCGGTGGCCATTCCGAGCGGGGTCACGGTGACGGTCGAAGGCCAGGACGTGAAGGTCAAGGGGCCCAGGGGGGAGGTCGCCAGCCGCCTGCCGGTGGAGATCTCCGCACGGGTCGACGACGGTCAGGTCCTGGTCGAGCGCGCCGGCGATGGGTCGCGGGACAAGGCGATGCACGGCCTCGCCCGCTCGCTGGTCGCGAACGCCGTGGAAGGCGTGACGGCCGGCTTCACGAAGAAGCTCGAGATCGTCGGCGTCGGCTACCGCGCCGAAGCCAGCGGGCGCAAGGTGAAGTTGAACCTCGGCTACTCGCACCCGATCGAGTTTCCGGTCCCGGAGGGGATCGAGGTCAAGACGCCGAGCCCGACCGTGATCGAGGTGAGCGGGGCGGACCGTCAGGTTGTGGGCCAGGTGGCCGCCGAGCTGCGCGGCCTGCGGCCCACCGAGCCCTACAAGGGCAAGGGTATCAAGTACGAAGGCGAGCATGTGCGCAGAAAGGCAGGGAAGACCGGTGTCTGACAGGAGCAAGTCTCAGCAGCGGGAGCGCGTCCGGCTCAAGCGCCATCGCCGCGTCCGCCGGCGCATCTCAGGGACGCCCGAGCGGCCCCGGCTGGTGGTGCATCGGAGCCTCAAGAACATCTCGGCGCAGCTCGTCGACGATACGACCGCCACGACGATCCTGGGCGTGAACTCGAACGGGCTGGAGGCCGACGGCAGCAAGGTGAACCGAGCGCGCGAGGCCGGGAAGGAAATCGCCCGCCAGGCGAAGGAAAAGGGCATCACTCGTGTGGTGTTCGATCGCGGAGGGTACCTCTATCACGGCCGCGTGCAGGCGTTCGCCGATGGCGCCCGCGAAGGCGGCCTGGAATTCTGATCACGATACGGAGGCAGAGTGGCGAACGGTCGTAATCGCAGCGAGCTGATCGAGAACGTCGTCCATATCAACCGCGTTTCCAAAGTGGTGAAGGGCGGAAGGCGGTTCTCGTTCACCGCGCTGGTCGCCGTGGGAGACGGGGCGGGAACAGTCGGCATCGGCCAGGGCAAGGCCAACGAGGTCGCCGACTGCATCCGCAAGGGGATCGAATCCGCGCGCAAGGAGATGAAGAGGGTCTCACGCGTGGGGAGCACGATTCCGCACGAAATCGTGGGCGAGTTCGGCGCCGGCCGTGTGTTGCTGAAACCGGCCTCGCCGGGTACCGGCGTGATCGCCGGCGGCCCCGTGCGGGCGGTCCTGGAATGCGCCGGAGTGGCCGACATCCTGACCAAGTCGCTGGGGTCGAACAACCCCATCAACATGGTCAAGGCGACGATGGACGGGCTCCAGCGCCTGCGGACCGCGGCGGACGTCGCGCTCGAGCGCGGCGTGTCGCTGGAGGAGCTGATCGGCGCCAGGGGTCGCCGCGGGGCGGAGGACGGCGGCCGGGATAACGGCGCGGCAGCCTCGACCGGCCAGATGGAAGCGGCGGGCGGCGAGATCCAGCCGCCGAGCGCGCCGGCCGAACCGGCCATCGGAGCCGAACCGGACACTGGAGCCGAGCCCATGCCGGCGGGCGCGGAGGAGTAATCCATGGTCACGAAGAAGCTCCGGATCACCCAGAGCAAGAGCGACATCGGGCAGCCCAGGCGGATGCGAGACACGCTTCGCGCCCTCGGGCTCAAGGGTTACCAGCGGAGCGCCGAGCAGCCCGACAACCCGGCGATCCGCGGGATGATCAGCAAGGTCCGTCACCTGGTGACGGTGGAGGAGAGATGAAAGAGCACGAACTCAAGCCCCCGGTGGGCTCGCGCAAGCCCCGCAAGCGCGTCGGCCGCGGCAACGGCTCGGGCCACGGCACCTACAGCGGCCGCGGCGGGAAGGGCCAGACCGCGCGCAGCGGCGGCAAGATCCCGGCCTGGTTCGAGGGCGGCCAGATGCCGCTTCAGCGCCGGGTGCCCAAGCGCGGATTCAACAACGCGCGCTTCCGGACCGAATACCAGGTCGTGAATCTGGGACAGCTCGGCGGCCTCGAGTCGGAGAGCGAGTTCACGCGCCAGCGGATGGCCGAGCTGGGCCTGATCGACGCTGGCGGCGGACCGGTCAAGGTGCTCGCCAGGGGCGAGATCGGCCGCGCCGTGAAGGTGGAGGCCGACGCGTTCAGCGGCTCCGCGCGCGCGGCCATCGAGGCGGCGGGCGGAAGCGCCGTCACGACCGGCGAAGAGTGATGCCGGCGTTGCGACTCACGGATTCGGGAAAGCGATAGATGTCGACCCCGCAGGTTCCCAACATCTTCAAGATCCCCGAGCTGAGGAAGAAGATCCTCTTCACGCTCGGTGTCCTGGTCCTGCTGCGTGTGGGTGCGCACGTCACGGTACCGGCGGTCAATCGCGAGGCCCTGACGCTGGCGATCGGGGGGCAGAACAACCTGTTCGGCCTGCTCGATCTGTTCACCGGCGGTGCGCTCCAGCGGGCGACCGTGTTCGCGCTGGGAATCATGCCCTACATCTCGGCGTCCATCATCTTCCAGCTGATGACGGCGGTCTTCCCGTACTTCGAGAAGCTGCAGAAGGAGGGGGAGGAGGGGCGCAAGAAGATCACCCAGTACACACGCTACGCGACCGTCGGACTTTCGATGATCCAGGCCTACGGCTACGCCGTGTTCATCGAGAACCTGAGCCCCGATGCGATCCTGTTCCCCGGGTTCCGGTTCCGGCTGCTGACGGTCATCACGCTGACCACGGGCGCGGTGTTCGTCATGTGGCTGGGTGAGCAGATCACGGAGAAGGGGATAGGCAACGGCATGAGCCTGATCATCTTCTTCTCGATCATCGAGGCGTTCCCGCAGGCCGCGGCGCAGGTCTGGACCCTGTGGCGCACAGACGTCATCGGGATCTTCACGATCCTGGCCTTCCTGGCGATCATGATCGCGATCGTGGCCGGGACGGTCGTCATGACGATGGCGATCCGGAAGATCCCCATCCAGATCCCGCGCAAGGTGGTGGGCCGCAACCGCATCCGGCAGGGGCAGAAGACGCACCTCCCGCTGCGGGTCAACTCGGCGGGCGTCATGCCGATCATCTTCGCGCAGTCGATCATGTTCGTTCCGCCGACGATCGCCACGTTCTTGCCGAACGTGCCGTTCATGCAGACGTTCGCCACCGCGTTCAGCTTCGGATCGGTCTGGTACATCGTCGTCTTCACCGCGCTGATCGTGTTCTTCACGTACTTCTACACGGCGATCATCTTCAACCCGATCGACCTCGCCGAGAACATGAAGAAGCAAGGCGGATTCATCCCCGGGACGCGCCCAGGCGCCCGGACGGCGGAGTACATCGACCACGTGCTGACCCGGGTCACGCTGCCCGGCTCGTTCTTCCTGGCGGCGATCGCGATCGTGCCGCTGATGATCTTCTCGTGGGGGCCGTTCCAGTCGATTCCCCAGTTCATCGGGGGCACCGGGCTCCTGATCGTCGTCGGCGTGGCGCTGGACACCATCCAGCAGATGCAGTCGCATCTGCTGATGCGCCACTACGAGGGATTCATGACGAAGGGCAAGAAGATCCGCGGCCGGCGATGAGCGGCAGGCGCTACGTGGTGCTGATGGGACCGCCGGGGGCCGGCAAGGGGACCCAGGCGAGCCGGGTCGCCGAAGAAGGCGGGATGTGCAAGATCTCGACCGGCGACCTCCTGCGCGAAGCCCTCGCTGCGGGGACCGAGCTCGGGAAGAAGGCGGAGAAGACGATGAAGGCGGGGGAGCTCGTATCCGACGACGTGATCCTGGGCCTGGTGGACGAGGTCCTCGACCGGCCGGAGTGCAGCGGCGGGGCCGTGTTCGACGGCTTTCCGCGAACGGTCGACCAGGCGCGTGGTCTGGAGCGGCTCCTGGCAGAGCGCGGCGAGTCGCTCGACCAGGTGCTGATCATCGAGGTCCCCGAAGCCGAGATCGTGTCCCGTTTGTCGGGGCGCAGAGTTTGCAAAACGTGTGGAAAGCTGTATCATATAAGTTTTGGTCCGTCCCGGCAGGAGGGCGTTTGCGACGCCTGCGGGGACGAGCTCGTCCAGCGACCGGACGATGCGCCGGAGACGATCACCCGGCGGTTGGCGGTGTACGCAGAGGAGACAGCTCCTGTGCGGGAACACTACGCCGCTACGGTGGGAGTGACCGCGATCGACGGCGACCAGCCCATCGACGCAGTTACGGAAGCGATCCGCCGGGAGCTCCAGCCGGCCGACGCCGAAGGGTAATGTCTCGCAGCGGATCGACCGGGCGATGCGCGGGATGGTGACCCTCAAGAGCGCGGCCGAGATCGAACGCATGCGCGCCAGCGGCCGCATCGTGGCCGAGGTGCTGGCGGCGATCGAGACCGAGATCGGCCCCGGCGTCACGACTCTGGAGCTCGACCGGCTGGCCGAGTCGATCATACGGGTGCACGAGGGCGCGCGACCCGCCTTCAAGGGGTACGGCGGGTTTCCGGCCTCGATCTGCGCCAGCGTCAACGACGAGGTGGTCCACGGCATCCCCTCGAAGTCGCGGCGACTCGAGGAGGGGGACATCGTCGGTATCGACGTCGGTGTCCTGCTGGACGGGTACCACGCCGACGCGGCGCGGACGTTCGGAGTCGGGCAGGTGGCGGAGGAGACCGAGAGGCTCCTGGCGGTGACGCGCTCAGCGCTGGAGGCGGGGATCGACGCCGCGCAGCCCGGAGCGCGCCTCGGCGACGTTTCCGCGGCGATCCAGAACCTGGCCGAGTCGGCGGGGTTCTCGATCGTGCGCGACCTGGTGGGGCACGGAATCGGGCAGCACCTGCACGAGGATCCGCAGGTGCCGAACTTCGGAGTCGAGGGGCGCGGGCTCGAGCTCGAGCCGGGACTCGTGATCGCCATCGAGCCGATGGTGAACGTCGGAGGGGCGGAGGTCCGGACCCTGCAGGATGCCTGGACGATCGTCACGATCGACGGCTCGCTGTCGGCACACTTCGAGCACACGGTGGCGATCACCGACGGCGGCCCCGACATCCTGACGCGGGTCGCCTGAAACGCACGCCGGACGGGCAGCGAATCCCGCCGGACGAACGCAGGAAGGAAACGGAACGATGAAGGTCAGAAGCTCGGTCAAGCCGATCTGCGAAAACTGCAAGATCGTGCGTCGTCGCGGAGTCGTCCGCGTGATCTGCAAGAACCCGCGCCACAAGCAGCGCCAGGGCTGAGGGAGAGGTAGAGCATGGCACGTATCGCCGGAGTCGATCTTCCCCGCGAGAAGCGGGTCGAAATCGGTCTCACGTACATCTACGGAATCGGTCGGTCTTCGTCGGAGAAGATCCTTCGCAAGGCCGGAGTCGACCCGGATACCCGCATTCATGCGCTTTCGGATGCGGACGTGAACAAGCTGCGGCAGGTCATCGAGAAGGACTTCAAGGTCGAGGGCGCGCTGCGGCAGGAAGTGAACATGAACATCAAGCGGCTCATGGACATCGGCTGCTACCGCGGGCTCCGTCATCGCCGCGGCCTGCCCGTCCGCGGCCAGCGCACGCACACCAACGCGCGCACGAAGAAGGGCCCGCGTCGGGCGATCCCGGGTAAGAAGAAGGCTACGGCCAAGAAGTAGCCGTCGAGGAAGGAGACACGCAGCGATATGGCCAAGGGTCCCAAGACGAAGAAGAAGTCCCGCGTGATCGAGTCCGAGGGCGTGGCGCACATCTCGGCCACGTTCAACAACACACTCATCACGATCACCGACATGCTGGGCAACGCGATCACATGGGGGTCGGCAGGAAAGAGCGGCTTCAAGGGCTCGAAGAAGTCGACTCCGTTCGCGGCCCAGATCGCGGCCGAGAACTGCGCCAAGGAGGCGCTGAACCTGGGCGTCAAGCGCGTTCACGTTCGGGTCCAGGGACCCGGATCCGGACGCGAGTCGGCGATCCAGGCGCTGCAGGCGGCGGGCCTTTCGATCCGCTCGATCAAGGACGTCACCCCGATACCCCATAACGGCTGCCGGCCGCCCAAGCGCCGGCGCGTGTAGTCGAAGAGACACAGGCTCTAGAGAGCGACGGGAGAGAGAATGGCGCGTCACACCGGTCCGGTTTGCAGGCTCTGTCGCCGCGAGGGACAGAAGCTGTTCCTCAAGGGCACGCGGTGCTATACGGAGAAGTGCGCGATCGAGCGCCGAGGCTATCCGCCTGGCGTCCATGGGCGCATGGCCGGCCGGCGCCGCAAGCAGTCGGAGTACGCCACACAGCTGCGCGAGAAGCAGAAGGTGAAGCGCATCTACGGGGTGCTCGAGTCGCAGTTCGAGAACTACTTCAGCAAGAGCGCCAAGACGCCGGGCGTCACGGGCGAGAACCTGCTGATCATGCTGGAGCGGAGGATCGACAACGTGATCTACCGCCTCGGCCTCGCGCCGTCCCGCAAAGCCGCCCGTCAGCTCGTGCGGCACCGGCACATCACGGTGAACGGGCGCGTGGTGGACGTTCCCTCGTACCAGGTGTCTCCCGGCGAGAAGATCCAGGTGAAGGAGAAGAGCCGCGAGATGCCGCTGATCCTCGGGTCGATCGAGAGCCGCGGGAAGGAAGCCACCCTGCCATGGCTGGAGGTCGATTTCAAGTCCCAGTCGGGCAGCATGGTGGAGATGCCGAGCCGGGAGACGATCCCGATCGCGGCCGAGGAGCAGCTGATCGTGGAGTTGTATTCGAAGTAACGCGGGAACCGGTCGGTCTCGCGGGCCGCGAATTCGATGAGATGATGGAGGAAGGAATGGCTCTGGAGAACTTCATTCTCCCCAAGCGCGTAGAAAAGAACCCCGAGTCGCTGAGCGATACCCACGGGGAGTTCCACGTGCAGCCGTTGGAGCGGGGCTTCGGCCTGACGCTCGGCAATGCGCTGCGCCGGGTGCTGCTGTCATCCCTGGAGGGGGCCGCGGTCTGGGGCGTCAGGATCGACGACGTCCTGCACGAGTTCTCCACGATCCCGGGCGCCGTCGAGGACACGGCCGAGGTCGTCATGAACCTCAAGAAGCTCGTGATCACGCTCCCCGACGGCGTCGAGGAGTCGGTCCTGCGGCTGAGTCGCAAGGAGCGCGGCGACGTCACCGCCGCCGACTTCGAGGCCAACGCCCAGGTCACGATCCTGAACCCGGATCTGCACCTGCTTACGATGGATGAGAACAAGAAGTTGTCGATGGAAGTGTACGTCAAGCGCGGCCGTGGCTACGTGCCGTCGGATCAGCACGAGAACGAGCGGCGCAAGGAGATCGGCTTCATCCCGATCGACTCGATCTTCAGCCCCGTGACGCGAGCCAACTTCCGCGTCGAGAACACGCGTGTCGGGCGGCGGACGGATTACGACAAGCTGACCGTCGACGTGGAGACGAACGGCGCCATCGATCCCGAGCGGGCGATCGCCCAGGCCGCGGAGATCCTGCGCACGCACTTCGAGTACTTCCTCTCGTTCGAGATGCCCGGCGAGGAGATGGAAGGCGAGCTGGAAGCCAAGCACAATCGCTTCAAGGAGCTGTTCGCCCGTCCCGTCGACGAGCTCGAGCTCTCCGTGCGCTCGGGCAACTGCCTCAAGGCGTCGAACATCCGCACGCTCGGCGACCTCGTGCAGAAGAGCGAGTCCGAGATGCTGCAATTCCGGAACTTCGGGAAGAAGTCGCTGACCGAGATCTCCGAGATCCTGCAGCGCCATGGCCTGACGTTCGGGATGAGCGTCCGGCGGAACCCCGCCTCGGGCGACTACGAGGTGCAGGACCGCGAGGAGCTGAGGCGCCTGCCCGACGTTCAGCTGTCGGACGAGGAAGAGGAGATGGACGTCGAGTATCCGGATGGCGGCGGGGAGGAGTAGGACCCCATGCGCCACGCCAACAAGGGCAACAAGCTCAGCCGGCACACGGCGCATCGCAGCGCCATGTTGCGTAACCTCGTTACCAGCCTGTTCGAGCACGGCCGGGTCGAGACGACCCGCGCCAAGGCCAAGGCGGCGCGCCCGGTCGCGGAGAAGCTCGTCACGCTGGCCAAGCGCGGCGACCTGCATGCCCGGCGCCAGGCGGCGGCGTATGTGCGGAGCCCCGAGGTCGTGCAACACCTGTTCGAATACTGGGCCGGGCTCTACAGCGATCGTCCGGGCGGCTACACGCGCATCCTGCGCGGCGGCTTCCGCCACGGGGACGGCGCCGAGGTCGCGCTGCTGGAGCTGATCGGGCCGGATGGCGGGACCGCGCCGCCGCCGCGGCCTCGCCCGACGACGCCCGCCGAATAGGCGGACCCTCATCGCCCGGCGGCTCTTCGCCCTGGTGGCCGCCCTGGCGGCGCCTGCCGCGCTCGGCGCCCAGCCCGCCCCCGCCCGCGGGCCGGGTGTGGCGGTCCTCGAGATCGTCGAGTTCAGCGATTTCCAGTGCCCGTACTGCGCACAGGCGAGGCCGGTGGTCGACTCGCTGCTGGCCGCCCATCCCGACGAGGTGCGCCACGTCTACCGCCATTTCCCGCTGCCGATGCACGAGTACGCCGCCCGCGCCGCGCAGGCCTCGATCGAGGCCCAGCTGCAGGGCCAGTTCTGGCCCTATCACGACCGGCTGTTCGAGAGGCAGACGGCGCTGAGCGATGCCGACCTGGTGGGTCACGCCGAGTGGCTGGGACTGGACGCGGTTTCCTTCGAGCGCGCGTTGACGGAGGGCACCCACCAGGCGCGGGTCCACGAGGACATGGAGCTGGGGCGGTCGCTCGGCGTCACGGGGACGCCTACATTCTTCCTGAACGGCTTCCGGTTGCAGGGCGTGCCGTCGCTCTGGATGTTCGAGATCGCGCTGGAGGCGTTCCGGAAGGGGCTGGTGGAGCCGCGGTCGCTCGCAGGGGCCGACTAGGATGCGGCCCCCGGCTGGCGGCCGGCCCGGCTAGCGCCGGCGCGCCGCCCGCTTCGGGGCGGGAGCTTCCTCCGCCTTGCCGTTCCCGTTCGCGGGCGCGGTATAGACCGTGCGCGCCTCGCGGCAGTGGGGGCTGAGGAACACCTGCCGAACCTCGTCCCGATCGGAGCAGACCTGAAGGCGCATGTCCCCGCTGTCGCGCACTTCGTAGGTGACGATCGTGCGCTCGCGGAACTCCGGGTTCTTCTTCATCAGCCGGCTCAGGAGTACGCGGATGTTCTTGGTATCGTACTCCGTGTGGAGCTTGTGCAAGTCGTAGTTCGGCATCGTCTTCCACTCCGGGAAAGGTTTTGCGGCAGACCAAGAATATAGCTGTACGAGGTCGAAGCGTCCAGTCGCGGCGCTGTGGCCGCGGCCGTATCTCGTTGGCTCTCTTGACCATCGCCGCAGGGCCGTTGGCCGCGACCCCGGAACGCGTCGGCCCCACCCCGCCTGTGGTGAGCCGTGACGGGGTCGTCCCCACATCCGAGGCTACGCGGGGTCTGCCCTGCGCCGTGTGGGTGGTCCGCAACGCGCTGGAGAGCCCGGCCTCCTGGTCTCGCGCGCTGGCCGCGGTGGAGCGTGCCGGCTGCGGACGCATGTACCTGCAGGTCTCCGGGCGCTGGGACGCCCTGTACCCCAGCCACGTATTCGTGCCGCCCGTCACGCCACCGCGGGGCTGGGAGGACCCCCTGGCCGGGGCGCTCGCGGCGGCCCACGCCCGGGGGATCGAGGTGCATGCCTGGGTGAACGCGCTCCTGGCCTGGTCGGCGGCCGATCCGCCGCCGGATCCCCACCACGTCTGGCACAGCCACCCCGACTGGTTCGTCACCCGCGCGGGCGCCTCGATGCGCGAGCTGACCCGCGGCGAGCTCGATCGGGCGGGGCTCGTGGGGGAGGGGTGGTTCCTGGACCCCGAGCTGGCCCCGGTCCGGACCGAGCTCCGCCGCTTCGTGCTCGAGCTCGCCACCCGCTACGCCGTCGACGGCGTGCATCTCGACTACATCCGGTATCCTAGCGGTTGGACGCCCGAGGGCGGGGCCGCCCACGTGACCCGGCTGGTCTCCCTCATCCGGACCGATCTGGCGGAGGTGCGGCCCCAGGCCGCCCTGTCCGCGGCGGTCATGCCGGTACCCGCGATCGCTCGCGACCATTTCGGGCAGGACTGGGCCACCTGGCTCGAGCTGGGTCTCGTCGACGCCGTGGCGCCGATGGTCTATCGGGACTCGCCGGGTGCCATCCAGGCCGCGGTGCGGGACTGGCCGGAGTCGGTTTCCCGGGAGCGGGTGTGGGTCGGCGTGCGGATCGACAGGATCGGTTCCGGGGAGCTCGCGGACACGGACCGGCGCCTCTCAGGCGAGGGCGTCGCCGGGATCGCGCTGTTCAGCCATAACCTGTTGCTGGAAGCCCGGTAGGCGCCGGGAGGCGGCCGGCACCGGGAGCGGCCGGCCGGCGGCTAGGCCGCCTTGGTCACCTTGCCCGCGCGGATGCAGGCCGAGCACACCCGGACGCGGCGGGTCGTGCCGCCGATGACCGCGCGCACGCTCTGCAGGTTGGGCAGGAAGCGGCGACGCGACTTGTTGTTGGCGTGGCTGCGGGTATTCCCCGACTGAGGGGTCTTGCCGCAGATCGCGCAGATCTTGGCCATAGAACGAAATTCCTGTATGAAGGTGGAGTCGGGCGGTTTTCAGGAACACGAAAAGATAGCCATGAGGCCACCGCGCGACAACCGGATTCGAAATGCGCCTGGATGCGATGGAGTCTTCGAGGTCACGAACTCGAGGTCGCCTCAAAGCCATCCGTAAGGAAGGCCGTGGCCTGACAAGAAGGGGGGAAGCCCGTTCCCCGTCGCTATTTTCGCCGGGGCTTTCGCAGCAGACGTATTCGCCGAGCAGGCCCTGCGCTTCTCTTGCCCGGGCGATCCGCGCCGCGGTATGTTCGAGGGTCCTATCCCTTCTTCACCGACAAGCCAATAAACCAGTTCATCCTCCTATGGGAGAACCCTCGTGGTCGCTGACAAGCTCCCGTCGCTCGTCCGCAGCCCCGCCGCCCTCTGGGTGGCCGGCTTCCTCGCCATGATCGCGGCGCCGGCCGCCGCGCAGGACCAGGCCCCCGCCGCGCACGGCGGCGAGGTCAACCTCGTATTGCCCGACCTGAACCAGGTCGAGTTTCTCGGGATGGGCGGCGGAACGCTCCTCCTGAGCGGGCTGGTAATCTGCGGGCTGGGACTGCTCTTCGGCCTGACCATCTACGCCCAGCTCAAGAGAATGCCCGTGCACCAGGCGATGCGCGAGATGTCCGACCTGATCTACGAGACGTGCAAGACCTACCTCTTCCAGCAGGGCAAATTCCTCCTCATCCTCTGGGCCTTCATCACGGCCATCATCATCGTCTACTTCGGCCTGCTGGCGCCGACCGGCGAGGTGGACGCCGCCACCGGGGCGATCGAGCGCGGTCTGCCGGTGATCAAGCTCCTGTGGATCGTCTTCTTCAGCCTGCTGGGCATGGCCGGCAGCTACAGCGTGGCCTGGTTCGGCATCCGAATCAACACCTTCGCCAACAGCCGGACGGCATTCGCGAGCCTCCGCGGCAAGCCGTTCCCGTGCTATTCGATCCCGCTGAAGGCGGGCATGAGCATCGGCATGGCGCTGATCAGCATCGAGCTCCTCATCATGCTCGTGATCCTGCTCTTCGTGCCGAGCGATCTCTCGGGCCCGTGCTTCATCGGCTTCGCCATCGGTGAGTCCCTCGGCGCCGCGGCGCTGCGGATCGCCGGCGGCATCTTCACGAAGATCGCCGACATCGGGGCCGATTTGATGAAGATCGTCTTCGGCATCAAGGAAGACGACGCGCGCAACCCCGGCGTCATCGCCGACTGCACGGGGGACAACGCGGGCGACTCCGTGGGCCCGAGCGCCGACGGCTTCGAGACCTACGGCGTCACCGGCGTGGCCCTGATCACCTTCATCATCCTCGCCGTCCCCGAAGCCGTCACGCAGGTTCAGCTGCTCGTCTGGATCTTCGTCATGCGCATCGTCATGATCATCGCCAGCGGCCTGTCCTACCTCCTCAACGAGGCCATCGCCAGGAGCCGCTTCGGGAACGCGGACCACTTCGAGTTCGAAACACCCCTGACGAGCCTGGTCTGGATCACCTCCGTTGTCTCGATCGCTCTCACCTTCGTCACGTCCTATCTCATCATCCCCGATCTCGGCGGCGGCTCGCTGTGGTGGATTCTCTCGTGCATCATCACCTGCGGCACGCTCGCCGGGGCCGTTATCCCCGAGCTGGTCAAGGTGTTCACCTCTACGAAGAGCGCGCACGTTCGCGAGGTCGTGACCGCTTCCAGCCAGGGCGGCGCATCGCTCAACATCCTTTCGGGCTTCGTGGCGGGGAACTTCAGCGCCTACTGGCTGGGCATCGTCATCGTCGCCCTCATGGCCATCGGCGCGTTCTTCAGTACGCTCTTCCCGACGGGTGAAGCGGCCCTCATGATGGCTCCCGCCGTCTTCGCCTTCGGTCTGGTCGCGTTCGGTTTCCTGGGCATGGGTCCGGTCACGATCGCCGTGGATTCCTACGGTCCCGTCACGGACAACGCGCAGAGCATCTACGAGCTGTCCATGATCGAGTCGCACGAGGCGGATCTGAAGCGCGATTTCGGTTTCACGCCGGACTTCTCGAAGGCAAAGCGCTTTCTCGAGGAGAACGACGGCGCCGGCAACACCTTCAAGGCCACGGCCAAGCCCGTCCTCATCGGCACCGCCGTCGTCGGCGCGACGACCATGATCTTCGCCATCATCGTGGCCCTGACCCAGGGCCTGACGGAGAACATCGACAAGCTCTCGGTCCTGCACCCGCCATTCCTGCTGGGCCTCATCACGGGCGGCGCGATGATCTACTGGTTCACGGGCGCCTCCACGCAGGCCGTCACGAGCGGCGCCTACCGCGCCGTCGAGTTCATCAAGAGCCACATCAAGCTCGAGGGTACGACCAGGGCGAGCGTCGAGGACAGCCGGCGGGTCGTGCGCATCTGCACCGAATACGCCCAGAAGGGCATGTTCAACATCTTCCTCGGAGTGTTTTTCGCTACGCTCGCCTTTGCCTTCGTCGAGCCCTTCTTCTTCATCGGCTACCTCATCTCCATCGCCATCTTCGGCCTCTTCCAGGCGATCTTCATGGCCAACGCCGGCGGCGCCTGGGACAACGCCAAGAAGGTCGTCGAGGTCGATCTCCAGATGAAGGGCACGGACCTGCACGAGGCCACCGTCGTCGGTGATACGGTGGGCGACCCCTTCAAGGACACGTCCTCGGTGGCCATGAACCCGGTCATCAAGTTCACGACGCTCTTCGGGCTTCTCGCCGTGGAGCTCGCCGTGAGCCTCGCCGCGGACAAGGGCGCTTTCCTCACCTACATCCTCGCCGGCGTCTTCTTCGCCGTGTCCGTCGTCTTCATTCTGCGCTCGTTCTACTCCATGCGCATCGGGCGCCACGCGGAAGAACTCACCTCCACCAGACCCTCGATTTCCCCATCGGCCCCCGAGACGCCCAAGCCGCACCCCGTGGGCAGCGGGCACGGAGGCACAGCTCGCTGAGATCGGAGTGCCGAGCCACCAGGATGGGAACCTTCAGCTCGATACGGTCGACGACGGTGCGTACAGTCGCGGACTAACCGGAGGGGACGTGCTTTACATGGTCATCGAGCGGTTCCGAGGCGGCGATCCGCGACCGGTGTACCGCCGTTTTCAGGAGCGCGGTCGCCTGGCCCCGGCTGGGCTGCAGTACTTGGCGAGTTGGGTGACGGCGGATCTGTCGCGCTGCTATCAGGTAATGGAATGCGAGGAGCGTCAGCTGCTCGACACTTGGATGGCCCATTGGGACGATCTCGTGGAATTCGAGGTGGTGCCGGTGCGCTCCTCAGCGGAGGTTGTCGCGGAACTCGCTACCGTCCTCTGAGCCGACCACTCTTCCGCCCGTGGGGGACATGCAACCCCAGCGCTTCGCCTGAGACACATCCCCTCCACCCCAGCTTCAGCTTTCAGCCAATGACCGGCAGCTGCAGGCGTCAGGCCGCCTCCTTCTTTCTCGCCTCCGACAGACTCCCCGGAAGCGTGTGGCCTTCGGAGCGGGCGACGTAGGTCGCGGCCGTAAGGTCGCCGGTCACGTTCAGCGTCGTGCGGCACATGTCGAGGATCCGGTCGACGCCGATGATGATCGCGATCAGCGCGGGGTTCACGCCGACGGTGGCGAGCACGAGGATGATGAACGGGATGGATCCGGAGGGGACTCCGGCTGTGCCTACCCCTCCCAGGATCGCCAGGTACAGCACGATCAGCTGCTGTCCGAGCGAGAGGTCCACGCCCGCGAGCTGCGCCAGGAACAGCACGGTCACCCCCTCGTACAGAGCCGTGCCGTTCTGGTTTGCCGTGGCCCCCACGGTCAGCACGAAGCTCGAGATGCCGCGCGGAATGTGGAGGTTGTCCTCGGCCACCCGCAGCGCGGTCGGCAGCGTGGCGTTCGACGACGAGGTCGAGAACGCCGTCAGCATCGCGGTCTTGATGCGCCGGAAGAACTCGGTCGGCCGCATGCGCGAGAGAAACACGACCGAAGCGGAGTAGACGATCCCCATGTGGATCGCGAGCCCGAGCAGGACCGTAGCCACGAACCAGATCAGCGTCATGAGGACGTCCAGGCCGAACCGGGCCGTGTTCGTGAACAGCAGGCACGCCACCGCGAACGGGGCGGTCCACATGACCATGTCGATGACCTTCGCCGACAGGGCGTAGAGACCCTCCATGAACGCGATGAAGGCCGTCGTGACGGAAGTCGATACGAGGGTCGCGGCGACGCCGAGAATCAGGGCGAAGAACATCAGGTGCAGCATGTTCGGCAGCTCGGAGGCCAGCGAGGCGACGGGATTGCTGGGAACGATCGTCTCTACGACCTGCATGAGGACGGCCTTGTCTTCTGCCCGACTCGCCTCGGCGGCCAGAACCCGCGCCGAAGCCTCGCTACCGTAGCGAGCCTGGAGCTCGATCGCCGTCTCCGCCGGAATCCGATCGCCGGGGCGGATCACGTTGGCGAGGCCGAGCCCGATCAGCACCGAGATCGTGGAGAACACGAGCGTGTAAGCGAGCGTTTTGACCCCCACGCGTCCCAGGCGCCCGATCTCTCCCAGGCCGGCCACCCCGACGACCAGGGACGAGAACACGAGCGGGACGACGATCATGAGCAGAAGCCGCAGGAACAGCGCTCCGATGGGCTCGCTGACCTCCCTCACGATCCACTCGACCCGCGAGTCCCCCTGTCCGAACGCCGCGTTGACGACCACTCCCGCCACCGCGCCGATGACCAGCCCGAGGAGGATGCGGGTGTGGAGCGGGACCCCGCGCGGGACGTCGCGCGTGGCGTCATCCAGGTCGGTGGTCAGCTCACGCTCGAACGCGTCCCTGTCGCGGGGATCCGTCATCGTGGTCTTTTCCTCTGGATGGAGTGGGGCTGGGAGCGAGAGTCGGAATGCGGCCGCCGAATGGAAGCGCGAAGCGACGGCCGAAATGGAGGCGCTAGGCTACATCGGACTGAGCTGTTGCGCAGATCCCGGCTCAGTTGTCTTCGCGGTCCAGGCTCACGAGGGCGGAGCCCTCGACGTCGTAGCGGACGGAGACATGCCACGGGCGACAGCACACCGGGCAGTCCTCCTCGTACTCCTGATCCGGTCCGCTGCCGGGGTCGAGCGTGATGCCGGTCTTCTCCGTGCACCACGGGCATCGAACTTCAGCCTCCGTATCGGCGGTGCCGTAGATCGAAGCCAGCCAGTCTTCCGTATAGGGGCCCTTCACGATGCATCCCCCTTGATGAGATCCCTATGCCAACCTATCGTATCGCCACTCCCCATCCTACCAGATCCATGCCGTCTTGTATACCCGTCCCGCGCAGCGCCCATTTCGGAGGAGGCTTCCGATACCATCCGGCACCCATCGACCGCGGCGCGTGCTCGTGACGGGGGGAGCGGGCTTCATCGGCTCGCACGTAGCCGACCGATACCTGGCCGAGGGTTGCGAGGTCACCGTCCTGGACGACCTCTCGAGCGGCCGCCGGGATCGAGTCCCGCAGGAGGCCGTCTTCGTGGAGATGCGACTCGACGATCCGCGACTCGAGGAAGTGCTCGAGGCAGGGCGGTTCGACACGGTCAACCATCATGCCGCCCAGGCCGACGTGCGAGTGTCGGTGGACGACCCGCTGCGGGACGCGCGCTCGAACGTCACGGGACTCCTCAACCTGTTGGAGTGCGTCCGCAAGCACGGGCCGATGCGGGTCGTGTATGTGTCGTCGGGGGGAGTCGTCTACGGAGAGCCCCAGGAGATCCCGACCCCCGAGCGGTATCCCAAGCTCCCGCAGTCGCCGTACGGCGTCGGCAAGCTCGCGGGCGAGCTGTATCTGGCGTACTACGCGGGCGTGCACGGCCTGGAGTACGCGGCGCTTCGCTACGCGAACGTCTACGGGCCGCGGCAGGACCCGCATGGCGAGGCCGGGGTGGTGGCGATCTTCGGGCTACGGATCCTGTCCGGTGCGCCGATCACCATCTTCGGAGACGGAGACCAGCAGCGCGATTACGTCTATGTGGGTGATGTTGTGGAAGCGAACTGGCGCGCGTCGACGATCGCCCTGCCAGAGGCCCGAGATCTGGACGCGCGAGCGTGGAACATCGGCACCGGACGGGGTACGAGCGTGAATGAGCTCGCCGATCTGCTGATGGGGGTCGCGGGCCGGACGATCGAACGCCGCCACGAGGCCGAGCGAGAGGGTGAGCTCAGGCGCAGCGTGCTCGACTGCGCCCGTGCCGACGCGGAACTTGGCTGGCGCGCGGAAACCCCGCTCGAGGCGGGACTCGCCCGAACCATGGAGCATCTATCAACGACCTGAGACAGGAGAATCGATGATCGCACTGCTCCTGCAGGGAGACCCTGGTGGCCTGATCGCCGACCCTTCGATCTGGAACATGGTCCGGTACGGCAGCACGTTCGGCAAGATCATCCTGCTGATCCTGGTCGGGTTCTCGCTCATTTCCTGGGCCATCATCATCCAGAAGATGGTGATCTTCCGACGTCTCAAGGGGAAGCGCAAGCGCTTCTTCGAGGTGTTTGAGCGGCGCTCGAGCCTCGCCGAGGCGTACCAGGGAGCGCTGGGGATCGCCGAGAATCCGCTGACCGAGGTATTCAAGGCAGGAATACGCGAGCTCAAGCATCTGAGCCAGCGGCCCGTGGCCGAAGAGCGCGACGACCTGCTGGAGCTGGCCACCACTCCCGCGTCGGTCGCCCCACCGCTTCGGGCGACGGCGATCACGATCCTCGAGAAGGAATCGATCCACATGGCGCTCGACCGGGAGGCGGCGCAGCAGGTGGAATCGCTGGAGAAGGGACTCTCGTTCCTCGCCACCACCGGCAATGTGGCGCCGTTTCTCGGGCTGCTGGGGACGGTCTGGGGAGTCATGGACGCGTTCCTCAACATCGGCCTGCGCGGGACCGGGAACCTGACCTTCGTGGCTCCCGGCATCGCCGAGGCCCTCATCACGACCGTGGCCGGGCTGGCCGTGGCGATCCCGGCGGTCATCGCGTACAACGCGTCCCTCAGCGGGATCAAGGAGATCTCCGACGAGCTGGGGCATTTCTCGTCGGAGCTCATCAACCTGATCATCCGCGAGCGGAGGGCCTGAGCCGTGGCGCGTCCGCTCCGGCGCGAGCAGCGCCTCATGGCCGACATCAACGTCACGTCGCTGGTCGACGTCATGATCGTGCTCCTGATCATGTTCATGATCACCGCTCCCATGAGCCAGAGCGGCATGGAGGTGCGCGTTCCGCAGACGGAAGGCGCGCCGCTTACGGCGGACGAGGCGATCGTGGTGTCGATGGACGACGAGGGCCGGGTGTACATCGACCGCACGGAGGTCCGGCCGGAAGCACTGGGTCAGGCGCTCACGCAGGTCCGCACGAGCCGAGGCACGAATCGGGTCTACGTGCGAGCCGACGCGTCGAACCCGTACGGACGCGTCATGGGGATGATGAGCCAGCTGCGGGAGGCGGGATTCGAGGATGTCGGGCTGGTCACCGAGCCCCCGCCGGTGGGAGTGAGGTAACCACGGCCATGGGCCGGCCCCTGATGGCATCCGTGGCCCTGCATCTGATCGTGGCGCTCGTGCCTAGCCTGCTCGCGCTGCGGGCGGCCTCGCGTCCGCGGTTGCCACCGGTGTATCAAGTGAGCCTGGTCAGCGGGGCAACGGTCGCGCCTCAGGCGCGGAGGCCGGAACCGCGACCGGAGGAATCGGTAGAAGAGGAGGCGCCCCCCGAGCCCGAGGCCCGGGAGAAGATCCCCGACCCCGATAGCGAGCCCCAGCGGGAGAGCGGCAGGCCGGGTCCGGAGACCCCCGACCCCGGCCCCGACACGGGCCGGGAGGTGGGGGCGAACATGCCGCTGACGCTGGAGGGCCGGCCGTTCCGGTTCCCGTGGTACCTCGAGCAGCTCGTGAACAAGATCGAGCGCAACTGGCGGCCGACCTCGAACACGCTGCGGACGACCGTGTACTTCCGGATCGCGCGCAACGGGAGGATCAGCGACATCGAGATCTCGGAAGACAGCGGAAACTTCCTCTTCGATCAGGCGGCACAGCGCGCGGTCGAGGCCAGCGCCCCGATGCCGCCCCTTCCCGAGGAGTACGACGGGGACTACCTGGGGGTGTACTTCGTGTTCGACACCAGCGTCCGGCTCGGCGGATGAGGGGTCTCGGCGCGCTCGCCGTGTCGGTGCTGTTGCTCGCCGTGGCCTCTCCGGCACGGGGTCAGCAGGAGGTGACGCTGGGGATCCGCGGATACGTGGACGAGAAGGTCAACGTCGCGATCGACCAGATGTCCCCCACCAGCCCCGCCGCGCGGACCGTGGCGGAGGTCCTGGCCTTCGACCTCGAGTACTCCCTTCGCTTCAACGTGCTGGAGGGCCAGCCCGGGGTCGTGCGGGCCTCGGGGCCGGGGCCCGACTACGAGTCGTGGGCGATCTTCGGGACGCAGTACCTGGTGACCGGCACCGTGTCACCCACCGGCGCAGGATACTCGGCCCAGATCGACATCCATCACATCCCCTTCCAGCGTTCGATCAGCCAGCGAACCTACGCGCTGCCCGATCCCGGCGCGGCGGGGTTCCGGATGGCCATCCACGAGATCTCCAACGCGATCATCCGCGAGCTGACGGGCGAGGAAGGAATCGCCGACACCCGGATCGGCTTCGCCAGCCGCCGCCGCGGCGACAAGGAGATCTACGCCATCGACTACGACGGCCACAACACCTACCGGGTGACCTCGTTGGACACGATCTCGATGACGCCGGACTGGAGCCGGGACGGGGCGCGGATCTGCTTCACGACCTTCGTCTCCGGCGACCCCGATCTGTACTGCGCGCCGGCGGGCGGCGGGCGCGCCCAGCCGATCAGCACGAACCCGGGTCTCGACATGGCGCCGTCCATCTCGCCGGACGGCCGGCGTCTGGCCCTGACCCTCACCAAGGACGGCAACGCCGAGATCTACGTCCTCGACGTCGGCGGGCGAAGCCTTCGCCGGCTGACGTACAATCTCGGCATCGACACCGCCCCCAGCTGGTCGCCCAACGGGAGGCAGATCGTATTCGAGTCCGACCGCGGCGGCGTGGCGCAGATCTTCGCCATGGACGCCGAGGGGGCGAACGTCCGCCAGCTCGCCTTCGGCGGCGAGGCCCACAGCCCCGCGTGGTCGCCTCAGGGGGACAGGATCGCGTACGTCGAGCGCATGGGAGGCAGATTCCAGATCGTGACGATCCCCGCCGACGGCGGAGGCGGAACCGTGCTCACGTCGACGGGGGACAACGAGGACCCGTCCTGGTCGCCGGACGGTCTCCACATCGCGTTCTCGTCGACACGCGGTGGCGGATCGGACATCTACACGATGGACTGGGACGGAGGGAACATCCGTCAGGTCACGCGGGGTGGCGGATACGTGAGCCCGACCTGGTCGCCCAAGCTCGGGTCTCGGTAGGGGCTCCAGGGGACACGGCGCCGCGCTGTCTCCGCCGGCGCGAGCGACTATCTTGTGCATGGATCGCGAATCCGAAGCAAACCGACCACAACCTGCGACGTCAGCCCCAGGAGGGCCCATGCTCGGCAGAAGGCTCACGCTCCTCACGGTCACGGCTCTCGCCCTCGGCCTGGCGGCCGGCTGCTCCCGCAGGCAGCCACCCGCCACCGACGACCGGCCGCGCGCCGAGCCGCCTCCCGCTACCGACAACGCCGGAGACGCGGACGCCGCGCGCCGCGCCGAGGAGGAAGCTCGACTCGCCCGCGAAGCTGCGTACGGCTCCATCCAGGACGTGATCTTCTTCGACTTCGACCGCTCCGACCTGCGCGAGGACGCGCGCCAGACGCTCCAGGCCAAGGCCGAGGCGCTGCGCCAGTTCCCTGACATCCGGATCCGGATCGAAGGGCATGCGGACGAGCGGGGAACGGTCGAGTACAACCTCGCCCTGGGCGAGCGGCGAGCGGACGCGGCCCGCGCGTACCTGATCGACCTCGGGATCGACTCCGACCGCATGACCACGATCAGCTACGGCGAGGAGCGGCCCGCCGTCGAGGGCCAGAACGAGTCGGCGTGGTCCCAGAACCGTCGCGACGAGTTCGTGATCATAGGGGGCTAGTGTCGAGTCCAGCGAACGGGCAGCGGGTGATGCGCGGGGCCGCCCTGGCGGCGGTCGCCGCGCTCGCATTGGGAGCGTGCGCCACGCGGGGGGACATCGACTCGCTCATGGTCGAGCACCAGCGCGTGCTCGAACGCCAGGACGATCTCCAGGCGCAGCTGGACGCGGCCCAGCAGTCGCTGGCCCGGCTCGAGCAGCTCCTGACCCAGATCCGCGCCGACTTCAAGGCGGACCTTGGAGCGGTCGTATCCCAGATGAACGCCGTGGAGAGCGCTCTGCGCGGGACGGAGAGCCGGATCGAGCAGCTCAGGCGCTACAACCCGGCTCCGTCGCCGGTGCCGGCCGACACAAGCCAGGCGGCGGCCGGTGAGGTGGACCCGATCGCCCTCTACAACGCCGCGATCACCGACTACCAGCAGGGCCGGCTGGACCTCGCCCGACAGGGCTTCACGGAGTATCTGCGACGGTTCCCCGACGGGCTGAGCGCGAGCGACGCCCGCTACTGGCTGGGAATCACCTGGTTCGACGAGGGGCGCTGGGACTCGGCCATCGCGGAGCTCCGCGAGGTCCCGACGCGCTGGCCCGAGAGCTCCAAGGCGCCGCTCGCGCTGCGCAAGATCGGCGACGCCTACCGGGCACAGGGGGACGAGGAGCGCGCGCGGGCGGCGTACCAGCAGCTCGTGCAGCAGTACCCCAACTCAGCGGAGGCGGACGCCGCGAGACGCCAGCTGGGCGACTAGCGGCGTCATCGTGCGCTGCCCCTTCTGCGGAGCCGACGAAGACCGCGTGGTGGACACGCGGTCCAGCCAGGAGGGACGCGCGGTTCGCCGGCGCCGCGAGTGCGAAGCGTGCGGCAAGCGGTTCACCACCTACGAGTCGGTGGAGCTCTTCCCGCGGCAGGTAGTCAAGCGTGACGGCCGCCGCGAGCCCTACGACCGCCAGAAGCTCCTCCTCGGGATCGTCACGGCCTGCACAAAGCGCCCGGTCAACATCGACACCATCGAAGCCGCGGTCGACCGCATCGAGCAGCGACTCGAGGAATCGGGTCGCGTGGAGGTCGACAGCAGCTGGCTCGGCGCTCAGGTGATGAACGAGCTGCAGGAAGTCGACGAAGTGGCGTACGTGCGGTTCGCGTCGGTGTACCGGCAGTTCAAGGACGTGACCGAATTCATGGACGAGCTGCGCGGTCTCCGCGAGCCTGACGAGGAGTAGCCCACAGGCCGATGCCGATCGTGCCGCGCCCGCATCCCGAAGCCACCATGTCGTTCATCGAGCACCTGGAGGAGTTGCGCCGCCGGATCCTGTGGAGCCTCGGCGCGCTGGTCCTGGGTGCGGGCGTCGGATTCTGGGTCACCACGCAGTACGACGTCATCGGGTTCCTGACCCGTCCGGTTCGCCCGCTGCTGGAGGACGGACGGCTCACGTATCTGCATCCCACCGAGCCGTTCATGGTCTCGATCAAGGTGGGGATCTTCGTGGGGGCCCTGATCGCCGTGCCGATCGTGTTCTATCACTTCTGGCGGTTCGTGGCGCCGGGGCTGATGGAGAACGAGAAGCGGATCTTCGTTCCGGCGCTGGCCTCCAGCGTGCTGCTCTTCCTGGGCGGTGCCGCGCTGGCGTTCTTCGTCGTGATGCCCTTCGGGCTCCGGTTCTTCCTGGGCTTCGCCACCGAGTCGCTGCAGCCCATGATCACGATCGGCGATTACTTCTCGTTCGCGATGCAGGTCACGCTGATGTTCGGACTGGTGTTCGAGACCCCCCTCGTCATCCTGGTGCTCGTCTGGCTCGGGATCTTGCCCACGCGGCTCCTGCGGAAGTATCGGCGCCACGCGATCGCCGTGATGGCGATCATCAGCGCCGTCATGACGCCCGCCGACGTGGTGAGCATGCTCCTGATGCTGGTGCCGCTCTATCTGCTGTTCGAGATCAGCGTCATCCTGGGGATGGCGATCGAAAAGCGCCGGGAGCACGGGACGGAGCCGGTCGCCGAGGCGCTGGGTGGAGGCGCGGATGCGTAGCCTCCGGCGGGCGCTGCTCTTGGCCGCGCTGGCCGGAGCGGCGCTCTTCGCGGCCGCCGGCGCCGCGCGCGCCCAGGAGGGCCAGCCGCCGGACAGCGCGGCCCAGCTGCCGCCCGGCGTTCTCACCCCCGAGCAGCTGGAGGAGCTACGCGAGCGGGCGCGGGCGGAGGAGGAGCGGAGGCGCGGTGTGATCCAGGCGCCGGCGGAGCCGGACGCCGCCGGAGAGGAGGCAGCGGCCGGCCGGGATCTCCTCCCGGCGGAGCCCGACGATGCTCCGCGGCGCGCGGCGTCTCCCGGCGACACCCTCACCGGCGAGGTCCCGCCCCCGGACGACCTCTACAACAGGCTCCTCGAGGGCACCGACACCACCGCGGTAGCGGTCGAGGGAGCTCCCATCCGCTACCAGGGAAGCCGCCTCGTCTTCTACCCCGAGGGCGAGGTGATCGTGCTCGAGGGGCGGGCCCAGGCCGAGCAGGGCGGGACCACGCTGGAGGCGGAACGGATCCTGTTCCGCAGCGCGGAGGGCGTGGTCGAAGCGTTCCGCGACGCCTCGGTCTCCCGCGGGCCGTCCAAGCTCGTGGCGGACTCGCTGTTCTACGATCGCGAGAGCGGCTCGGTGGCCACGTTCGGAGCCTCGGTCCTGACGGAAGGTCAGTCCGAAACGCGGGGGGCCGATCTCATGTACGACCTCGAGCGGAAGAGCGGGCGCCTGGGCGGCGGAACGACGCAGTACGCGCCCTGGATCCTGCACGGGGCGGACATGAGCAAGATCGGGGAGTCGACCTATCTGGTCCAGGAGGGGAACTTCACCACCTGCGATCTGCCCGAGCCGCACTACAAGTTCGCCTCGAGCGAGATCAAGATGCGGCAGGAAGACGTGATCGTGGCCTCGCCGGTCGTCCTCTACTTCTCCGACGTCCCGGTATTCTTCCTGCCCTGGTACGTCGAGCCGGTGACCCGTGGGCGTCACTCGGGGTTCCTGCGCCCGCGGATCGGCCTCAACACGATCATCTTCGGCAGCGGGCAGGAGCGGAACGTCCAGGACCTCGGCTACTACTACGCGTTCGGCGACTACGGCGACGCGCGCGTCTCGGCGGACTGGTACTCGGAATCCCGCACCGTCGTGCGGCTCGATACGCGCTACGCCCTTCGGCACTCCTTCACCGGGGACTTCCACGCCGAGCAGGTGTGGAACCGCCTCGACGATTCGTCATCCCGGCTCATCCGCTACGCCCACGATCACACGATCAGCCCCGAGACGCGCGCCAGCGTCGACATCAACTGGTCGAACAGCCGCTCGTTCCTGCGCCGGAACTCGTTCGACCCCGAGGAGATCCTGCAACGCGCGTTCCGTTCGGCCGCGAGCTACAGCACCCGCTTCGACTGGGGGTCGTTCGTGGCCGGCGCCGACGCGGATTTCCGCCTCGACGCGAATCGGACGGACTACCGCCTTCCGGACCTGCGTCTGTCGATCAACCAGCGTCCGCTCTGGGGCCGGCGGCCGGTGGGGGCGGGAGAGGCGTCCGAGCGCCCCTGGTTCCAGAACCTCCAGTACAGCGCGAATGCCTCGCTCGTGTCGCGCCTGGCTCGTTCGGCGGTCGATTCGCTCGGCAATCCGGTGACCAACATACCCACCGACTCGCTGGGGAATCCGCTCGAGCTCGACCGGGAGACGATCGCGAACGAGCAGCAGGCGCGAATGCAGTTCACGCTCAACGGCCCGCTGGACCTGTTCGGCGCCATCAAGGCGAACCCTTCGCTGTCCTACTCCGCGCAGGTCGACCACGACCGGCTCGCGGACGACGAGCCGACGAGCGGAACGGGGCGCCTCAACGCGGGCCTCAACATGAGCAGCCGGTTCTTCCGCATCTTCGACGATCCGCCCGGCCCGGTTCTCGGACTGCGGCACACGGTCGCGCCGTCGGTGGGGATCAGCTATTCGCCGAAACCGAACTTCTGGGGGACCGAGCCCGAAGACGTACGGGCGGGCGAGGATCAACTGACCGCGAGCTTCAGCCTGAACCAGGACTTCGACGTCAAGCTCCCCGTCGGCGACGAGCGGGAGGAGAGGCGCACGGAGGACGCGGAGGGCGAGGCGGTAGACGCCCAGGAGCTCGCCGAGGGAGAGGCGCCTGCCGAGGGGGAGGAGCCGGCGGAGGATGGGGGCGTCGAGGCGGAACCGCGGGAGCGACCGACACGCACGGTCAACCTCCTGAGCGTCACGAACACGATGTCGTTCGACATCCGCCGCCATCGCGAGGAGGACGAGCTCGGCTTCGGCAACCTCAACACGCGGATCTCGACCGGGCTCGGGGAGAGCTTCAACGTCTCGCTGTCGATGGATCACGAGCTCGTCAAGCAAGGCGAAGCCCGGCAGGTCTTCGTCCCGTTCATGACCGGGCTCAATGTCGACTTCTCGATCCGGCAGGGACGCGCGACCCCCGACCGCCGGGAGCGCGAAGACAGCGCCGAGCTGGACGCGCGCGCCGGGCGAGGCTCCGAGGAGAGTCTCCAGGAGGCGCGCGAGAGCCTGGCCGATGTCGGGGCGGATCCCGGCGAGGGGTTCGGGCCGTGGTCGCTCAGCCTGACCCATTCCTGGACGCGCTCGCGGGACGGCGAGAACAACCGCCAGAGCCTGGGGATCGGCGCGCAGCTCCTGCCGAGCTCCCACTGGAGCCTCAATTACCGGACCACCTACGACATCACGACGAACGAGCTCCAGGGGCAGACGCTGAACCTGGTTCGCGACCTGCACGACTGGCAGGCCACCCTGGGGATCAACTTCTTCCCGTCGGAGCCACAGGACCGGGTGCTCGTGTCGTTCGCCGTCTTCCTCAGGGACGTCCCCGACCTGCAGATCCCCTACCGGGTGCGCCGTGAGTGAGGTAGTGCTCGGCGGCGCCGGGCTCACGCTGGAGGATGTCGAGCGCGTGGCGGACGGCGCGCGGGTCGGGCTCTCGCCCGGCGCGCGCGAGCGGATGGAGGCGAGCCGGGCGGTGGTCGAGGCCGCGATCGCCTCCGGCCGGCCGGTCTACGGGGTCACGACCGGCTTCGGCCGGCTGGCCGACACGGCGATCCCGCCCGACCGGCTGGCCGCCCTCCAGGTCAACCTCCTCCGGAGCCACGCTGCGGGCGTGGGCGAGCCGCTGCCGGAGCGGGTCACGCGGGCGATCGCGCTCTTGCGCGCGAACACGCTGGCGGCCGGCCGCTCCGGCGTGCGGCCGGTCCTCTGCGAGCGGATCCTCGACCATCTGAACGCGGGCATCCGGCCGCGGATCCCGGCGCAGGGCTCGGTGGGGGCGAGCGGCGACCTCGCTCCGCTCGCCCATCTGGGGCTGACCCTGATCGGGGAGGGCGAGGCGTGGCGGGACGGGGCCTGGGCTCCGGCGGGCGAGGCGCTGGCCGCGGCCGGAATCGAACCCCTGGAGCTCGCGCCGAAGGAGGGCATCGCGCTCGTCAACGGGACGCAGGCCATGACGGCCATCGGCGCGCTGGCGCTCCTCGGCGCGGAGCGGCTGGTCGAGGCGGCGGAGGTCGCCGGCGCGATGTCGCTCGAGGCGATGCGCGGCACGCGGGCGGCGCTGGGCGCGGCGATCCACGACTCCCGGCCGCACCCCGGCCAGCGCGCATCGGCGGCGCGGCTGCGGGCGCTCCTCGGAAGCACGAGCGGGATCGCGGAGAGCCACGCGGAGTGCGGCAAGGTGCAGGACGCGTACTCGCTCCGCTGCATGCCCCAGGTCCACGGCGCGGCGCGCGACGCGCTCGCCCACGTCCGCCGGGTGCTCGAGATCGAGGTCAACGCGGTGACCGACAACCCGCTCGTCTTCGCAGAGGCGCCGGAGGAGGACCGGATCGTGTCGGGGGGGAACTTCCACGGCGCGCCCGTCGCCTCGGCCCTCGACCTGCTGGCGATCGCGGTCACGGACCTGGCCTCGATCAGCGAGCGGCGGACGCACGCGCTCATGGACCCGGGGTTCAGCGATCTGCCGGCGTTCCTGGCGCCCGATCCGGGACTCCAGTCGGGGTTCATGATGCAGCAGGTGACGGCGGCCGCGCTCGTCTCGGAGTGCAAGACGCTCGCCCACCCGGCGAGCGTCGACTCGATCCCGACGTCGGCCAACAAGGAGGACCACGTATCGATGGGCGTCTGGGCCGCTCGCAAGGCCGCGCAGGCGGTGGAGAACGCCGTGCGGGTCGTGGCGATCGAGCTCCTCGCCGCCGCGCAGGGGATCGACTTCCTCCGGCCGCTCGAGTCGTCGCCGCCCCTCGAAGCGGCGCATCGGAAGATCCGGGATCGAGCGCCGAAGCTCGAAGCCGACCGGCCCGGCTCGCCTGACATCGAGGCGATCGCCGGGCTCGTCCGGGAAGGCGCCCTGATGGAAGCGGAATAGCTCCTCGGGAACCCGGTTGCCCGAGATGGATATCAGTACAGGAACGCACATCGGACAGACTCCAGGAGGATCATGAGACTGCGCGTGATATCGGCGGGCCTGCCGGCGGAGCTGGACGGCTCGGGCATGGAAAGGGAAAGGCCGCGGCGGGAGGCGCCCGACGACGCCGCGCTCCTCGACGCATACTCGCGGGCCGTCGTGGACGTGGTCGAGCGCGTGTCGCCGGCCGTGATCGGTGTGGCGTGGAAAGAGGATGGCGATCCGCGCCGCGGCCGCGGGGGCCAGGGCTCGGGCTTCACGTTCGCGCCCGACGGGTTCGCGCTCACGAACAGCCACGTCGTGGCGGGCGCGGGCGCGCTCGAGGTCACGCTGGCGGACGGCAGCACGGCAGCCGCCAGGGTCGTGGGCGACGATCCGGCCACGGACACCGCCGTCATCCGGGTCGATTCGGGCGCCGACCTGTCCGTAGCGCCTCTCGGCGAGAGCCGATCGCTCCGGCCGGGTCAGCTCGTCGTGGCGATCGGCAACCCCCTGGGTTTTCAGAGCACCGTCACGGCGGGCGTCGTCAGCGCGCTCGGCCGGACGCTCCGCTCGACGACCGGGCGGCTCATCGACGACGTGATCCAGACCGACGCCGCCCTCAATCCCGGCAACAGCGGCGGCCCGCTGGTCGACAGCCGCGGCGAGGTCGTCGGGATCTGCACGGCGACGATCCTGCCCGCGCAGAACCTCTGTTTCGCGGTCGGAATCGACACCGTCAAGCCGGTCGTGACCCAGCTCCTCCACCACGGCTTCGTGCGGCGCGGATTCCTCGGGATCTCGGCCCAGAACCTCGCGCTCCACGCCGGCAGCGTGCGGCGCCACGGGCTCGCCTCCGGCGGCGGTGTGCTGGTCACCTCCAGCGAGCCGGGTGGGGCGGCCGACAAGGCCGGGATACGCCAGGGGGACGTGCTGGTCGAGCTCGACGGGGAGTCGGTCGGCGGAATCGACGATCTGCATCGCCTCCTTCTCGAAGAGCGGATCGGGACCGCGATGCCGGCGACGATTCTTCGCAACGGTCGCAAGAAGACCCTCTGGGTGACGCCCGGCGAGGTGCCGCGTTGAGCCCTCCGGGCGCCGCGGCGACCTGCACCCATCTGGATCAGGTGCGGGACGTATCGGCCCGCACGCAGGGCTGCGAGGAATGCCTGAAGATGGGGAGCCAGTGGGTCCACCTCCGCATGTGCCGGACCTGCGGCCATGTCGGGTGCTGCGACTCCTCGCCCAATCGTCATGCGACCGCCCACTTCCGGGAGACCGGCCACCCGATCGTGCGCTCGGCCGAGCCCGGTGAGTCCTGGTCGTGGTGCTACGCGGACGAGGCGGTAGTGGCGTGAGGGCGGAGAGGTCCGCCGGCGCGATCAAGGTGGCGGGCTTCGCGGGGAGTCTCCGCAAGGCGTCGTTCAACCGCGCGCTCCTGCGGGCTGCGGTCGAGCTCGCGCCCGCGGGGATGACGATCGAGGTGCTCGAGATAGGCGCTATACCGCTCTATGACGCCGACGTCGAGGCCGGCGGCGATCCCGCGCCGGTCGCTGAGTTCAAGATGAGGGTAGGCGAGGCG
>DASSPT010000127.1:0-6551 GCA_035699465.1 Gemmatimonadota bacterium
GACAGGGCACGCTCGCCCTCCAGCCGAACGCGATCCGCGGGATCCCGCCAGCGGGCGCACGCCGCCGCCAACGTGGCGACGACGTCCGCGAACGGTCGATCGGCGAGCGCCTCGCCCGCCTGGACGAGCGCGTCGCAGCGCGCGGCGGCATCGGCGGTCATGCCCCGCCTAGCCAGAGGTCCGCGGCGAGCGAGCAACCACGCGCCTCGGCTCCTGGCTCCCTCCCCCGCAGCTCGAACGACCGGGGCCCGACCCACGCGCCGAGGTCGCTGGTCTGAAGAGTGATCGCGCTTCCGCGGTTGGCGAGATCGTAATGGACGATCGCTCCGACCTCGCCCTCCGCCACCTCGCTCCCGTCGACCGGATCGACGATCCGAACGCGCGCCCACGGCGGAACCACGAGGCCGATGCCGGAGTCCGCGTCGAAACCAAGGACCCCCCGCAATCGCGCGTCGTAGTACTGACTCGACAGCTCGGTCATGCCGTACTCGGCTGCGTGGAGGTCGGGCGGGATGCCGAGCCGCTCCGCGATCGCCCTTGCGAGGCTCGCCGGATCCGCGGCCGTGCGCAGGCCCTTGAAGCCGCCCGTCACCATCGCCCGGCTGCCGGCCGGCAGGCCCCACGTGCGGGCGCCCTCCTTCAACACGCGATGAAAGGCGATCGCGGGACCCGCGACGAGGACCGGCTCGCGATCGGCCACCGCCCGATCGAGTGCGGGGGCGATCGCCGCGACGCCCCCCTCTCCCGCGTTCGCCGAATCGGCGGGAAAGAGGAATGCGGTGCCCGGAGCACCCAGCGCCTCGCGGAACACGGCGAACATATGGACCAGCGACGAGTCGGGCGCCGTGCGTGGCTCGGGAGCCAGGAAGAGACACCGGATCCGCTCACGGTCCGGAACCAGGAAGCGGCGGGCCGAGGCGACGATCGCCGCGTTGTAGAGAGCCAGCGTGTCGAAGTAATGAACGCCGCGCGCGGTTCCCGTAGTGCCGGACGTCCGGAAGGCCGCGCGGTCGTGTTCCTGCGGGAACGTCGCCCAGCGGCCGACCTTGAATGCGCCCGTCGGAACCGGCGGGATCTGCCGCCAGTCCTCGACGTCGGCCGGGGCGCTCACGCCGTGCAGCAGGCAGAACTGGCGATACACGGGGTTGAAGCGGAACTGATGCGCGAACACGTCGCGCGCCAGCCGATCGAACGCGATGTCGCCGAGGGGATCGTCCCACCCCCGGCCGACCGCCTCCAGGATCTCCGCATCGAGCCGGGCGACCTCGCGCTCACGCGCGTCGTCGCGATCGGACGTCAAACGCCGCGCGCGGTCGGCGACCAGATGTACTTGTGGATCTGGAGCTGCATCCGGACGGGCAGGCGATCGGCGAGGATCCACTCGGCGAGCTCGGCGGGATCGACTTCTCCCCAGGCCGGCGAAAAGAGCACGGCGTGCCGATCGGCGAGCCCGTGCTCGCCCACGACCCCCCGCGCCCACTCGTAGTCCGCTCGATCGCAGATCACGAACTTGATCTCGTCGTCGGCGTCGAGATGGCGCAGGTTCTCCCAGCGGTTACGAGAGACCATCCCGCTGCCCGGAGTCTTAAGGTCCATGATGATCCGCACGCCCTCCGGCACCCCCTCCACCGACCATGCCCCGCTCGTCTCGAGCAGCACCTCGTGTCCCGCTGCGAGGAGCCGCCGCATGAGCTCGTTCGTCTCGCGCTGGATCAGGGGCTCTCCGCCTGTGACTTCCACCAGCCGGCAACCGTAGGAGGCCACCTCCGCCACGATCTCGTCCAGCGGGCGCTCGATCCCTTCGAAGAACGCGTACTCGGAATCGCAGAAGGAGCAGCGAAGATCGCAGTACGTCAACCGGACGAACACGCACGGCCGTCCCACGTGCGTGGACTCGCCCTGGAGGGAGTGGAAGATCTCGTTGACCCGCAACGGCATACGACGAAATCTACCGAGTCCCGGCCGGCTGGCCCAGGCGGCCGCGTGGACGACGTCCCATCGTCCCCGGGGTCTCACCCCCGCTCCAGGAATTCGAATCGGTATCGGCCCAGGACGCGCCGGGCCACCATGCGCCCGAGGTCCAGCGCGCGGGTGACCGCCTTCGGCGTGAACTCCAGCGGATCCAGCGTTCGCAGGATGCGGTTCTCGGCGGCGATGTCGGGATCCGGGTAGATGCGAAGTCGAACGTGGTCGATTCCGGCCAGTCGCTGGAACAGCTCGTGCAGTCTGCCGGTCGCCTCCGGCCCGCAGTCGAGGGACTCCAGGATCTCGCGACTTCCACGGTAGAGGGCGTGCTGGACGCGATGCGCCTGCATGACGTCTTCCTGCTTCGCGTCGCGGCTCTGGGCCGTCTTCTGCTGGTGCATCGCCGAATAGCCGCGCTCGGCCAGCGATCCGAAGCCGTGCAGGTACTTGTAGGGCGCGCTGATCGACGAGACGACCACGAGATCGCAGCCGCTCTCCTCCGCGACGTCGGTGGTGAACGGGTTTCGGTCCTCGCCGTCCACGACCTGAACGGTGTAGTGCCCCAGGCGGTACGGCGTACGATCGGGGCGCTCGAGGGTGACGGCATGATAAAAGGGATACGTGGCCATCGAGCCGATCGCGGCTCGCGCCATGGGCACGCCACGCACCCTGAGGGTCGCGTTTCGCGTAAGGGGGTTTGCCCGAAAGGGGGCCAGGACGGGATCGGCCGGGTCCACGCCGGCCTCCTCGAACGCGTCCGCGATCTTCTGCCCTTCGGATCCCAGGATCAGGTGGATCGCCTCCGGACGCACCGGCTGTCGGCGAAACAGCTCGAGGATCGGGTCTTCCCGCTCGCCGACGATCAGCGTCACCGGATGGTTGAGGTCGACGGCCAGGATCGCCGCCTCGGTGCGCAGGTCCTCCCAGTCCCGCCCCCTCAGCACCTCGTCCCGCAGATACTCCCCCATGGGCTCGAGCGTCCATAGCGGAAACAGCACGTTCAACGTCGACTCGGCCGCCCAGGATTTCCACGTCCGGCGCAGCGACCACGACGCCTTGGGCCCCTCTCTCGCCCACTCGAGCGTCTTCCGGGTGAGCCCTTTCCCCTCGCCGAGGAATCGCGGCTGGAAGCGGGCGCGCGTGCCGTCGTCCTCCAGCGTGCCGACGAGGTCCTCCGGCCGCAGGCCGGCGCAGGCCGCCGTCACGAAGAACGCGCCCGCCGAGGATCCCACCGCGAGGTCGATTCCGGGGGGCCCGGTTTCGCGAGGCTGGCCTCGGTCGCGGAAGCCGGCGCGGAGCACGAACCCGCGATCCTCGAGCACCTCCATGACGCCGAAATGGTAGGCCACGGCGGGAACGAATCCGCCCAGGAACGTGCCCGCTATGCTGCGCGGGAGGCCGACGGAGATGGGCTTTCGAATGCGCGCGTTCCTCCCGCTGTGGAAACCCGCGGCCTTGGCTGGCGAGCGCGGGGGCGGCTAACGTTACCTGCACCGCCACGTACCTGCTATCTCCAAGGAGGCTCGATGTCCCGCGTGCTCCCCCTGTTCGCGTTAGCGCTCCTGCTCGCCGGCTGCGACAACGCCGACGAGCCCAACGAAGACGTTGTTCCGGATACCGCCGCGGTCGCTTCCGACGCCGGCCACGACGAGGTGGAAGAGATCCCCTCGCGCGAGGCGGAGCTGGCGCGGGACCTCGGATCGAAGCCTCAGGAGGTGATGGATTTCCTGGGAATCGACGGCGGAGACCGCGTGGCGGACATCTTCGCCGGCGGGGGCTATTACACCTACCTACTGAGCGAGCGCGTGGGATCGACGGGAATGGTGTGGGCCCAGGGCTTCAGCCCCGGACTCGCAGCGCGCGCCGACAGCGGCGACCTCGCCGACGCGACGAACGTCACGCTGGTGGACTCGCTGTCCGAGCTTCCCGAGGCGACCCTCGACGCGGCGATCATCATCCGCGGATACCATCTGTATCCCGATCCGGCGCAGCTGCTCGGCGAGCTCAACCGCGCCCTCAAGGCGGGCGGCGTCGTGGGCGTGGAGGAGGTGCGGCTCGGGCAGGAGTACGGGCACGACATGGAGACGCACCGGATGGGCGAGCGGACGGTCATCGAGGAGTTCGAGAAGCACGGCTTCGACTACGTCGGCTCGAGCGACATCCTGTACAACCCGGAAGACCCGCACACGGATTTCATGGAGGGCCAGCGCCATCTCGCGGACCGGATGCTCCTGAAATTCGCCAAGCCCGGCGATCCGGCGTCGGGCGAGCCCTCGACGGCTGCGCGTTCCCGCTAATGCAGGGCGGCCCCGATCAAGGGCGAACCAGGTAGACGACGATTGTGTTGTTACCACCCACAATGTCCCCTCCGGATACGTAGACCCGCTTGCCGTCCGGGTGCCATGCTGCGCTCTTGTACGCGAACAGCTCGCTTGCCCCCGGCAATCCCTCGACCGGAGTGAGGCTCATACCGGGCAACCGCAATAGATAGTTGGGCTGTCCCGCGTGAGACCTGCCGCCCGCACCGGTCACGAACAACCATCTTCCGTCGGGTGAGGCGGCTGTACCGGTGTTCATGTCCGTTCCGATGCCCAATCCTTTGATCTGCTTGATCACTCCCGTCGACGCGTCAACTTTATAGACGGCCGATCCGACATGAACATCTCGAAAGACGTTCAGATAGAGGTCCTGACCGACGAGCTCGGCTCCTAACGCGGTCCCAAGACGCTCGTCTCCGACGAGAAGATCAATCTGTTCAAGAAAGTCACGGGCATGAGGATCATAGACAAGGAGACCATTCCCTACGGTGGGCACGTACAGCCGTTGTTCGTCCCCAGTCAGCACCGATGCATGCTGGCCGAGGATCGAACCGTCTTGGTCTCCATCCGTGATCCCGCTCTGGATCAGCGTGACCTCCTCGCCCACTTGCCGGTCCACCACGCTAAGGACCCCATTCATCGGCTCGAACTCGATCTCCAGCGGGATGTAGACCTCCGCAGTCTGTCGCGACAGCGCGAGCGCGAAGGCCCCCTGCGTCGTCAGGATCAGCCGCAAGAACTGCCCCGTCGACCCGTCGAACTCCGACAGTCCCGGATGCAGGAAGCTGACTGCGTATACACGGTTCCGCTGGGCATCGAACTCGATACCCTGAAGATCACTTAGCGGACCCGACGGCTGCGCCACCAGCCGGTATTCGTTGGGGTCCACCAGCAACAGCTCCGACGTCTCGTCCACCGCGAACAGCACCTCCCCGTCGGGACGCATCGCCACGTCCTGCACGCGCCGCACGGGATCGAACGGCAGCGGGATCGAGCGGTGGAGGGTGATCACCGGGAGCTCCACGAAGCGCGTGTCGTGACGCTCGTTCCCGGCGCGGTCGGAGACCGAAATCCCCAGTGTCACTTGCCCGGCCGGCAGGAGTCCGTCCAGTGTTTCCTCGGCCACCAGGGCGGTCGTGTCCCGTCGCGTCACCTCCCACTGGGGGAGCACGTTCCGACCGCCGACGATCAGTCGGATCGTCGCCGGGTCGACTCCGCTCGCCGCGTCCGTAAATGCGAGCTCTACTTCGAGCAGCCCGTCGCCATCGCGGTCGAACGCTCCGCCGGCCGGGAAGACCACCTCCAGGCCCGGCGCGGCCGAGTCGGGCGGTTCGGGCGGGCCCATCGAGTCACTGCAGGAGGAGAGCCCCAGGAGCCCAGCCGACAGAAGAGCGAGGCTCCGACCCTTGCTTGATCGACGCGGCAGAGCGAGCGACGGGATCGTGTCCGGCATTCTCAAGCCTAGTTCTGGACCTGGTAAATCGTGAGCGTCGCCGAACTCTCTCTGGGGGCCCTGCCACCCGGAAGGAGCTGGAACGGCAACCCGGCGATCAGGCCATTGCCCTCCGGCACCGTCCCCGTGAATCAACCCAGTACTCTCCCGGCGTGCCAACGCCCGCCTGGATCGTCACGCCGGACACGCCGGCCTCGATGGGCAGGGGCCCAAAGACCGCCGGATCGTACAGGTATTTGAACACCACGTCGATCGATCGGGGCACGTCGTGCGCGTAGCCGTAGGATAGGCTTACGACATCCGACTGGCGGAACGCCGCGGCATCCAGCGGGATCCGGGTCGTGCGGTCGTCGCTGGCGTTCTGAAGCCACAGTTGCGCGGGATCGAACCCGAGCGAAGCGATGTCCTCACCGATCAGGGCCTCGGCGCCACCGCCGACGATCTAGCCGTCGGCGGGACGCCGAGCAGCCCCGCGATCTCGTCGGCGTGGAGGTTGACCCAGGCGCCGTAGTAGTTGACGTGGGGCATCTCGTCACCGGGCACGCCCCCGGCGAGACGCCGCGCACGGACTGTGGGCGCGCCCAAATGGTAGACGGTGGCCAGCACCCCCGGGTTCCTACCGATGTCGAGCCCGGCGATCCGCGCGTACGCGCCGCGTGACTGGGCGAGGAGCGCCGCGGCGTACTCGAGGCTCCCGCGAACGGTGGTCAAGGCCGTCAACACTTCCCTTGCGGTCCGGCGCGGCCGGCCGAGCGCCGTGGCGACCTGGGGTTCGATCCGCACCGCGAGCCGGAACGACACCTGCGCCGGCCCCA
>DASSPT010000128.1:0-17823 GCA_035699465.1 Gemmatimonadota bacterium
GCGTTCCTTGAAGTCGGATGTGACGTCATAGAGACCAACTCGTTTCGGGCCAACAGGTTCGCTATCGAGGAGTATGGTCTCTCGGAGAGGGTAGTCGAGCTCAACCGCGCCGCCGCGCGGGTTGCGCGGACCGAGGCCGACCGGTTCTCCACACCGGACAGGCCGCGGTTCGTCGCCGGGTCGATCGGGCCGTCGGGGTACCTCCCCAGCGCCTCGGACCCCGTGCTGGGATCGAAGACCTGGGCCGACCTCGAGACCGCGTTCGCCGAGCAGGCGCGCGGCCTGATCGAGGGCGGCGTCGACCTGCTTCTCATCGAAACCAGCCAGGACATGCTGGAGGTCAAGGCGGCGATCGCGGGGGTCCGCCGCGCGCAGGCCGAAGCCGGTGTCCGGCTCCCCATTCAGGCGCAGGTGACGCTCGACACCGCCGGCCGGATGCTGCTCGGGACCGACATCATGGCGGCCTGCGTCACGATCGAGGCGTTGCGCGTCGACGTCGTGGGCCTCAATTGCTCGACCGGCCCCGAGCACATGCGGCAGCCCGTGCGCTGGCTGTGCGAGAACTCGATTCTTCCCGTCAGCGTCATCCCCAACGCGGGGATGCCCCGGAACGTGGGGGGAGTGGCGCACTACGAGCTCTCGCCCGAGGAACTGGCGAGCGCGCACGAGGAGTTCGTCCGCCGTGTGGGTGTCTCGGTCGTGGGTGGTTGCTGCGGCACCACCCCGGAGCATCTGGCGATGGTAGTGCAGCGTGTCGGGGGCGCCAGGCCGCTGAAGCGCACCATCCCTCGTGTGCCGCGGGTGGCGAGCGCGATGACGGCCATGGACCTCGCGCAGGATCCTCCACCAACGCTGATCGGCGAGCGGGTCAACAGCCAGGGCACACGCAAGGTCAAGCGCCTGCTCCTCGCCGACGACTACGAGGGGATCCTCCAGGTCGCCCGCGAGCAGGTCGAAGGGGGAGCTCACCTCCTCGACGTTTGCGTCGCGTTGACCGAGCGACCCGACGAGGGCGAGCAGATGAGCGCGTTGGTCGAGCTCCTTTCCCAGGGAGTGGCGGCGCCGCTCGCGATCGACACGACCGAGGCCTCCGTCGTCAGGGCCGCGCTCGAGCGCTGTCCCGGGCGGGCGGTCATCAACTCGATCAACCTCGAGAACGGCCGCCGCCGGATCGACGACGTGGTTCCCCTGGCGGCGCTGCACGGGGCCGTCCTGATCGCCCTTACGATCGACGAGGAGGGCATGGCCAAGACGGCGGAGCGGAAGCTCGAGATCGCGCGCCGCATCCATGGAATCTGTGTCGACGAGTACGGCCTCGATCCGTCCGACCTGGTGTTCGATGCGCTGACGTTCACGCTGGCGACCGGCGACGCGGAGTTCCGCCGTTCGGCGATCGATACGATCGAGGGACTGGCCCGCATCAAAGCCGAGCTGCCCGGGGTTCTGACGAGCCTCGGGGTCTCCAACGTCTCTTTCGGACTTCGGCCCCACGCGCGGTCCGTGCTGAACTCGGTGTTCCTCCATCACTGCGTCGAGGCGGGGCTGGACATGGCGATCGTCAATTCGGCGCACATAACTCCCTACGCGGAGATAGACGCGGAGCAGCGCGAGCTGGCCGACGACCTGATCTTCGATCGGCGTGAGGACGCGCTCGCCCGGTTCATCGAGTTCTTCGAGGAGCATACGGCGGAATCCGAGGAGCGCGCCGATCCGACAGCGGGGATGTCGCCGAGCGAAGCGATCCACTGGCAGATCCTCCACCGGCGTCGGGAGGGGATCGAGGACCTCGTGGCGAGCGCCATCGAGGCCGGCGGCGGCAACCACGAAGCGGCGGTCCGCACGCTGAACGGGGTGCTGCTCCCAGCGATGAAGGAGGTCGGGGACAAGTTCGGCGCCGGGGAGCTGATCCTGCCGTTCGTGCTGCAGTCGGCGGAGGTGATGAAACGCGCGGTCTCGAAGCTCGAGACCTATCTCGACCAGGTGGAGGGGCAGAGCAAGGGGACGGTCGTGCTCGCGACCGTGTTCGGCGACGTCCACGACATCGGTAAGAACCTGGTGGGAACCATCCTGTCGAACAACGGCTACACCGTTCACGATCTGGGAAAGCAAGTCCCGGTCAACACGATCATCGAGAAGGCGGAGGAGGTAGGCGCGGACGCGATCGGCCTGTCGGCGCTCCTGGTCTCGACCTCCAAGCAGATGCCGCTCTGCGTCCAGGAGCTCCATGCCCGCGGCATGTCGTACCCGGTGCTGGTCGGCGGCGCCGCGATCAACCCCTCGTTCGTGCGCACGGCCGCGTACGTCGATAACGGGGATCTCTACGGCCCGGGGCTGTTCTACTGCAAGGACGCGTTCGAGGGGCTGTCGGCGGTAGAAGCCCTGGTAGATCCGGACAGGCGCGCGGACTTCGTGCACGCCCGGCACGACGAGATCCGCGAGGGAATCGAGCGGCGCGCCGCGCTCAAGGCGACGGTCACGGAGCGCGGACGCTCCGCGAACGGCGACGCCCCGCTCGCGGCAGAGGAGATTCCGCGCCCGGCGTTCCACGGCACCAGGGTGCTCGAGAGGCTTCCGCTGGAAGCGCTCTACGAGCGGATCGACCGCAACACGCTGTTCCGGCTCCACTGGGGAGCGAAGAACGCGAAGGGCGAAGCGTATCGTGCGCTCGTGGCCGAGGAGTTCGAACCTCGGCTCGAACGCTATCAAGCCGAAGCGCTGGCGTCGGGCTGGATCGTGCCGCGGGCGGTCTATGGGATCTGGCCGGCGGCCGGCGACGGAGACGCGCTGGTGCTGTATGACCCCGGCGAGCCGGACCGTGAGGTCGCACGCTTCGATTTTCCCCGCCAGGCCGACAGGGATCGCCTCTGTCTCGCCGATTGGTTCCGGCCGGTTGGAGCAGGGCGCGACGTGGTCGCGCTGCAGATCGTGACGGTCGGCGACGAGCTTCTCGAGCGGTCGAGCGCCCTCATGGAGCGCGGAGATTACAGCGAGGGCTATTACCTGCACGGGTTCGGCGTCCGTCTTGCGGAGGCGAGCGCCGAGTATGTGCACGAGCGTGTCCGTGAGGACCTCGGCATCGGCCCCGGCCGCGGCCTCCGCTTCTCGTGGGGTTACGGGGCCTGCCCCGACGTGCTTCAGCACCGGATCGTCTTCGATCTGCTGCCGGCGCGCGAGGCCCTGGGCCTCGAGCTCACCGAGGCCGGCGCCCTGGTCCCCGAGCTGTCGACGGCGGCCCTGATCGTGCACCATCCGCGCGCCAGATACTTCTCGGTCTGAAGCGCGATGAACGAAGCGAGCTCCTGCTCGCCGCTGTCCCAGGCTAGCGCCGCTCGTGGCTCGCCATGGCAACGGCGCAGGTCCCTCCACGTCGGCCAGCTTGCAGGACATATGGTGCGGGGCGTGATCTGGCTCCTCTATTTCGCTTTTCCATGCCCGCGGGTCCTCTTCGTCCGTCCCATGCGGTGACGCGGCCCGGCGCGAAATACTATCTTGCGAGGTCCGTCGTCGGTTTCGTAACCGCCGGCATCGACTCCCGTTACCCGGAACCGCGGATAGTCACGGCATGAGAAGCGACATCGAGATCGCCCGCTCCGTCGAACTGCGTCCCATCGCGGATATCGCGGCCGAGCTCGGCCTGTCCCCGGACGACATCGAGACGTACGGCGGCCGGATGGCCAAGGTGCGCCTGGCGGCGCTCGAAGGAAGGCGCCCGGCCGGGCGGCTCATCCTCGTGACCGCCGTAAGCCCGACGCCCGCCGGCGAGGGGAAGTCGACGGTATCGGTCGGGCTGGCTCAGGCTCTCAACCGGCGCGGCAAGCGCGCCATACTCTGTCTGCGCGAGCCGTCCATGGGACCCTGTATGGGGATCAAGGGGGGCGCCGCCGGAGGTGGCTGGTCACAGGTTCTTCCGATGGAAGAGATCAACCTCCACTTCACCGGAGACATCCACGCCGTGGGCGCGGCCACCAATCTGCTCGCGGCGCTCATCGACAATCACGTGCACCACGGCAACACGCTGGGCATCGATCCACGCCAGGTGCTGTGGAAGCGCGCGCTGGACATGAACGATCGCACCCTGCGGAACGTGGTCGTGGGGCTGGGCGGCAGATCGCACGGCGTCCCCCGTGAGGAGCAGTTCCAGATCACGGTCGCGAGCGAGGTCATGGCGATACTGTGCCTCGCGGACGGCATAGAGGACCTGGAGCGGCGGTTGGGGGAGATCGTGATCGGCTTCACCTATACCGGCGAGCCCGTCCGCTCACGCGACCTCGAGGCCCAGGGCGCCATGACCCTGTTGCTCAAGAACGCGATCCTCCCGAACCTCGTACAGACGATCGAGGGCGGGCCCGCTTTCGTTCACGGCGGCCCGTTCGCCAACATCGCGCACGGCTGCAATTCGCTCCTCGCCACCCGCATGGGGCTCGCGTTCGGGGAGTACTGCGTGACAGAAGCGGGGTTCGGGACCGACCTCGGTGCGGAGAAGTTCTTCGACATCAAATGCCGGTACGGCGGGATCGAGCCCTCGGCGGCCGTCGTCGTGGTGACGATGCGGGCGCTCAAGTACAACGGCGGTGTCGCGCGGCGCGCGCTCGGTGCATCGGACGTCGGGGCGATCGAGCGCGGCCTTCCAAACCTGGCCGCCCATCTCGATATCCTGGGCCGCTTCGGGGTTCCGCGCGTGGTCGCGCTGAACGAGTTCGCGGGCGATGACCCCGCGGAGCTGGAGCGCGTCGAGCGGTTCTGCGGTGAGCGCGGGGTCCCGGCGGCTCGGACACGCGTGTTCGCCGAAGGCGGCGCGGGGGGGCTTGACCTCGCGGACAGGGTGGTGGAAGCGGTGGACACGTCCACGAGCGGCGGATTCCGCTACCTGTATCCGCTGGAAATGTCCATCCGCGAGAAAGTCGAGACGATCGCGCGCGAGGTATACGGTGCGGAAGGCGTGGAGTACACCCGGCCCGCGGAGCGCGACGTGGAGGAGCTGTCGAGGATCGGTCTTGGACATTTGCCCGTCTGCGTCGCCAAGACCCAGTACTCGCTGTCCGACGATCCGACGCGGCTCGGCCGCCCGAAGGGATTTCACATAACGGTCAGCGAGGTACGGCCATCGGCCGGCGCGGGGTTCCTCGTGGTCCTGACGGGTGACATCATGACGATGCCGGGTTTGCCGAAGAAGCCGGCGGCGGAGGGGATGAAAGTAGACCCCGACGGCACCGTCCACGGTCTGTTTTGACGGGCCTCTGAAAATGGCCCATCTGCGGCGTTCCGCTCGCGCGCCCTGCGTCTGAGCCATTTTGAACGCGCTTTGGCGCTGTCTTCCACCGAGGCTTCGTCCAGTCTTTCGAACGGTCACGGGAGGACATGATGCATCATAGGGAAGTGATACGGACGAACGCTTCGCCGCGGGCGCTTGGGCCCTACAGTCAGGGGATCGTCGCGGGTGATCTGGTGTTCACCGCCGGACAGCTGGGCGGCGACCCCGCCAGCGGGCAGCTGCCCGAAGGGATAGAGGCGCAAACCCTGCAGGCGCTCCAGAACGTGGCCGCCATCCTCGAAGCGGCCGGATCCGGCTGGGGAGATGTGGTGAAGACGACCGTATTCCTGGCCGACATGGCGGATTTCGCCGCGTTCAACGCAGTCTACGCGGAGGTCGTCTCGGAGCCGTTCCCCGCGCGATCCACCGTCGAGGTGGCAGCCCTTCCCAAAGGAGCCCTCATCGAGATCGACGCCATCGCAGTCAGGAGCGCGTGACCCGCGAAGAGATCACCAAGCTGACCGAGAAAGTGCGGTGCGCTGGTTGAGCGTCGAAGCTGAGTCCGGCGGACTTGCACAAAGCGCTCGAGGGGATGACCCCGGGGCCAGAAAATCCCGACGTTCTGGTAGATGCCAGGTCGTTCGACGACGCGGGAGTGTACCGGATCGCGCCGGACCTGGCGCTCATCCAGACCGTGGACTTCTTCACGCCGATCGTGGACGATCCGTGGGACTACGGCCAGATCGCCGCCGCCAACGCGCTCTCGGACGTCTACGCGATGGGAGGCACGCCGCGTACCGCCCTCGCCCTCGTGTGCTGGCCTCCGAGCGGTCTCGAACCCGATATCCTGAGCCGGATCCTGTCGGGGGGCGCGGAGAAGTGCCGCGAAGCCGGCTGCGCGATCATCGGGGGGCATTCGATCCAGGACGAGGAGCTGAAGTATGGACTGGCCGTCACCGGGACCGCCCATCCGGAGCGGTTGCTCACCAACGCAGGCGCGCGGCCGGGCGACACCTTGATCCTCACCAAGGCGTTGGGGACCGGCGTCCTGACCACGGCGCTTAAGGCCGGAGCCGTGAGCCAGGCCGAGATCGGCGTGGCCGTCGAGTCGATGAAACGGCTTTCGGCGACCGCATCGGAGCTCGCGCTGGAAGCGGGCGCGCGCGCGGCCACCGACGTGACGGGTTTCGGACTCGTCGGACACGCCGTACAGCTGGCGGATGCCAGCGGGACGACGCTCGTCTTCGAAGCGGATGCGCTTCCTCTCTTCGATCGCGTGGAGGAGCTCGGGCTCGAGGGCCACGTCCCGGGCGGCGGGCGGAACAACCGGAGCTATTTCGCGCCCCGCGTGTCGATCGCGGGAGCCGTGGCGGAGGGCCGCCGGCTGGCCGCGTTCGACCCCCAGACGAGCGGGGGCCTGCTCCTTGCGGTCCCTTCGAGCGAGGAGGCAGGTCTGCTGCACGCGCTGCGGAAAGCGGGCTGGGACGCCGCCGTGCGGGTGGGGGCGGTCACGGCCCGCGCGGGGCACGCGGTAGAGCTCCACTGACCGCCGAAGCGACGTCGGCATGAAGGTGTACTCCGCTTCCGATCGCGATGGAAATCCCTTTTCCGCTGGAGGAATGCGCGCATGAGCAAGTCGATCGCATCGATGACGGGCCACCTAGTCGCGGGCGCCCTGATGCTGGCCCTCGCCTGCGGGAGCGACGGCGGCCCGACCGACAACGGCCCGCCGGCCGTCGCGGGCGACTACGACGCCACCTTCACCGCCGTTCAGGCGACCGATTGTCTGGGCCTGGTCACCCCCGGATCCTCGACTACCGGGACGTTGAGGGTCACCCAGTCGGGCAACCAGGCGACCCTCCACATCAGCGACCTGCGGGACGAATTCGGCAGCAACCCGGTCGGAACGCTCTCGTCCGACGGAGATTTTCATTTCGGGCCCGGGGTCGTGATCATCGACCCCGATCCCGCCACCCCGGGCGACGAGTTCAATGCACAGGGCACGTTCTCCGGGACGTTCTCGGGCAACACGATGGACATCGACTTCGACTTCACGGCGTTCACCTGCCACGTGGTGGGGACGATCGTCGGTCAGCGCTGACCGGTGCCGGGCCGTCCCGTTGACGGTCCGGCAGCCGGGGTCCATCTTTGGGGTGGCCGCAATCGTTTCCGCACCCGTCGTTCCTTCCCGTCCCCCAGACGGCGGCGATAGATCTTCCTGAACCGACGGAGTCCTGATGCGTAGGAGTTGGATCTCTCTATCGCGGATCGCGGTCCTGGGGCTGGGGCTCGCCTGCAGCGACGGCAACGGCCCGGTCGGCCCGGACGGAGGCGACGGATCCGGGACGCTGGGTCCCGCGGGCGGTACGGTGTCGCTCCGGACGGAGGCCGGCGTTACGGTCCCCCCCGGCGCGCTGGACGACGACGTGACGATCACGATCACGGCCGTCACCACCCCCGGAACCCTCGAGGCCGCCGGTGCGATCGGCCAGGCCTATCGTTTCGCTCCCGAGGGGCAGCAGTTTCAGCTGCCCGTAGAGGTGTTCGTGTTCGTCCCCAACTCGGAACTGACGGGGATCGATCCGGCGGACCTGACGCTCCTGGCGACGACCGCGACCGGCTTCGAGGGGCTGACCGGCGTAACCGTCGACATCGGCTCCAGCGGCATCACCGTTCGCGGACACATCTCCCACTTCACGATCATCTCCGCCGCGGTCGAAGAGGGCGAGCCTCCGCCCAACCGCGCGCCCGTCGCCGGCGCGGGCGTGGACCAGATCGCCACCGTGGGCGTCCAGGTGACGCTCTCCGGATCGGGGTCGTCCGATCCGGACGGCGACATACTCACGTTCGAGTGGCGAACCACCGCCTCTCCCGGCAGTGTTCCGGTCTCGCTCGCCGGCGCCGCTACCGCCCAGGCGACCTTCACGCCGTCGGCCACGGGCGTGTACGAGTTCGAGCTCACCGTGTCCGACACCGAGTTCGCCGACCGCGACACCGTGCGGGTGACGGTCGGCGCCGCCAACGTCGCTCCCACCGTGGACGCCGGAGCGGACCAGGCGGTGACCCTCGGCGCCGCCGCGACGGTCACCGCCACGGCTGCAGACCCGGACGGCGACCCGCTGACGTTCGCCTGGACCGTGACCGCACGTCCCGCCGGCAGCACCGCGCAGCCGGCGCCCACGAACGCGGCTGCGGTGTCCATCACGCCCGACCTGGCCGGGGAGTACGTCCTGCAGGTGACGGTCACCGACGGCCGCGGCGGCCAGGCCGTCGACGACGTGAGGGTCACCGCCACCGCTCCCGGGGCGAATCGTGCACCGACAGCGAACGCCGGATTCGACCTCGAGGGAACCGAGACGATCGCGATGACGCTCGACGGCACTGCTTCGTCCGACCCCGACGGCGACCCGCTGACCTTCGCGTGGTCGGTTCTTTCGCGGCCCGTTGGCTCGACCGCCGAGATCACGTCGCCCAATGCCGCGATCGCGAGCTTCACGCCCGATCTCGAGGGCGCATACGTCGTCCAGCTGGCCGTCAGCGACGGAGAGTTCACCTCGACGGACACGGCTACGCTGACGGTGGGCCCGTTCAATCATCCGCCGGTCGGGACGCTGACGATCGCCGGCAGCGCGCAGATCCTGGTGGGAGAGAGCGTGACCGCGACCGCGGCCTTCACGGACGCCGACGGCGATCCGCTGGAGTACACCTGGACGCTGGACGCGCCCGACGGGAGCGCGGCGACGCCGACCATCAGCCTGGACGGGACGCAGGCGACATTCACCCCCGACGTCCCGGGTGAGTACGTGATCGCCGTGACCGTAAGCGACGGCGTGAAGTCGGCCCAGTCGCAGTTCATCGTCACCGCATTCCCCATAGTGGCGGGGACGTTCAGCACGGACTTCACGCTGACGTTCATCAGCGACGTCTGCCAGGAGGCCCTGGGGCTCGAGGCGGGATCGTCGGTCGTCGTCGACATGACGGTGAACCAGCCTACGCCGTCCACCGCGCAGCTCGGGGTCAGCGCCCTGATCTCGAACGTGCAGGACGATCCCGTGGCTTCGCTGTCCCCGAGTGGTCTGGCGGTGTTCAGCGGGCCGATCCTGCTGGAAACCGGGGATCCCGAGACGCCGACGATCACCGCCCAGGGCAGCATCACGCAGCAGTTCGTCTTCGGCAACGGTCCCGGAGCGGCCGCGACCGGTTTCCAGAACGGGACGTTCAGCTTTACGGCCAACGTCTTTCTGATCCAGTGCATCGTGCAGGGTACGCTGGAGAGCCCGCCGAACTGACGGCGCGATGCATTCGGGCAATCAGCGGGGGAGGCCTTCGGGCCTCCCCCGTTTTCGTCGGGGTCCGATCTGGACCGTCGAGCGGCACGTTCGACACATTTCCGTCGTCGAACGTTCCGCCTCCCCCGGTTCAGGAGTCGCAACGCGAGCCGCGTATGGCATTCCAACGGCCTGACAGGAGGACCCGATGACCGACGCCATGACCGCCGCCGGGCCGCGAACGGTGCGCGCGCCCCGTGGGACGGTTCTCCGGTGCCGCGGCTGGCACCAGGAGGCAGCGCTCCGGATGCTGATGAACAACCTCGATCCGGAGGTCGCCGAGGATCCCGATCGGTTGGTCGTATACGGCGGCTCGGGCCGCGCCGCGCGGAACTGGGAGTGCTTCGACGCCATCGTCGGAGCCCTCGAGGATCTCGAGAACGACGAGACCCTCTGCGTACAATCGGGGAAGCCGGTCGGGGTCTTTCGCACCCACCCCATGGCTCCGAGGGTCCTGATCGCCAACGCGAACCTCGTCCCGCGGTGGGCCACCGCGGACGAGTTCCGGCGCCTGGAGGCGCTCGGCCTGACGATGTACGGCCAGATGACGGCGGGGTCGTGGATCTACATCGGCTCGCAGGGGATCCTCCAGGGAACCTACGAGACCTTCGCTGCTGTCGCGTCGCGGCACTTCGGGGGGTCGCTCTCCGGCCGCTGGGTGCTCACGGGCGGCTGCGGTGGGATGGGCGGCGCCCAGCCGCTGGCCGCCACCATGAACGGCGCGGCGTGTCTGATCGTCGAGGTCGACCGCGCGCGCCTCGAGCGCCGCGTCGCGGGCCGCTACCTCGACGAGATCGCGCCGGATCTGGATGCCGCTATCGACCGGATGGCGGCCGCCACCGCGGCGGGAGAGGCGGTCTCGGTGGGCCTCGCGGGAAACTGCGCGGAGGTCCTGCCGGAGATCGTTCGCCGCGACCAGGTGCCCGATGTCCTCACCGATCAGACGAGCGCGCACGATGCGCTGAACGGCTACGTGCCCGCCGGCCTGACTCTCGCTGAGGCGGCCGAGCTGCGAGCGCGCGATCCCGACGAGTACGTCCGCCGGGCCATGGACTCCATGGCCGTCCACTGCCGCGCGATGCTCGAGCTCGGCCGCAAGGGAACCGTGGCCTTCGATTACGGCAACAACCTCCGCGGCCAGGCGCTGGATGCGGGCGTCGACGACGCGTTCGAGATCCCGGGCTTCGTGCCGGCGTACATCCGTCCGCTGTTCTGCCAGGGCAAGGGGCCGTTCCGATGGGCGGCTCTCTCCGGGGAGCCGGCCGACATCGCGGCGATCGACCGGGCGATCGGCGAGCTCTTTCCCGACGACGATCCGCTTCAGCGCTGGATCCACCTCGCGGGACAGAAGGTCGCGTTCCAGGGTCTGCCCGCCCGCATCTGCTGGCTCGGGTATGGCGATCGATGGAGGCTGGGAGAGCGGATGAACGCGATGGTGGCCGACGGCACGCTCCGGGCCCCGATCGTGATCGGCCGCGACCATCTCGACACGGGCTCGGTGGCGTCCCCCTACCGCGAGACCGAGGACATGGCCGACGGCTCCGACGCGATCGCCGACTGGCCCGTGTTGAACGCGCTGCTCAATACCGCCTCGGGAGCTTCCTGGGTGAGCTTCCACCATGGCGGCGGCGTCGGCGTCGGACTGAGCCTCCATGCCGGCCAGGTTACCGTCGCCGACGGCACCATCGACGGGGGGCTGCGACTCGAGCGCGTCCTGACCAACGACCCCGGCCTGGGCGTGGCCCGTCACGCCGACGCGGGGTACGAGGAGGCGCAGCGGACCGCACGCGAAAAGGGCGTGCGCCTCCCGATGGGCGGCGAGTGACGAGAGCCGCGGGCGCGACGCGGGGTGGAGAGCTCCTGATCCACGGGCTCGCGCAGCTCGTCGATCCGCGCGGCCGCACTTCCGCGCCGCTGTCGATCGTCGAGGACGCCTTCGTCTGGATCCGGGACGGCGAGGTGGCCGCTACGGGCCCGATGGCCGACCTGCCCGCGGAAGCCGCGCCCCTCCTGGGGGACACGGAGGACCCGCGCGCATTCGACGGAAGCGGGTGCATCGCATTGCCGGGGCTGGTCGACTCCCACACGCACGCCGTCTTCGGCGCCGGTCGCGCGCACGAGTTCGAGCGGCGGCTGGCGGGGGCGACGTACCAGGAGATCGCCGCGGCCGGGGGCGGGATCCTGTTCAGCGTTCGCGACCTCCGCTCCCGCAGCGTGGACGATCTGGTAGAGATCTCGCGGCCGCGGATCGCGGAGTTCGCGCGCTTCGGCGTGACCACGATCGAGGTCAAGTCGGGGTACGGGCTCACGGTCGAGGACGAGCTCAAGACCCTGCGTGCGATCCACCGGCTTTCCGACGAACACGATCTTCCGCGCCTCGTACCCACGTTCCTCGGAGCGCATGCGATCCCCGCGGAGTACGCCGGCGATCGCGAGTCCTACGTCGGGCTGGTGATCGACGAGATGCTGCCGGCGGTGGTGGAGGAGGGCCTGGTCCGGTTCTGCGACGTGTTCTGCGAGGAGGGCGCGTTCACGCTGACGGAATCCGAGCGGATCCTCGAGCGTGCGGGGGAGCTGGGGCTCGGGCTCAAGATCCATGCCGAGGAGTTCACGCCGTTGGGTGGGGCCGAGCTGGCCGCCCGCCTGAACGCCGCCAGCGCGGACCACCTGGTGGCGATAGACGACCGGGGAATCGCGGCGCTGGCGGCCTCCGCCACCGTCGCCACGCTGCTTCCCGGCACCTCGCTGTTCCTCAAGCTCGGACGCCATGCCCCGGGCCGGGCGCTCGCCGATGCGGGCGCGATGCTGGCGGTCGCCACCGACTTCAACCCTGGTTCCTCCATGAGCCAGAACCTCCCTCTCATGGTGCCGCTGGCTTGCCTCAACCTCGGCCTGACGATCGCCGAGGCGGTGCGCGCGGTGACGCTGGGCGGTGCGCTGGCGGTCGGCCGCCCCGATCTGGGCGTCCTCGATTCCGGCTCACCCGGAGACGTCGCGGTCTTCGACACGCCGGACGTACGGAACCTGGCGTACCATTATGGAGTGCCTCGCGCGGTGCTCGTCGCGCGCGCCGGCCGCCCGCTGTGGAAAGCGGAGCGCCGATCTAGCCGGACCCGAACGGCGCTCCTATCTTGACACACCCCCCGACAAAGGAGTGCGCGGACTGAGCTGGTTCAAGAAGGAAAAGCACGCCGCGTCGCGACACGAAAATCCCGACGACGCGATCGCGCGGTATCTGGAAGAGCTTCGGCAAGCGGATGTCCAGGGCATCGCGCAGCCGGCATCCGCGCTGAACGGACTGGGCGACGCCTACCTGGACAAGGGCGACATCCACTCCGCCGTGGATCACTATCGGCAGTCGGCCGAGGCGTACGCCCGCGAGGGGATGTACGACAACGCGATCGCCTGCTGCAAGAAGATCCGCCGCTACGCTCCCGAGAACGACAACGCCGCACTGCTCCTCGGCCGATTCTACGCGGCCAAGGGGCTGCGCGCCGACGCCGCCCGCGAGCTCGAGGCCTACGCGGATCGGGTCGAGCGCTCCGGTCAGCCGAAGGAAGCGATCGCCGCCCTGGCCGACCTCGTCGGCCTGGGCCTGGACAAGCCGCTCCAGCGCGAAAAGCTGGCGAGGCTCTATGCCGAGAACGGGCAGCGCGACGCCGCCGTACAGGAGTACCGCACGCTGCGCCGGGAATACGAGGCGCGGGGTGATCAGGAGGCGGTCGCGCGAATCAGCGATCGACTCGCGGAGCACGGCGACCGCCCGCCGAGGCCAACGGCGCCTCCGGTCCATCCCGAGGAGCGCAATTCGACGGCGCCCGCCGTGGAGGAGGCGACGACAGCGACGTCCTCACCAGCCCCCATCCCGCTCGGCCTGGAGATCGAGCACACGAGCTATTCGGAGCGTTCTCCCGAGCCCGATCGCACCCTGCCCGAGCGCGCCGACCGCGCGCGGGTCGAGGGCGGTTACGGAGAGATGGTCTCGCTGGCCGAGCGCGCCGTCACCGAAGGCGACACCCAGCGGGCCGCGGAGCATCTGGCCGAGGCCGGCCAGGGGTTCACCTCGCAGCGCCGCTGGGAGGAGGCGGTGGAGGCCTACCGCCGGCTCGCGGCGCTCGGAGCGGCGAAGGACGAGCACTACGGCGCCTGGACGGAGGCGGCCCGGCAGCTGGGCATGGCGTCGCTGGTCCTGGAAGCGCTCTCGGCGCAGGCGCGGTGGCACGTGGAGGGCGGCCGCCGCTCCTCTGCGCGCAGGGCCGCCGAGGAGATGCTGCTCGTCGATCCCCAGAACGAGGTCGCGACGGAGATCCTGAGCAAGGTCGGCAGCACCCTGCCCAGGGATTAGCAGGTCGTTGAAATACTATACGGTGCTCGCGTCGCGGAGTCGCAACCCTTCGGGCGCGGGAGGGGTGCCGGGACTCTCCTGCGTCTCACGTCGTCGGAGACGCGCTGCCGGGCCTTTCCCCTCGATCCTCGTCTCCGCCGGGCAAGACCCGTTCGCGCCCGCCTCGCGTAGTATTTCCACCGCCTGTACGCTGCCGTGATCACGCCGATTCGAGCCTCCGCTCGGCGCGGAACCCTGCTCATCGATCGCCTCCACGAAGCGGTCGTCGTGGCCGACGGTGCTATGGGCACGGCGCTCTACGAGCGCGGCGTCTTCATCAATCAGTCCTTCGACGCCCTCTGCCTCAGCCAGCCCGAGCTCGTGGCGGAGGTCCACCGGCTGTACCGCAGCGCCGGCGCGGAGCTGCTGGAGACCAACACGTTCGGCGCGAACCGCTCGCGGCTCGCCGCGCACGGCCTGGAAGACCAGGTGCGCGAGATCAACGCCGCAGGCGTGCGCCTGGCGCGCGAGGCAGCCGGGGAAGAGGGGTGGGTCGGTGGCTCGATGGGACCGGTGGGCGTCGCGGGCCAGGTCGCCGGACAGTTCTCGGCCGAGGATCTGGAGCGGATCTTCGGCGAGCAGGCGGAGGCGCTGCTCGAGGCGGGCATCGATGCCTTCGTCGTCGAGACGATCCCATGGCTCGTCGAGATGGAAGCGGCTCTGGCGGCCATCCATCGGCTCGACGCGGGCGTTCCTGTCATCGCCATGATGACGTTCAACGAAGAGGGCGAGACGCAGGGCGGGGAGACGCCCGAGATCGTCGTCGATCGCCTCGTCGCGGCCGGGGCCGACGTGATCGGCGCCAACTGTTCGGTCGGGCCGAAGCCGATGCTCGAGGTGGTCGCGAGGATGACGCGATCCGACGTCCTGCTGGCGGCCATGCCGAACGCCGGATTGCCGCAGTCGGTGGAGGGTCGGCTCCTCTACATGGCGAGCGCCGAGTACTTCGGCAAGTACGCGCGCAGGTTCGTCAAGGCCGGCGTTCGGCTGCTCGGGGGGTGCTGCGGGACGACGCCCGATCACGTGCGCCAGATGAAGCGCGCGGTCGCGGGGTTCGCTCCCCGCCGGGAGAGCCGCCGGGTCGAGGTCCCGGGCGCCGTCGCGGAGGCGCCCATGCGCCAGGATCGCTCTCCGGAAGAGCGGACGCCGCTCGCCCGGCGGCTCGCGGAGCCGGATGCGTTCGTGACGTCGGTCGAGCTCACGCCGCCGAAGAGCGCCGATATCGGCGGGCTGGTCGAATCGGTGCGCGCCCTCGCCGACGCGGGCGTGCATGCCGTCAACATCCCGGAGTACGCGCGCATCTCGCCGCGGCCCACGCCACTGGCGATCGCGAGGGCGATCCGCGACGCGGTTCCGGGCATGGAGACGATCATCCACTACTGTTGCCGCGACCGGAACCTGTACGGGATGCAGGCCGACCTGCTGTCGGCGCACGCCCTCGACGTCAAGAACGTCCTGATCATAACCGGGGATCCGCCCAAGGCCGGAGAGTACGCGGTCCCGACCGCCGTCTTCGACGTCGACTCGATAGGCCTGACGCGCGTGGCGGCAGGCCTCGGGCGCGGCATCGACGCAGCCGGCCGGGAGACCGGCATCCCGCTGTCGCTCCACATCGGAGTGGGGGTGAATCCCGGCGCGATCGACGTCCAGCGGGAGATCGAGCGGTTCCGGCGCAAACTCGAGGCGGGGGCCGAGTTCGCGATGACGCAACCCGTCTACGACCCGCTCCTGCTCGAGACCTTCCTCGCCGAGCTCGGCGATCCCCGGGTCCCGATCCTCGTCGGCATCCTGCCGCTCCATTCCTATCGCAACGCGGAGTTTCTGCACAACGAGGTCCCGGGCATGCGGATCCCGGAGCCGGTGCGGGAGCGCATGCGCGGAGCGGAAGGACAGCGAGCGGCGCGCGCGGAGGGTGTGGCGATCGCGCGCGAGGCCCTGGCCGGGGTGCGAAGTCTCCGTGGAGTCCGCGGAGTATACGTCATGCCGCCCTTCGGCAGGTACGAGATCGCCCTCGAAGTCCTCGGGCTCTGACGTGCCCGTCGATCTGCACTCCCACACTACCGTTTCGGACGGCGCGCTGTCGCCCGCCGAGCTGACGCGACTGGCATCCTCCCGCGGGTTGTCGATGCTCGCCATCACCGACCATGACGCCATCGATGCGCTCGACGAGGCGCGCGGTTCCGCTCCACCAGGGCTCGAAATCCTATCGGGTGCGGAGCTCACCGTTCACGTCGCCGACCGTGAGGCGCACATCCTCGCCTATGGCATCGACGCGGAGCTACCCGCGCTTCGCACGGCTCTGGCGGACCTCGCTCGCAAGCGAGAAGCGCGCGCGAGAGAGATCGTGAACAGGCTGATCGAACTCGGCGTGGAGATCGAGTTCGCCGACGTCCAGGCGGCGAGCGGGGCGGGGACGATCGCGCGCCCGCACGTGGCCCAGGCGCTCGTCGAACGCGGCCACGCAGCTTCGCTCGACGAGGCGTTCCGACGCTGGCTGGGCCGGCACGCGCCCGCGTTCGTTCCCAAGGAGGCGCTGTCGCCGCGCGACGCGTTCGATCTGATCAAGCAGGCCGGGGGCGTCGGGTCGCTGGCGCATCCGGGAACCTTCCGTCGCGACGATCTGATCCCCATGCTGGTGGAATCGGGCCTGGAAGCGCTGGAGGTTCGCCACACCGAGCACTCTACCGCGCGCATGCGCCACTACGAGGCGCTCGCGCACGACCTCGATCTCCTGCCGACGGGCGGCTCGGACTTCCACGGGACGCCGGGACACAGGAGCCGCCTCGGGACGCCGGCGGTCCCTGACGAGTGGGCCGCTGCGCTCGTTGCCCGCATCCATACCCCGCGTTAAGCTTCCGTCCCGATGAAAGCCGGCGCCGCCACTCCTTCCCTGGCCACGATCCAAGGTCTGGTTCACGACGTCCTGGACGGCGTGATCGCGCACATGAGCCGCGTCCTGGAAGCCGACGTTCCGTTCATCAACGAGATCTCCTTCCACCTGCAGCAGATGCGCGGAAAGCTCTTCCGGCCTGTCCTGTTGTCGCTTTGCAACCGGATCGAAGAGGACCCAGACCATCGAGAAATCTCCCTCGGCGCGGTAATCGAGATCATCCACCTCGCTTCTCTGGTCCACGATGACTCCATCGACGAATCCGCCCTGCGGCGCGGGATGCCGACTCTGAACAGCAAGTGGGATCACAAGGTGTCGGTGATCATGGGGGACTACCTGTACTCGCGGGCGATGTCGGAGATCACCCGGCTCGGCGACCTGGAGTTGATCGGGCTTGCCGCCCGCGTCACCAACGATCTCACCATCGGAGAGATGGTCGAGATCGCACATCATCGAAAGCTCGTCGAGGATCCCGCGCAGTATTTCTATCTGATCGAGAAGAAGACCGCGAGCCTGGTCGCCACGGCCTGCGAGATGGGAGCGGTGATTGGAGCGCGGGCGCACCGTAAAGAGTTGGCCGCTTACGGGCACCGGCTGGGAATGGCGTTTCAGCTCGTGGACGATCTGATGGACTACGGCGGCGAGCAGGCCGTGATGGGGAAGCCCGCCGGCTCCGACCTGAAGGAGGGGCAGGCGACCTATCCGCTGTTGGCCGTACTTCCGCGGCTGTCACCGGCCGAGCGCAGGGAAGTGCAGGAGGTGTTCAGGCCGGGTGGGGGAGCTTCGGCCGGGGCCATCGATCACGTCATCGAGCTGGTGCACGCTCGCGGCGGGATCGAAGCCACGCGCAGCATGGCGGCCGAATACGCGTCGAGCGCTCGCGACGCTCTGGGCATGGTCCCGGAGAGCCCCGCCAGGGAGATGCTCGAAGCGGCCGTCGATTACGTCCTCGCCCGCGACCGATAGGGGC
>DASSPT010000129.1:0-3848 GCA_035699465.1 Gemmatimonadota bacterium
GACGCCGATCGCGATCCCGCGGTCGCCTATCCAGCGCTCCCAGCCGAACGTCGCCGCGGCCTCGATCGAGACCCGCGCAGTGATCGCCGGCGGCAGCACTTCCTCCCGGTACGATTCGTCCTGCGCGGCGAAGACCTCCCACGACGGCATCGAAACGACGCGGGCGTCGATCCCCTCCTCGGAGAGCAAAGTGCGGGCCTCCAGGGCCTTCTCCACCTCGCTGCCCGTCGCGATCAGGATCGCGTCCGGCTCATTCCCGTCCGTATCCGCGAGCACGTATGCGCCGCGCAGCACGCCCTCCGCTCCCGCGAGCTCCGCGCGGTCGAGCACCGGGAGCTTCTGGCGCGAACATACGATCGCCGTCGGGCCGTGAACGTTCGTCATCGCGAAGCGCCAGCACTCGGTCGCCTCGGCGGCGTCGGCGGGACGGAAGAGCGTGAAGTTCGGCATGGCGCGCAGCGACGCGAGGTGCTCGACCGGCTGATGCGTGGGGCCGTCCTCCCCGAGACCGATCGAGTCGTGCGTCCACTGGTAGACGACCGGCAGCTCGGACAGAGCCGATAGCCGCACAGCGGGGCGCATGTAGTCGCTGAACACGAAGAACGTCGCGCAGAAGGGGCGGACGCCGCCGTGGTACGCCATTCCGTTCGTGATCGAGCCCATACCGTGCTCGCGGACGCCGTAATGGAAGTTCCGGCCCTCGCCGGTCTGGCCGTTGAACGCGCCCTCGCCCTCGATCGTGTTCATCGTGGACTCGGCGAGGTCCGCGTCGCCCCCGAGCAGCCAGGGCACCGTCTCAGCGATCGCGCGCAGTGTGTCGCCGGCGGCCGTGCGCGTGGCGTGCTTGTCGCCAGGCTTCCACGTCGGGAGGTCCGCGTCCCAGCCCTTCGGGAGCTCGTTCGCCCACGAGAGCCGCCACTCTTCGGCGAGCGCTTCGTTCTCGGAGGCCCATCCTTCGTGCAGCTCGATCCACTCCGCGTGTGTCTCGCGGCCGCGGGACGACGCGTCCATGTGCTCGCGCACCTCGGCCGGCACGTAGAACGTGCGCTTGGGGAACGGCCATCCGAGCGCGCCCTTCGTGAGTACGACCTCCTCCTCGCCGAGCGGCGAGCCGTGGGCCTTGGACGTGTTGGCCTTGTTCGGCGAGCCGTACCCGATCGTGGTGCGGACGACGATCAGTGAGGGCCGCGCGGTGTCGGATCGCGCGGCGGCCAGGGCGTCGTCGATCGCGTCGAGGTCGGTGTCGCCGTCCTCGACCTCGAGCACCTGCCAGCCATACGCCTCGTAGCGGGCGGCCGTGTCCTCGTCTGTCGACTGAGCCAGCGGCCCGTCGAGCGTGACGCGGTTGGAATCCCAGAGGACGATCAGGCGCCCCAGCTTGAAGAACCCCGCGATCGCGCTCGCCTCCTGCGCGACGCCCTCCATCAGGTCGCCGTCGGAGGCGATTACATAGGTCCAGTGATCGACGATCCGTCCGCCGGGCCGATTGTACCGGTGGGCGAGCCATCGCTCGGCGATCGCCATTCCCACGGCGTTCGAGATCCCCTGGCCCAGGGGTCCGGTCGTGGCCTCGATGCCGGGCGTCAGCGTCGACTCGGGATGCCCGGGCGTCTTCGACTCCCACTGCCGGAAGTTCTCGAGCTCGGACATCGGCAGGTCGTAGCCGGTGAGGTTCAGCAGCGAGTAGAGGAGCGCCGAGCCGTGGCCGCCCGAGAGGACGAAGCGATCGCGGTCCGGCCACTTCGGATCTGCGGGGTCGTGCTTCAGGTATCGCTGCCAGATCACGTACGCCATCGGCGCGGCGCCCAGAGGAAGGCCCGGATGGCCGGAGTTCGCGGCCTGCGGCTGATCGATGGAGAGCGCGCGGATGGCGTTGACGCAGAGGCGGTCGATGTCGTCGAAGCGGGAGGAATCGCTCATCGCGGGCGAGGTCGCATGCGTGACGCTCTACTCCTCTTCCGGAGGCTCTCCGTAGGGGGAAGGGAGCGTGCCCACGTACGGGCCGGTCTCCTGCTTCATCTGGGCCGCCACGTCCTCCGCCCGGTCCAGCGCACGCAGCAGGTTCCCGCCCAGGATCTTGCGGATGTCCTCGTCGGGGTATCCCCGGCGGACCAGCTCGGCGATCAGATCCGGGAACGTGGATACGTCCTCCAGACCGACCGGCGTGGAGCCGATGCCGTCGAAGTCCGACCCGATCCCCACGTGGTCGATGCCCGCCGTCGCCACCAGGTGATCGATGTGGTCGGCGACCTGCGAAAGGGTGGCCTGCGGAGCGGGGTCCGCCTCGCGCCAGGCAACGTACGCGGCCCGCATGCCCGCCGTGTCGTCCACGAAGCTCGCCCGCAGCGAGTCGCGCACGCCGCCCGCGCGCTCGGACCAGAGCCGGAGCTCCTCGCTCACGTAATCGGGCGCGAAGTTCGTCATGATCACGCCCCCGTTAGTGCCCAGGATGCGGAGGATGTCGTCGGGGACGTTCCGCACGTGACGGTCGATCGCCCTCGCCGATGAGTGCGAGTAGATGACCGGCGCCCTGCTCAGCCGCAGAACGTCGACCATCGTCGAGTCCGAGACGTGCGACAGGTCGACGAGCATCCCGAGGCGGTTCATCTCGCGGATCACGTCCTCGCCGAAGCCCGGACGGAGGCCCTGCCACTCCGGATCGTCGGTCGCCGCGTCGGCCCAGTCGGTGGTCGCCCAGTGGGTCAGAGTCATATACCGGACGCCGAGGCCATAGTAGGTGCGTAGCAGGTCCAGCGAGCCTTCGATCGCGTGGCCGCCCTCGATCCCGATCAGCGCCGCGATCTTCCCCTGATCGAAGATCCGGCGGATGTCCTCCGCCGATCGCGCGAACTCGAACGTCTCGGGATACCGCTCGGTGAGGCGGTGGATCAGATCGATCTGCATGAGGGCGAAGCGCGCTGCGCCGTATCCGATGAGCTCGGTAGGCACGTACGCGGCGAAGAACTGCCCGCCGACCAGGCCTTCGCGAAGGCGCGCGATGTCGGTCATGAGGGAGTCCTGCGGACTGGCGATGTCGAGCGAATCGAGGTTCCCGTCCACGCGCTCCCGGAGCTCGAAGGGCAGATCGTTGTGACCGTCGATCAATGGGATGGAGCGCATGATCTCGCGGGCGTGCGCGAGGGCCATGGAGTCCGCCGGCGACGAAGGGGCAGGCTCCTGAGCGGAGAGCGGCGACGCGGCCAGGAGCGCGGCCACCATGAGGAGAAGGTCTGTGCGGGTCATCGGATCACCATACTACGCGACGACGAGGAGGATGCAAACGCGCCGCCCCGCGAATGCGGGCCCCGGGCGCGGTGCGGAGGCCACCCCTTCCCGGTGGCCTCCAGACCGGGTGCGGTAGTCAGTTCGCGACGACCACGATCAGCAGGATGAGGAGGAGCACGATGATCACCGTGGTGGCCGAGATCGTGATCGTGTCGGCCGCCCCCATCCGGCCCTCCAGCGCTCGGGCCTGGTCCGCGGCATGGGCGAGCTTCTCCCCTTCCAGCGCCAGAATGCCCGCCGAAGCGTCCTCGAGGTCGACGTCGGCCATGCGGGCGATCCTCTGCACGTCCTCACGGCCGACGAACCGTCTCAACGCCTCCCGGTCCGCCTCCTCGCCGGTCTGCATGGCGATCGCGACGGGCTCGTCGAGCTCCTCCGCCGTCGCCTGCTGGGCCCGCGCGGCCGTCGGAAGGACCACCAGCGCCGCGGCGAGCGCCCCAGCCGTCTTCATCCCTGAGATCCACTTCATCGCTCACCTCCATGAGAACGGTTCGGACCCCGCTACGTCGGTCGGAGTCTAGGATCGGCCGCGGAGCGCGGCAAGCGCGGTCAGCGGTGGCGCC
>DASSPT010000130.1:0-11366 GCA_035699465.1 Gemmatimonadota bacterium
CCGCGTCAGATAGCGGTAGCGGACGCGCGCGAAGCCGGCCGCGGCCATGAGCTCGGCCAGCTCGGAGGCGCGCGGGAAGCGCGAGACCGAGTCGGGCAGGTAGCGGGCCGCCGGGGCCTGGCCGGAGATCCACGCGCCCACGCGCGGCAGAACGTGGTGAAAGTACCCGTGATAGAGTCCGCGGAACACCCGGCCCGGTGGGACCGTGAACTCGAGCACGACGAGCCGGCCACCGGGCTCGAGAACCCGTGCCATCTCGCGGAGGCCCGCGTCGAAATCCGCGAGGTTCCGGAGCCCGAATCCGATGATCACCCCGCGAAACGCGCGGGCGGGGAACGGAAGCCGAAGCGCGTCGGCGGCCACGGGCCAGACCGGTATCTTGGACGCGGCGAGCTTGGCACGTCCCTCGGCCAGCATGGGGAGCGAGAAGTCGGCGCCCACGACGCGCGCGCCTGGAGCGCGCGCCGCCACCATGCGCGCCAGGTCGAGCGTGCCGGCGCAGAGGTCGAGGTAGCTTCCGCCGGATGCGGGGTCCAGCAGATCGACGGCATCGGCACGCCAGCGGCGGTGGATGCCCGCCGAAAGAACGTCGTTGAACAGGTCGTAGCGCGGCGCCAGCCGATCGAACATCTCGCGCACGCGCGCGGCCTTCTCGGCCTGGCTGGTCGCCCTGTCGTGAAACCCGTCGGATGGCATCGTCGTTGGGAGGACCAGTGAAGGCGGCCGACGAACAGCTCGTCCAGGACGCGCGCGGCGGTTCCCAGCGCGCTTACCGGGAGCTGGTCCACCGCTTCGAGCGTCCGGTGTTCAACCTCGTCGCCCGCATGGTGCGCGATCGGACGCTGGCCGAGGACCTGACCCAGGACGCCTTCGTGAAGGCGTTCAGCCGTCTCGACAGCTACCAGCCCGCGCAAGGCAAGTTCTCGAACTGGCTCTTCAAGATCGCGCACAACACCGCCATCGACCACCTGCGGCGCTCCGAGCTCGACGTCGTGCCGCTCGATTCCACCGGGCCCGAAAGCGCCGATCTCCACGCGATCCTGTCCAATCCGGACGCATCCACCCCGCTCGACCTCGCCGTCCGCGGCAACCTCGCCGACGCCCTGGCGGCGGCCGTGGAGCGACTCCGGCCCGAGTACCGCGAGGTGATCGCCCTGCGCCACCAGGAAGGACTGGCCTACGAGGAGATCGCCGAGATAGCGGGGCTTCCGCTCGGAACCGTGAAGACCTACATCCATCGCGCGCGCAAGGACCTGGCCGAGCTGCTGGCCCACGCCGGCTGGGGTCCGGCGGGCGCCGCGGCGGGCGAAACCCGGGCGCGGCCGCTCTCGTAGGACGGCTTGAGGAGGAGAACATGAACCGCAACCCGCATACGGAACTCGAGCGCTGGCTGGCCGCGGAGGCCGCCGGCGATGACGCCCTGGCCGAGGAGGCGTTCGGTGCGCTGTTCGAAGCGCTCCCGCGCCTGGCTCCGCGCGCAGGCTTCGCCGAGCGGGTGGTCATGACCCTCCGCGAGTCTCACCGCGAGCCCGAGACGGGCCGTGTCCCATTGGCGGGGAAGGTATTGCTCGCCGCGGCCGTCGTGCTCGGCGGAGTCGCCGTCGCGCTTCTGCCGCTTCTTCGGCTGGCTCCGATCCGGATCCCGAGCCTGGGCGACGTGGTGACTGCCGTCGCCCGCGGGATCGCGGGCCTCGGCGGCTGGCTGCGGGCCGGGCTGGATGTCTGGGGGACGCTCGCACGGGTGGGTGACGCGATCGGCAAGGCCGCGGTCACCCCGGAGATCGCGACCGCGATGATGGGCAGCGCACTCATAAGCGCCCTCGCCCTCTATACGCTGCATCACCTGCTCGTCTACGAGAGGAGAGTCTGAGAATGAACGGGTCACTGCGTGCGCTTGGACGCGCCCTTACCGTGGCCGCGGGGCTGGCCTTGCTGGCGCCCGGCGGCCCGGCTCGGGCCCTCGCGCAAACCGATACGCTGGCGCAGGCCGAAACCGCCTCGCTGGCCGCCCTGAGGGCCCAGATCGAGAACCGGTACCAGGTGCAGGAGGTCCCCGGCGGGCTCCTGCTGCTTCCGAAGTACGGCAACGTGCAGGTCCAGAACATCACCATCACCGACGACGGGATCGCGGTCAACGGCCAGGCCGTGACCGGGCCCGAGCTGCGCGCCATGGTCGCCGAGGACGCGGACGCCATCGTGCGCCTGACGTATCTCGAGGCCGACGATCGCCGGATCCTGTTCGGGATCGGCGGCGCCCCCCTGCTCGCCGACACGACCGCGATGCTTGCCGGCGACACGACCGCGATGCTTGCCGGCGACACGACCGCCGGAGAGGGTGACGATTCGGAGGCGATAGCCCTCGAGTCCTCGGACGATCGCGTCCGCGTGGGAGCCAGCGTGCACGTGGGGGAGGACGAGGTCGTCAACGGCGACGTAGTGGCCGTACTCGGCTCCGTGAGCGTGGACGGGCGGGTGACGGGCGACGTGGTGTCCGTCATGGGGTCGGTCAATCTCGGCGAGGACGCGATCGTGGAAGGTGAAGTGGTCGTGGTCGGTGGGACGCTGAACCGCGAGTCCGGCGCCGTGATCGAGGGCGGAGTCGAGGAGGTCGCCTGGGGCGGTCCGAACATGCACTTCGGCGGGCCGGAGTTTCACGCGCCGTTCCTCGAGGGGGTCGGCGGCCTGATCATGACGATCATCTGGATCACCGTGCTCGGTGCCCTGGCAGCGCTCATGTACCTGCTCGCGCGCAGGCCCGTGGAGCGGATGGCATACCGGATCTCGCAGTCGCCCTGGAAGGCGGCGCTGGTCGGACTCGTGGCCCAGATCCTGTTCTTCCCGGTCCTGGTCCTGAGCGTCATCCTGCTCGCGATTTCGATCATCGGGATCCCGCTGCTGCTCGCGGTGCCGTTCGCGATCGTGGCGCTCGCCGTGGGAATGTTGATCGGGTTCACCGCGGTGGCTCGGATCCTCGGCAGCGCGGCGGAGAGGCGCTTCGGCTGGCAGCACGACAACCCGTTCGTCGCCGTGCTGATCGGCGTGGGAATCATCATGCTGGTGTCGTTCTTCGCGAGCGTCCTGGGCATCCCGGGTGGCCCGCTGGGAGTGTTCGCGGTGCTCCTCGGCATCCTGGGCTTCGTGCTCCAGTACGCCGCCTGGACGGTCGGGCTGGGAGCGCTGCTCCTGACCCGCTTCGGCACGCGCTACGGCTGGGGCGAGGCCCCGGGACCCGGCACGCCGGCAGTCCCGCCGGCCCCCCTTACCGAGGGGCCGATGGTCCCGCCCGCGGAAGGCTCGCTGGAGGGCGCCATCCGCTGAACCGGATGGCACGCGCGAACGTCGTGAGGCCCGGTGGGGGACGGCGAAGCCGCCGTCTTCGCCGGGCTCTCGCTTTGGGGGAACATGACGCGCCGCTGCTGGTATACCATGCAGGAGGTACCTCCATGGGACAATCCCGGTTTGTTGCCGCGGTGGCTCTGGCCGCCGTGGTGATCGCAACAACGCTCTGGACGGCGCCCGCGCGCGCGCAGACTACTGCGCCAGATACGACCTACAGGGTGATCCTGTACCTGGCCGAGGGAACCGCGCCGACCGACGTCTCGTTCCAGCGACTGAACGAAGTGGTGGGCGAGGGAGCCGGTGCCGACCGCATCCGACAGATCCTGGAGGCGAGCTCGGTCGAGCAGCTGGAGGGCGTGACGATCGTCCCGGGCAGGGATACGCCGGTGCTCAAGATCGGCAACGTGACGGTCCGTGTGACGGGCGTCTACAAGGAGCCGCGGCGCGACGCGATGTTCCTGCGCGTCGAGGTAGACGGCGGTCGCGCGGCGTTCGTCAAGGAGGTCGTCTCCCGCTTCGACGAGTCGCTCGTCCTGGCCTATCCGCTGACGGAGGGGAACCGCTCGATCATCGCGCTCCTGGTTCCCGTGGGGGTCTCGCCCTAGGACGCTGACGGATATCGGGCCGGTCCGACGACCCTCTTCCGTCGGCCGGCCAAACAAGGGGCGCCTCGCGGCGCCCCTTTGTTGTCGGGCGTTGAAAATGGCCCATCTGCGGCGTTACGCTCCTCGTGTCTTCCTGCGGCGTACAGATCGTACGCCTCGGAATCCTCTCGTCGCGTGCCTTGCATCTGGGCCATTTTGAACGCCCTTCTACGTCTTGCTCGCACGGCTTCAAATGCTGGAGGGGGGTGACCTGTGGCGGAGCGGTTCGATAACTGGATCGGTGGGGAGTGGGTGGGATCGGCGGAGCGCGACCCGATCACGGACCCGTTCCTGGGCGGGGTGGTGGGCGAGATGGCGCTCGCGTCGGACGCGGACCTGGAGCGCGCCATCGAGGCCGCACAGGACGCCTTCGAGCTCACGCGCGGCCAGTCTGCGTGGGAGCGGGAGAGCATGCTGCGCGGCGTGGCGCAGGGGATCGCCGCGCGAAGGCGGGAAATCGTCGAGCGCATGATCGCCGAGAGCGGGAAGCCGCGGAAGTTCGCCGACGGCGAGGTGACCCGGGCGATCTCGACATTCACGCTCGCGGCCGAGGAGGCCAAGCGCTTCGGAGGCGAGGTCGTGCCGGTCGACATCTCGGAGGCGTCGGAGGGCTACTTCGCGTTGACGCGCCGCTTCCCTCGCGGTCCTGTCGCGGGCATCTCCCCGTTCAACTTTCCGCTCAACCTGATCGCCCACAAGGTCGCGCCTGCGCTCGCCACCGGCAGCACGATCGTCGTCAAGCCGCCCATGCAGGCCCCGCTGACGAGCCTGCTCCTGGCCGAGATCCTGGCCGCGGCGGGTGTTCCCCACGGCGCCGTCAACTTCCTGCACATGGTTCCCGCGGTGGCGGAGCGGCTCGCCACGGACGATCGCTTCACGCTCCTGAGCTTCACCGGCAGCGCCAAGGTGGGCTGGATGCTGAAATCGAAGGCCGGTCGCAAGCCCGTCCTGCTAGAGCTCGGCGGGAACGCGGGCATGATCGTCCACCGGGACGCCGACCTCGACTGGGCGCGCGAGCGGGCCGCGGTCGGCGCGTTCGCGCACGCCGGACAGGTCTGCATCAAGGTGCAGCGGCTCCTCGTGGACGGCGCGATCGCCGACGACTGGATCCCGGCCTTCATCGACCGGGTCGACGACCTTCGGATGGGCGATCCCCGCGATCCCGAGACCGTCGTCGGACCGCTGATCGACGATGCGCAGTCCGATCGGGTCGAGGCATGGATCCAGGAGGCGCTGGAAGGCGGCGCACGGCTCCTGACCGGCGGCCGGCGCGAGGGGCGCTTCATCCGCCCCGCGATTCTGACGGACGTAGGCCCCGAGCTGAAGATCTGGAGGGAAGAGGTTTTCGGGCCCGTGGTGGTCGTCGATCGTTACCGGGATTTCGAGGACGCGGTGGCGCGGATCGACGACTCGCGCTACGGCATCCACGCGGGGATCTTCACCCACGACATCCGGCGCGTGGACTACGCGTTCCGCAACCTCACGGTCGGCGGCGTGATCGTGAACGACTACCCGACGTTCCGGGTCGACAATATTCCCTACGGAGGCGTGAAGGAGTCCGGGCTCGGGCGGGAAGGGGTCCGCCACGCGATGGAGGCGATGACGGAGCCGCGGATCCTCATCTTCGACCTCAAGCATTAGCGGGCGATGAAAATGGCCGATCTGCGGCGTTGCGCTCCTCGTTCTTCCTGCGGCGTGGGAATCACCACGCCTCGGAAGAACCTCGTCGCGCGCCTTGCGTCCGGGCCATTTTGATCGCCCGCTCGCACCTGACGATCAACTCCCCGCGATATCTCATGGCCGTCTGCGCAGCTCTGGTCGCGGCGTGCGGTTCGCCCGACGACGGGGCGGACGAGGCCGCGTTCCCGACGCGCGACTGGTCCGGCCCCTACGCCCTCGAAGCGGTCGTGTCCTCGACGGATTGCGCGGGCGCCGAAGCTCCACCGCCCCTGACCGATGCCTTCCTCGACGTCCGCCAGGCGCCGGACAACACGGCCGTCGTGCGGGTGCCGCCGCTGGTAGAGATGCAGGGGCGCTTCGACGGCGACCGCCTGGAAGCGTACGGGTCGATCAGCCAGCCGATCTCGCTCCCGGCGGCGATCGCCTCCCGCGCGGCGCCACAGGACAGCCTCGATACGATCGGGTACGCGGTGGAAACCGAGTTCGCCGAGGGTGGACTGGAGGGCCGCTACGTGATCCGCGCCCCGGACCTGAACGCGCTCTCGGCGGGTTCGGGCGCCGGGCGGTGCGAGTACGTCTACGAGGTACGGGGAAGGCCGCTCATCGGAGGTCAGCCGCGACGGGGAGAGCCACCCGCCGAACTCCCGTGAGCATTCCGGCCAGCCCGGCGGCGTACTCGTCGTGTCCCGGAGCCGCCGGATCGAGCGCGTCCCAGGCGACGCCGTTCCTGCCGGTCGAGGCGTGCAGCAGCCGCCCGCCCTGGGCGAGGATCCCGACGTGCGTGGCACGACCGGCGCCCGGCTCGGCGAAGAACGCGAGGTCGCCGTCGGCTACCCCGTTCCAGTCGCTGCCGGGATCGACCGGCTCGCCGCGCGCCGCCTGCTGATCGGAGTCGCGCGGGAGCCAGTACCCATGGAGGCCGAAGAGCCGCTGCACGAACCCCGAGCAGTCGAACCCCTTCTCGGACGTCCCACCCCAGAGGTACGGAAGTCCCAGAAACTGCGCCGCGTGCTCGACGATCGCGCGTCCGCTCGGCGTGAAGCGCTGGGCCAGCCGCTCCGCGGGCACCGCATCGCTGCGTGCGACCCAGCCGGAAGCGCCGTCGGGGAGCACGATCTCGAGGAAGCGGCCGCGGGTCTCGCCGACTTGGACGATCGCGCCCTGGACGAGGTCCGCCACCGGGGGCGCGTACGGGGCGGGGTCGGCGACCGCGCGCGCGCAGCGGGAGGTGACGACGAAGCGCCCGGCCGGCGGGCGCCGCTCGAAGAGGTCCGAGCGGTAGGACTCGAGCTCGCCGGCGTCCCGCCGGACGATCGACTTGTGATGGACCCAGGCCACGTAGCGGTCTCCGGTCTGGACCTGCAGCCAGTCCCCGCGCGCCCGGAGGACGAGTGCCTCCTCGCCGAGGACCATCTGGGAGACGAGCTCGGCCGAATGGCGGGGCTCGGCACGGAGATGGGCGAGGCTACGGTGGGCGATCGCCTGGAGTTGGGCGTCCGGCGCTGGAAGCAGCTCGACCGCCGCGCGGATGCCGGCCTCGCCGGCCAGGGTATGGAGGTCCTCGAGGGCGGCCGGCTCTGTGACCGCGCCCGTGATCCCGGGGGCGTTCCCCTCCTCCTCCAGCCTCACGTCCCACACCCCGAGACTGCGGTCCGGCAGGTGGCGCAGCCGCAGATCCTCGAGGCGGACAGCCAGCTCGGCGACCGTCATCGCGCTGCGGTCCGGCTGCTGATCGTCACCGGGCCTCCGCCAGCCGCGCCGGGTCGGGGGCCGACTGATGTGCGAACTGAAGCTGATACAGCCTCGCGTAGATGCCGTCGACCGCGAGGAGCTCGGCGTGGGTTCCGGACTCGCGCACCTCGCCGTGATGAATCACGACGATCCGGTCGACGCTTCGGATCGTGGCCAGCCGATGGGCGATCACGATCGAGGTACGCCCCGACAGGAGCCGCGCAACCGCCGACTCGATCAGCCGCTCGCTCTCGCTGTCCACGCTGGATGTGGCCTCGTCGAGTACGAGGACCGGGGGGTCGAACGCCAGCGCCCGCGCGAATGCGAGGAGCTGCTTCTGTCCGGTAGAGAGGGCGCGTCCGCGCTCTCCGACCGGCGTGTCGAGCTCCCGGGGCAGGCCGTCGACGAAGCGGTCGGCGCCGATCGCCTGGATGGCACGCAGCACCCGCTCCTTGTCGATCGTCTCTTCGTTCAGGCGCACGTTCTCCAGGACCGTGTCGGAGAAGAGGAAGACGTCCTGAACCACAAGTCCCACACGCCGGCGGAGCTCCTCGCGCGGATACTCCCGGATGTCCAGGCCGTCCAGGAGGATCCGGCCGCGCTCCACTTCGTAGAAGCGGGACAGGAGGCTCGCGCAGGTCGTCTTGCCCGAGCCGGTGGGACCGACCAGCGCCACCCGCTCGCCGGGAGCCACCCGGAACGACACGCCGCGCAGGGTCCAGGCGTCCTCGCTGTAGCGGAACCAGACGTCGTCGAATTGGATCTCGCCACGCGGCTCGGGAAGCTCGGCTCCACGGCCCGCATCGACGTCGACGGGCTCGTCCAGAAGGGCGACGAGCCGTTCCCCGGAGGCCATGGCCGACTGCAGGATGTTGTATTTCTCCGCGAGATCGCGGATCGGAGCATAGAACTTGTGCAGGTACTGAAGGAAGGCGACCAGAGTTCCGAACGTCATCGCGCCCTGCAGGATGCGCCCGCCGCCGTACCACAGGATGAGCGCTATGGCGATCGCGCCGCCGACCTCCACGAGCGGATAGAACAGAGCGTACAGGTGCACCGAGCGAATCTGCGCCCGGAGCTGCTCCCGGCTGATCTGGTGGAACTCGCTCTTGCTCTCCTCCTCGCGTCGGAAAAGCTGGACCACGGACAGGCCGGTGATGCGCTCCTGCAGAAAGGCGTTCAGCCGCGCTACCCAGTGGCGGATCTCGCGATGCGCGTCCCGCATCCGGCGGCGGAAGAAGAACGAGATGGCGGCGATCCCAGGGAGGAGGAGCAGCGTGACGAGCGCGAGCTGCCAGTTCATGGCGAACATCATCACCAGGATCGCGACCATCAGGACCAGGTCCCCGATGATCGCCACGACTCCCGAGGAGAACAGGTCGTTGAGGACTTCCACGTCGGTCGTGACCCGCGTCATGAGCCGACCGATCGCGTTCCGGTCGAAGAAGGAGACCGGAAGGCGCTGCAACCGATCGAACAGCCGCTCCCGCAGATCGTGCATGGCCCGCTGCCCGATCCACGTCGTGAGGTACGAACGGAAGGCCCCGCCGACGAAGTCGAGCATGAGGAGCGCGAGGAATGCCGTGACGGGGACCCACAGGCCGGCCACGTCCCCGACCGCGATGTGGTCGTCGATAGCGATCTTGATCAGCCAGGGGCGGGCGGCCTCGGCGGCGCCGAGGAGGAGCAGGAGCCCGACCGCGACGGCCACGTACCGCTTGTAGGGGCGGACGAATTCGAGCAGCCGTCGAGCGACATGAGGATCGTAGGGCGCGTGGAGGGGCTCTTCCGCCGGATGGCGCATGGGAGTTTTGGAAACTGCGCCCTCGGGTGCCGGGGGTCAAGCGATGCTACTTTGGGCGCCGATCGCTGGCGGGGCCGAACACACGCAGGGGGGGTGAGCGATGGATGCACGCATGGCATGGCTGATCGTGGCCCTGATCGCCGCCCCGGTGGCAGCCGGATGTGACCGCGGCGGCCCCGGGGAGACGGCCGGAGGCGTGGACGACGTGGAGGTCGACTCGGACCTAGGCACGCTCAAGGTCCTGAACCAGACCACCGAGCCCGTGGCGATCTTCCTCGACGGGGACGAGCTGTACGCGATCCAGCCGGGCAGCACGTCGACGTTCCGCAACCTGCCGACGCGCAGGGTCAACATCTACGGGGTCGGCCGCATCTCCCAGAAGCACTACGGCCTTCCGGAGCTCACGATCGCCGAGAAGGGAGACTACGAGTGGACGATCCGGCCCTGAACGAGCCCCCGAAGCGGAGGGGCAGGGCCGCGGCACTGATAGGCCTCGGCGCGCTCGCCGGGCTGGCCGCCGGATGGCTCGCGTTTCGGCAGACCGACGGCCGGCCGGACGGTCGTCGTCCGGCGGTGGCGTCCGGACTCGATGTCGTCGAGGGCGTCGACGTCAGCCACGATCCGGTCCTGGGGCCCGCCGACGCGCCGATCACGATCGTCGAGTTCAGCGACTTCGAATGTCCGTTCTGCTCGCGATTCGCGCGCGAGACAGCGCCTGCCCTGCGCCGGCAGTACGGCGACAGCATCCGCTGGATCTTCGTCAACTATCCGCTCCAGTCGATCCACCCCAACGCGTACGAGGCCGCGCTGGCCGCCGAATGCGCCGCGGAGCAGGAGCGGTTCTGGCCGTTCTACGACGCGCTGTTCAGCGGCCGCCACCAACTGTCGAGGGAGGGGTACCAGGCGGCGGCCGAGCAGGTGGGTCTGGACGAGGGGCGCTTCCAGGCCTGCTACGAGAACGCCGACCATGCCGAGGAGGTCGCGCTCGACATCAGGGAGGGGGAGAAGTTCTACATTCTCGGAACCCCGACCTTCTACGTGAACGGCAAGCGCATGGAAGGCGCCCAGCGGCCAGAGGCTTTCGCGGCGGTGATCGACTCGATCCTCTCTCAGGGCGGCTGATCCGGGACCGATGAGCGTGAGACTTCACGACCTCCTCGCGCGGTGCGCGGAGCGCTGGCCCGACAGGCACGCGGTCGCCACCGCCGACGGCGCCGAGAGGCTGACCTATGGGGAGCTCGCGCGCTGCGCAGGCTCGATGCGGGAGGCGCTCGAGCGCCATGGAATAGGCCCCGGCGACCGGGTCGCCGTGTATGCCCCGAAGTCCCCGGCCTCGCACTCCGCCATTCTCGGGATCCTCCAATCGGGCGCCGCGTACGTGCCGGTCGACGCCTCGGCGCCTCCGTCGCGCGCGGCCTACGTGATTCAGGACTGCGGGGTGGCGGCGGTGGTCGCCGCGTCGGGTCTCCTGCCCGCGCTGCGGGACGCCGGTGAAGCGGAGCTGGACTCCCTGGAAGGCTGGGCCGAGGCTCCCGGCGGCCGCGAGGTCGAGATCGTCCGCGGCGCCGCCGGCCAGCGCGCAGGCGATCCCTCCGATCCACTCGCCTACATCCTCTATACTTCGGGATCGACGGGCCGGCCCAAGGGAGTGGTCCACACGCACGGCAGCGCGATGAGCTTCGTGGAATGGTGCGCGGAGACGTTCGACCTCGATGAGGAAGACCGATTCAGCTCCCACGCGCCGTTCCACTTCGATCTGTCGATCTTCGACCTGTACGTGTCGCTGTATCATGGCGGCGAGGTCGTCCTGTTCGGCGAGGAGGTCTCCAAGCAGCCGGCGGCCATGGCGGACGCGATCGCCGACCGGGGCATCTCGGTCTGGTACTCGACGCCCTCGGTTCTGCGGCTCCTGGTCGAGTTCGGCCAACTCGACACCCGCGACTGGTCGGCGTTGAGGTTGGTGCTCTTCGCAGGGGAGGTCTTTCCGATCAAGCATCTGCGCGCGCTTCTCGAGGCGTGGCCCGCACCGCGATACTACAACCTGTACGGACCTACCGAAACGAACGTATGCACGTACTTCGAGGTTCCCACGCCGGTCCCCGCCGAGCGTGAGGAGCCGTTCCCCATCGGGCGCGTATGCGAGAACGACGAAGGCCTCGTCGTCGACG
>DASSPT010000131.1:0-13382 GCA_035699465.1 Gemmatimonadota bacterium
ATGTCCGGCCGGCGCATGGGGGGGAACGGCTGGCAGTTGTCGTCGAACGCGATCGTGACCTTCGATCCCGTGCGAACGAGCTGCGAGAGCGGCTCCATGCCGAGCGGGCTCTCGAGGGCCTCCGTGAGCCGGCGCGGGATCTCCTCCCGCGAGAGGCCGGGGATGATGGCGGGCGGATAGTAGACGGTCGAGGTGTCGGGGAGCTCCGCGGCGAGGAGCGCGTTGCCGCTGTAGGTCAGGTACTTCACGATCCCGGCGCGAACACGGTCTTGATCACGCCGGACTCGCCGGAGTGGAGCGCGCAGCGGAGGGCCTGATCCCACTCCTCGAGCGCGAAGCGGGCGCCCACCAGGGGCGCGAGGAGCTCGTCCAGGCGGGCGGCGGTCGCGACCGCGCGGCCGAACGTCTCCTCGTCGCTCGTGTAGCTCCCCCGCACGTCCAGCTCCTTGTGCCACATCGCGGTCCAGTCCACCCCGTCGGGGACGCCCGGCATGCCGACGACGATAACGGCGCCCCGGGCGCGGGTAAAGCGCATCGCGTCGTCGAGCGTGCGCGAAGTGGCGATGCAGTCGAAGGTGACGTCCGCGCCGCCGAGCGACGTCGGGCCGCCGAGCTCGGTGGGGTGGAGCACCACCCCGAGCTCGCGCGCGAGGTCCTCGCGCATCGACTTGCCCGTGCCGAGGACGATGTCCGCTCCGAGCCGCCGCGCGGTCTCCTGCTGGTGGCGGTACTTGGCCACGGCGATGACCCGCGCGCGCGTCGCGCCCGCGCGAAGCGCCGCGATCGTCAGCGCGCCGATCGTGCCGCAGCCGAGGACGAGCGCGGTGCCGTCGTCCGGCACCGCGGCGCGCTCGACCGCGTGCATGCAGCAGGACAGAGGCTCGATGAGGACCGCGGCCTCGTCGGAGACGCCGGCCGGCACGGGGTGGAGCTGGACCTCGTGCGCGACGAGCGAGCCGCTCCAGCCGCCCCCCGTGTCGCGGCAGTAGCCGGTCTGGATCCCCGGCGAGAGCGCGCCGGCGGTCACGTTCGTGCAATGGCCGGTGTTGCCGACCCTGCACTCGGCGCAGAGCTCCTCGATCCCGCGCACCTCGCAGTGGAGCGGCGGCGACAGCGCCACCCGGTCCCCGACCGCCACGCGGCCCACATCGGCGCCCGTCTCCACCACCTCGCCCACGACCTCGTGCCCGAAGACGAACGGCGTCGAGACGAAGGGCGCGAAGTAGGTGGTCCCCTGCGCGGTGATCGTGGCCAGGTCGGAGCCGCAGATCCCGGCCAGGATGGGCCTGACGCGCGCCCAGCGGGGGCCCGGCAGCGCCGGCGGCTCGATGTCCGCCAAACGTACGGTCGAGAAGCCCGACGTGTAGAGCCGCTCGATGCGGCTCCCCACGTAGCGTGCCACCAGATAGCGCGGCACGCTCTTCAAGTACTCTAAAGCCTTCATCGGCTAAACTCTATCCGATACAAAGAAACCGAATGACAATCATCGAGGGGTTAGCGGAACCCCGCAGGAAGGATTGCACTGCTGCCACGAAGCGGATCGCCCGTTGGAAACAAGGAGCAAACCGCTACCGTGAGTAGCACCTCGGCTAAACAGAAAAAAGCGAGGTTTCGGTCTGGGCGTGAGCCCGCGGATGCCGGAGGATAGACCGAGGCGGAATGGTTGCTTCAGAGGAACAGATTGCGCTTGCCCTTTCAACAAGTCGGAGCCGGCACGACATTCGCCCAACGTATGTCGCAAGCTGGGGATCACAGAGGCTCCCATTTATCGTTGGAAGAAGCTGCTTCGGTAGCTCTTCACGTTCCCGAGCCGCGCAAGGCTGCAGCAACAGCGGGATAGAACCGGCGCTCCAGTTCTTTCCAGACTCCCGTGGGGTGGATCTGGAAGAAGCGGGCGCAGGAGGTCATCGAACGCCTCCACCGACGCTGCCAGGAGCGGTGTAAGGAAATTGCTATATTGTACAGATCAGCTAATTCGTAACTGCTCTTTTCTCGCTACCTTCCAACAGCCATCCCTTTCCACTACCAGAAATCTGTCGTCGATGAGCCACCCAGCATCTGGCTGAGGTCCGTAAGACCCTGAGCGGATGACCCTTATCCAATATCCTCCGTCCTCCTGGACGGCTTCGAACAGAAGCACATGCACATTTGTGGGAGATTGGTCATTTGTAAGACATCCAGGACGACAGTACTCCGCTTCTATTCCCTTTTCGTGGAGAGCCGGCAACAGTCTCTCAACAAAGGACTCGCTGGGAAATCCTGAGGGATCTGCCCTCCCGGGTCCGATGTAGAGGCTCGCTGTCAAGTCAATCTCCGTCAGCACCGCGGCATAGGCGTCAATCATGCTGTCTGGTTCTTGGGCGAATCCGGTGCCCCCCACCACAAGCATCGTACTTGCAGTGACAGCTAACGTAATGGCTCGCATTGTATTGCTCACTGCAGAGAGTTCTGTTCGTATGCAATATTCCAAGGTTCACCTACCCAAGGAGTCAGCGCATTGTAGTCAAAGCCATAGGATTGTCCTGTGCATTGCTCGGCCAATTGGTAGGCTTGCGCGTGAGTCCACTCCGTTGCTCCGATGCCAATGTCATGGGCAGTTTCATGCACGAAAGACCGAAAAACCAGACTATCGTCCCAATGATCGGGCCAATAGACATGAATTCTACCAGAATAATCATCTCCGTGCTGGTCGGCAGTAAGAAGCCTGCCATCTTCCATGGTAACGTGATCAGTCCAGTACATCACCGAGGTAGGCTGCTCAACTACCAAGTCATACACTCGCGCGTAGACATCCACACAACCTGGATTGGCGATCATGTCTGAATCTACAAGCCGCTGCATTAGAATATTCCATTGTTCAGACGTCAATTCACGTTTGTCACAAATGTCTGGATTTGTATCGCAGGGTGGTAACATAGAGGGCGTCGGGTCTCTATCTGCGATGCCAACAAGCCCGGTCTGATCCTGTGAACAACCAATCGCTATAGACAAGAGTACTGCACTCACGCCGATTCCTCGTCTCACTGTCGACCTCAATTTCAGGCTGTCGCAGAGGATAACTTTTGAAGAGTTGGAAGGACTTTATGGCCTTCTGCTTGTTACGTCAATGCCGACGATACAAGCATTATGGTACGAATGAGAATGAATCGAATCGCTCACATCGATCTTATAGATTGAGCTCGTCGTGCATGTCGCCGGGTTCGGTCTGTGGAAAGTGGTGCCTCCGAAGAGGGTAGCCATGAAAACGGAAAACTCCAGCTTTCCCTGCCCGCCGTACTGGACGAATCCGCTCACTGGTCATCGGAATTAGTCTCTCCCGCGGCTTTCCAGTACAGGATCTCCCAGTTGCGTGCCATCGCCTGATCCAGCAGCCGCCCCCTGGGGTTCACGACTCCCGCGCGCCCCGCGAGCTCGAGCATCGGCAGGTCGTCGGCGCTGTCGCCGTAGGCGATCGAAGCGCCGAGATCGATCCCGTTCTCCGCGGCGAAGGCGGCCATCTTCTCGGCCTTCCGCTCGCCCGCTATCGGCGGCTCCTCCAGCTCCCCGGTCAGACGGCCGTCGTCGACCGCGAGCCGCGGGGCGATCACCGACGAAACCTTCAGGTGCTCGGCCAGCGGGGCCACGATCGTCTCGACCGATCCGGTGATCAGGACGACGCGGTCGCCGCGCGCGCGATGGCGCTCGATCCGCTGGACGGCGTCGGGGAAGATCCGGGGTTCGATGTAGGCCTTGAACAGCGCCGTCGCCCGGCGCTCGAGCTCGTCGGCGGGGAGGCCGCGGTAGAGGCGGTAGAACGAGCGCTGGAACGCCGCGCGCCGCCAGGCATCCAGCGCCATGAGCCACGGCACGCGCGGCAGGAAGCCGAGGATCCATGCCAGCCGGCCGAGCCGCGAGCGATCCATGGTTCGAATCTCGATTCCGTAGCGGACGATGTCGCCTGCCACCACCGTCCCGTCGACATCGAAGAACGCGGCGCGCCTCATTCCGGGGATCGGTCGGCGCCGTTCCCCGCGCGGCCGAGATCGACGATCGTATCGCGGACGTCGGCGGCGATCCTGCGGTACAGCTCGTCCCTGGCCGGCGCGCCGTCGCCGCGGTAGGCGTCCATCGTCACCGGCTCTCCGAACGCGACCACGATCTTGCCCGGCCGGGGCAGGATCTTGCCCGCGGGGAGCGCGGGGAACGTGCCGGCGATGTGGACCGGCACGATCGGCACCTCGAGCTCCCGGGCCAGCAGCCCGAGGCCCGGCTTGAAGACATCGATCTCGCCCGTCCGCGAGCGCGTTCCCTCGGGGAAGATGAGCGCGGACTCTCCCGACGACAGGATCCGCTTCACCATCCTGAGCCCGGCCAGCGAGGCCTCCTCGCGCTCGATCGGCACGACGTTCAGGAACGTGCTGAAGAACCAGCGCTTGAGCGGCGTGTCGAAGAAGTAGTCCCGCGCGCCCAGGACGTGGAGCCGCCGCGCCGCTTCGGATCCGCGCGTGAGCTCGATCGCCGCCAGCACGGCCGGCGCGTCGAGATGGCTGGAGTGGTTGGCGGCCAGGAGGTAGGGCGGCTCGGTCGGGATCCGCTCGGCGCCGCGCACCTCGAGGTCGAAGTAGCCGCGGTAGAGCGCCTTGAGCCCCGCGCGGAACGAGCCGAAGAGCGCCCGGTCGAGGACGGGCCGCTCGTGGTGCGGGAGCGCCGAGCGCACCGTGGTCGTGCGGGTGCGCCGCGGAGCCGCCGGCCGGAGCGCCTCGGGAACCTCGTCGAGGAGCTGCCCCACGGTATCGATCCGGGCCGTGGTCTCGTCGTCGAGCGAGACGCCGAGCTCGTGGTCGAGGTAGAGCAGGAGCTCGATCGCCTGCAGGGAATCGAGCCCCAGGTCGTCGGCGAGGCGGCTCTCCGGCCGCACGTCGCCCGCGGGAACGCGCGCGAGGCGCGCGATCTCCTCGACGACCGCCCGCCGGCGGTTTCCGTCGCGCGCGGGCGTCCGCGCCGCTTCGCCGGGTGCCCGCGCCGCGGCTTCCCCCGCGGCCTGCTCGCGAACCGCCTTCCGCACGGACGCCCGGTCGATCCCGCCGTGCTCGACCCGCGGGAGCCCGGCGGGCCACACGTGAATCTGCTGGAGCCGGTGGTAGCCCGGGAGGTCGCGGCCCACGCGCTGGATCTCGCGCTGGATGCGCTTTCGGATCTCCTCGGCCGTGCCTTCGAGATCCTCCGACGGCTCCACGACGCCGTGGACGTCCTCGGACAGGCCGCTCGGAACGCCCACCACGACGATCTCCTCGATCTCGGGGATCGCGCGGTAGATCGCCTCCAGGTCCATCGGGTAGACGTTCTTGCCGGCGCCGGTCACGATGACGTCCTTGACCCGGCCCGTGATGTACAGGTACCCGTCGGCGTCCACCCAGCCCAGGTCGCCGGTGTGGAACCACCCGTCGATCACCACCCGCTCGGTGGCTTTCTGGTTCTGCCAGTAGCCCTTCATGAGACTCGGAGTCCGCACGATGATCTCGCCGACCCCGTCCTTGTCCGTGTGGAAGAGCCGGAGCTCCACCCCCGGCACGGGCTTGCCGCACGACCCCCTGCGGCTCTGGTACAGCGGATTCACGGTGAGCACGGGAGCGGTCTCCGTGAGCCCGTACCCCTCGTAGATCGGGATCCCCATGGCGCGATACGTCTCGTAGAGTTCGTCGCCCAGCGCGGAGCCGCCGCTCACCAGGAACCGCAGCCGGCCGCCCAGCGCCTGGTGAACGCGCACGAACACCTGGCGCCCGATCGAGCGGTCGAAGCGTCGCTCCCACGAGCGCGCGAGCCGCTTGCCGGTCTCCATGAGGTTGCTGCGGAGCGGAGACCGCGAGGCGCCGAGGACGCGACGCTCGATGTCGTCCCGAAGGAGCGCATAGAGGGTAGGGACGCCGAGCATGACCGTGGTCCCCGTCTCGCGCATGGTCTCGATGATCACCTTGGGCTTGAGCGAGCGGGCGTAGGTGACTGTGCACCCGCGATACACCGGCGCCAGGAACCCGCAGGTGAACTCGAGCGCGTGATAGAGCGGCAGTACGCTCAGGAACCGGTCGTCGTCGGTCAGCGGCAGCGAGCGGCTGACCGCGAAGAGATTCGCCAGGAAGTTCCGGTGCGTGTGCATGGCGCCCTTGGGGTCGACCGCCGTGCCGGTCGTGAAGATGATCGACGCCAGGTCGTCGGGACCCGGCGGCCGGAACCCCTGGTCGGTGTCCGCCGCAGGAGCGGGATCCGTGGATCTCGGGTACTCCGCGTGCGCGAACGGCTCGCACTCCGCGTCGACGTCGAGGAGCGCTACGGGCCGCGCGGCGCTCTCGTTCGCCGCCAGCTCCTCTTCGGTCAGCCGCGCGAAGCAGCCGCGCGAAGCGAGGATCGCGCGCGCGCCGGTGAAGCTGGCCACCGACCACACCTCCCGGTGCCACGTCCGGGAGTCGAGCGGCACGACCACGAGCCCGATCGCCGCCGCGCCCATGTAGGCCACGCCCCACTCGGGCTGGTTCTCGGACCACAGCACGACGCGGTCGCCCTTCTCGTACCCCAGCCGGTGGAAGCGGTCGCCCACGCGCAGCGCCGCGTCGCGAAGGTCGGCGAACGTGTAGCGGACCCAGCCGCCGTCGCGCTGCACCTGGAGCGCCACCCGTTCGGGATACCGCTCCGCGCCGTGCCGCAGGAGGTCGACGATCGTGCGTACGGCCTCGCGCTCCGCGGAGACGTCCTCCTCGACCTCCAGCGTCCCCGCGCGCTCCACCTTGAGGATGTACTTCTTGATGCCCGCGATGTGGACGTGGATGTAGTGACGCCAATTGATGCGCGAGACGTCGAAGTTGAACCGGCGCCGCTCCTCGGGCGTGAGCCACTCGAAGAGCCGCATCGTGTTGTCGACCTCGAAGCGGCAGTCGAGGTTGAGGTACGGCTCGTAGAGCTCCCCGTAGTAGAACAGCTTGTCCAGCGCCGCGCGCGTGGCGGCGAGCTTTCGGCGCTGCTTCTGCGCCTGGTGGGCCATCACGCCCCAGTCCGCCATCCGCTCCAGCGTCGACTCCGCCACCGACAGCGGGACCGCCTTCAGCTTGTAGCTGCGGCGGAAGGCCGCCCGGCTCGGGAACGTCAGCGGCCTGACGCGGATCGGCTCGCCCTGCTTGTCGAGCATGGGGTTGGCTTCGAAGTACCCCACGATCAGCTCGTGCAGGCGCCCCATCGTGACGGGGTTCCGCGAGCCGGTCGCCACCTGGTAGATCTGGAGCGAGCCGCGGCCGTCCTCGGCGAGCTTGGGGACCGCGGCCAGGATCGTGTTGACGACCATGTCGGCGGGGACCAGATCGAGCACCACGTGGGGGTCGAGCGGCAGCGAGCGCAGGCGGCCCTTGCCGATCGCGGCGATCAGCGGATCCGCCATGCGCAGCCCGTCGAGCCATCCCGGCGACGGCTCCGAGAGGCTGGATTCGATGATCGCCGGGCGGACGATCGCCAGCGGCACGGCACCACGCTTGCGCAGCACGATCTGCTCGCCGAGCGCCTTGGTGTAGGTGTAGGTGTCGTTCCAGCCGCGCTCGCGCGCCAGCTTCATGCCCTCCTCGACGAGCCGGTTCTCGATCCACCGGCCGCGCAGGTTCTCGATCGTCTCGCGGCGCGGCTCGCGCGAGCCGCCGCGCCGGCGCCGGCGCTGGACCAGCGCTTCGACGAGCTCGCGCCGGACCTCGGGGCTGCTCCCCTGCTCGCGCACGGCGGCGATGATCGCCTCGATGCGCGCCAGGTCCTCGTCGGGATCGCGGAACCCGCGGACGGGAAACGCATGCGGGGAGTGGGGGGCGGCGTGGTGGATCGTCTCGGGGATCGACTGGTCGCTGGCGCCGCACACGTAGGCGGTCGAGACGTGGATCAGCGCGGCGTCGTCGCAGGCGGCCGCGAACTCCGCCACGCGCCCCGCGCCGCGCGTGTTCAGCTCCAGCCCGTCGTCGAGCGGCGCATCGAAGGAGACGACCGCGGCGCTGTTGATGACCAGGTCGAGCCGCTGGAGGAGATCCTCGCGAACGGCGGGGTCCATGCCCAGGAACTCCTGCGAGATGTCGCCGCCCACGGCGACCAGCTTCGCCTCGAGGAACTGCTCGAACTCGTCGCCGTAGCGGTAGCGGAGCCGATCGAAGACACTGGACTGGAAGAGCTCCCTGCGCAGCCGCTCGGCGGGAGTCTGGACCTCGCCGCCGAACGGGCGCTTGGGGCGGATCAGCACGTGGATCCGCTCCACCTCGGGCGCCGACCACAGGATCTTCTCGAGCAGCGGCTGGCCCAGGAACCCCGTCGCGCCCGTGACCAGGATCTCCTTGCCGGCCAGCGCTCGAGAGACGCGGTCCATGCCTCAGGCCGCCGGGAGGACCACGCGGAGGGCGCCCCGATCGACCTCGGCCTCGACCGGCGTCCACCCGCAGAGATCCCCGTCGAACATCTTGGGGAGTCGTTCCTGGGACTCGATCCGCACCCGGGTGGTGCGGTGGAGCTGGAAGCTGGGATGCCGGAGGTGGCGGCCGGAATAGACCTTCGGGAAGTTGATCATGAGGTTCTTCTTGCCGATGTCGTCGACTACGACCACGTCGAGGAGGCCGTCGTCCATGCGCGCTCCGGGAGCCATCAGGAGTCCACCGCCGGTATAGGGAGTGTTCTGGATCATCACGGCCGCGCAATCCATGTCCAGCGTGAGATCGTCCATCTCGATCAGCAGCGGGACGGCGCGCAGGCGATGGACCGCCTTGTAGACGGCGGCGAAGAACGCCGGCGGACCCTTGAGCCAGGTGAAGCTGTTGGCCTCCGCCGCGACGACCGCGGGGAAGCCGAGGCCCAGCACCGAGAGGAACGCGCGGTCGCGCTCGCGACCGATGTCGACAGGGCGCGCTACGCCCTCGAAGGCCAGGATCAGGGATGCGGGCAGGTCGTTGAGCGGCAGACCCAGGCTGCGGGCGATGTCGTTGCCGGTACCCATGGAGATCAGCGCCAGCTCGACCTCCGTTCCCACCAGCGCGTTGGCGACCTCCCCGATCGTCCCGTCGCCGCCCATCGCGGCGATCCTCCGCTCACCGCTCTCGACGAGCGCGCGCGCCAGCTCGGTGGCGTGCCCGGGACTGTCGGTGACTACGACTCGGCCGTCGAGATCCCGGCGTCGGATCGCGCCCCGCAACCTCTCCACATTCCCGGCGCCCTTCCCATGTCCGGCCCGCGGGTTCGCGATGATCACCATGGGAGAGAAGGAGTATAGGGAGGACGCCGGGGGGTGGCTAGCTCGCACGCGAAGCCCGAGCGTCGTAGACCGCACGATCGGTACCGGGCATGGCTAAACCCTCGGCGAGGCGGCGGCATCTCATGAAGGACCGAGTCGACTCGATCCCGGGAGGTCCCGACGTGGAGGGGAGCGACCTCGTGCGCCGCGCGCAGGCCGGCGACCGGGCAGCGTTCCGGCGGCTCTACGAGGATCACGTCGGGCGCGTCTACGCGCTCTGCCTGCGGCTTACGGGCGACCCGGAGGACGCGATGGAGCGGACGCAGGACGTCTTCGTGCGCGCGTGGGGGAAGCTGGGCTCCTTCCGGGGCGAGGCCGCATTCGCGACCTGGCTCCACCGCCTGGCGGTCAACGTCGTGCTGACGGATCGCAGGTCGGCGGGACGGCGGGAGCGGAGGGCGGAGACGGCCGCGGCGACGGGCCCCCGTTCGGAGCCCGCTCCGCGGGCCGGGCTCGCCGTCGACCTGGAGCGCGCGATCGCCACGCTCCCGCCCGGAGCGCGAGCCGTGTTCGTGCTGTACGATGTCGAGGGCTACCGCCACGAGGAGATCGCCGAGATGACCGGCATCGCGGCCGGGACGTCGAAGGCTCAGCTGCACCGGGCGAGGAAGCTGTTGCGGGAGGCGCTGGCATGAGATGCGAAGAGGTCCGCGGCCGGCTCGACGATTGGGTCGAGGGGGCGTTAGGCGAAGGGGAGAGGGAGGCCTTGGCCGCGCACCTCGCGGGCTGCGACGCCTGCCGCGCCGAAGCCCGCGCGCAGGAGGCGCTGCTCGCGGCCGCCGCCGACCTGCCGCGCGAGATCCGGCCGCCGCGCGAGCTCTGGTCCGGGATAGACGCCCGGCTCGCGGGGAGCCAACGCCCTTGGCGCGCGGGGCTGCCGGCCTGGGCGCTGGTCGCCGCCGCGCTGGCGCTCGTCCTCGTCACCGCCGCCGTGACCTCGATCCTCATCCGGGACAACGACCAGGCGATCGCGCTCAAGCCCGGCCGCGCCGACGAGGCGCGTTTCCTGGCCGCCTCCCAGGAGCTCCTCGCCGGCCTCGAGGCGCAGGACCTGTCGCCGGAGACGATGGAGATCGTGCGCCGGAACCTCGAGGTCATCGACGCCGCGATCGCGGAGCTCCAGGCCGCGCTCGAGCGCGACCCGGGCAACGGCGAGCTCACCCGCATGCTCCTCGCGACCTACCAGCGGAAGATCGACCTGCTCGAGCAGGCGGCGCGTTCGGGGGAGGGATGAGCCGCTTCGCGGCGCTCGCCGTCACCCTCCTCGTCGTGGCCGGCTTCCCGTGGACGCCGCTGTCGGCGCAGGAACGGATCGAGCGTGGCCTCGCCGCATCCGCCGACGCCACGATCCGCGTCTACAACCTGAACGGCTCGACGACGATCGGCGGCTGGGACCGCGACTCGATCGCGGTCGTGGCCGAGCTCGCGCCGGGGGCAGGCAGGTTCTACCTGGCGGGGCACGAGGCCATCAAGCTGGGCGTCGAGCCGCCGACCGCGGGCGGAACGGCGGGGGCCGCGCGGCTCGAGATCCGGGTGCCGCGGGGGAGCGTGGTCTGGGTGAAGGCCGCGGGCGCCTCGATCGACGTCGACGGTGTCGAAGGCGGGCTCGACCTGTACTCGGTGAGCGGAAGCGTTCGCGTGCGGGGAGCGCCCGCCACCGTGCGGGCCGAGTCGATGGAAGGACCGGTCTCGATCGAGGCTGCGACGCCCTGGCTGCGCGCCAAGACGGCGAGCGGCTCGATCGACCTGGCGGGCGAGGTCTCCGACCTGGCCGCCACGAGCGTCAGCGGGACGATCCGGGTGGCTGCCGCACGCCAGGCGCGCGCGCGCATCGAGAGCGTGACGGGCGAAGTCGTCGTGTCCGGAAGGCCGAGTCGCGGAGGGGCGTGGGAGATCGAGACCCACAGCGGCGCGGTGACCCTCGCCCTGGACCCGGACACGGACGCCGAGATCGACGTTCACACCTTCGGAGGCGAAGTGCGATCGACTCTGGGGCGCATCGTGAATCGGAGGATCGACGACCTGGCGGGGAGCGACTGGTCGATCATGGCAGGGGCGGGAGGAACTTCGATGACGGTGCGGACGTTCAAGGCGCCGGTCACGATCCGTCCGGCGCGGTGAAGGAGCGGCGGAGGCGCGCTGCGCCTCCGCCAGCCCTTCGGGACAGCTATTCGCCGATGTCCTCGCGGCCTTCGGAGCCGCCGGTGCCCGGCTGCCGCTGGCGCTCTACGCCGCCACCGCCGCTGCCGCCCTGGCGCCCGGACTGGCCGCCGCCACCGCCGCCCTGACGGCCGGACTGCCCGCCGCCCTGACCGCCTTGACCACCCTCACGTCCCTGGCCGGTGCCGCTCTCGCGACCCGACTTCCCACCTTCAGGCATCTTGCCACCACTCTTCTGATCCGGCATCGATTCCTCCTAGAAGTTTTTTCTTCGTCCGACGTCCACGTCGGATACGCTTCGAGTCTACCGCTGCCGTCCGTTTCGTCGCTGTCCGCTTGAAGACAAAGGCCGGGATTTCGCTACGCGGTTGGGGGTCACGCTCTCGGTCAACCACCGGACAGACACGTTCGCGGCCAACGCGTACGCTGAGTTCACCACCGGAAGACATCCCGGAAACGCAGTTCCATTTCCCTGAAACGGAGGAAGCGATGAAGCTGGAGTCCCTGGACGATCTATTCGGTCATCTGCTGCAGGACATCTACAGCGCGGAAAAGCAGATCACGCGGGCCTTGCCGAAGCTCGTCAAGGCCGTCGAGGATCCCGACCTGGCGGAGGCCCTCGAGTCGCATCTGGAAGAGACCAAGGAGCAAGTCACCCGCCTCGAGAAGATCTTCGAGGAGCTCGATCTCTCCCCGGGCAGGAAGAAGTGCAAGGGGATGGAGGGTCTGCTCGAAGAGGGCGCGGAGCTGATCGAGGAGGAGCCCGAGCCGATCGTCCTCGACGCGGGATTGATCTCCGCGGCGCAGCGGGTCGAGCATTACGAGATCTCGGCCTACGGCACCGCCGTCGAATGGGCGCGCCTGCTGGGGTACGGCAAGGCGGAGAAGCTGCTCCAGCAGACGCTGGAGGAGGAGTCCGCCGCCAACGAGAAGCTGACGATGCTGGCGGAACAGGGAATCAACGAGGCCGCGATGGAAGGGCTCGAGGAGGAAGTAGAAGTCGAGTGAACCTCTCCCGACCCGGGAAAACGAGGATAGAAACGAGAACGGGGCGCTGCAGAAGCGCCCCGTTCATCGTTTCGGCCGGTCCGGAGGTCCTAGCGGTTCCCGCTCTTGCCACCACCGCCCGAGCGGCCGCCGCGACCACCGCCGCCGCCACCGCTGCCCCCACCGCTACCGCTCTGCTTGCCGGACTTGCTTCCACCCTGGCTGCCGCCGCCGCTCTTCTGGCCCGATCGGCCGCCCTGGCCACCGGAACGACCGCCCTGCTCCTTATCCTGTGCCATCTGTTCCTCCGCATCTCAGTGAAGGCGGCGCTCTCTTGAGCGCCGGTGCAACAGGCGGATCGTATTCCATTCCGGAGGTGGATACTGTACGCCGGACGACATATGCGACCGGCAATCCGTGCGAACACCGCGGCCACGTGGGGAGGGGGAAGCGATGAGCAGGATGTGGAGGGAGAACGGGCTCTCGATCGTCGTCTTCGGGCTGTTTCTCGTGTTCCTCGTGGCACAGAGCGTGGCCGGGCACCGTGTCGAGATCGCGGAGTCGCGCGAGCATGGCGACGAGCCGCCGTCCTACGGGGAGTACCTCACGAGCGGGGGGTTCGTCGAGGCCACCTTCGAGAATTGGGAGAGCGAGTTCCTGCAGATGGCGGCCTACGTCGTTCTGACGGTCGGCCTCAGGCAGAAAGGATCATCGGAGTCGAAGAAGCTGGAAGGCAGGGAGAAGGTCGACGCCGACCCCCGGCGGATCCGCGACAAGGAGAACGCCCCGTGGCCCGTGCGCCGCGGGGGGTTCGCGCTCACGCTCTACGAGAATTCCCTGGGGATCGCGTTCGCGCTCCTGTTCCTGGTGTCCTTCGTCGCGCACGGGCTCGGGGGCGCCGCAGACTACAGCCGGGAGCAGCTCCTTCACGGGGGTGCCCCGGTGGGCACGCTCGAGTATC
>DASSPT010000132.1:0-26647 GCA_035699465.1 Gemmatimonadota bacterium
GATCGCCAGTATCTATGGAATGAATTTCCATTTCATGCCCGAGCTGGACTGGCCGGTGGGGTATCCCACGGCACTTCTGCTCATGGTCCTGTCTGCCATCCTGCCCTATTGGTACTTCAAGAGGCACGGCTGGCTGTGAGCTCGCCTTCGAAGAGGGTTCTGGCGGCTACTCCGGCTCGGTGAACTCCACTTCCTCGACGGACTGCCGCGTGAGATACGCGCGCTCGAGATTGAGCGTTCGGTTCAGGGGATCGGTGGGGAAGAGGAAGAACCCGGGATCCTCGGAGCGGTAGTCGTAGGTGAGACCAACCAGCTTCTCGCCCCACACCGTCGAGACCCGCGCCGCGCGGCCGCCAACCGACGGAGGGCGGGGCATGGGCGACAGATCGTCCTCCGGCTCGTATCGCCGCTCGCGGCCGAACGCGAGGTCGCGCACGAAGAACACCGCCAACGTCTCGCTGAGCCGGATCTCCAGCTTCTCGCCGGTCTCGCCGTCCGGGCCCGCCAGCTTGAGGTGGAACGTCACGTCGATGGGGTTGAAGATGCGCGAGAACCCCTTGATGCGTGTACCGTCGGCGAGCAGGACCACGACCCGGCTATCCATCGATGCTCCGCTGGAGGTGCTCGTTCATCGCTCGGCGAAAAGAAGCTCCTGTCGAATATAGCCGGTCCGCGCGGGCGGGGAGATGGAGGTCGGCCTCCCCGGGCCTACCCCTTGGAAGGCAGGAAATCGACACGCGACAAGGCCTGCCGGGTCAGGTAGGCGCGCTCGAGGTTGAGCGCCCGCTCCAGCGGCTCGGTCGGGAAGAGGAAGAATCCCGGCCGTTGAGGCTGGTAGCCGTACGTGAGGCCGCGCAGAACCTCGCCCCATTTCGTCGTAACCTCGATGGCCCGCGCTCCGGCAGTGGGTGGGGCCGCCGACGACGTCAGATCGTTTTCGGGCTCGTAGCGCTTCTCCCTGTCGAACGCGAAATCCCGCACGAAGAACACTGCGTCGACGTCCGACATTGCGATCTGCCGACCTTCTCCGGTCTCGCCCTGGGGCCCGGCCACCATGAGGTGGAAGTTCGGGCGTGCGGGATTGAAGTCGCGCGCGAACCCCTTGAGACGGGTCCCGTCGGACAGCAGGACGATGAGGCGCGTCTGTATGGTCGTCATCGGCGGGTTCGAGGATTCTGCAAGAGATGGACCAGGGTGGGACACTACGCAACCCTAGGCCCCGAATCAACCGCAGGCCGCAGGGCTCGATTTACCGTCAGCGCGCGAGTCGCTATGTTGCGCCGCGAATGACCGCCCTCTCCTCCTTCTTCTCGCAGCTCCACTGGCTCGACTGGCTGGTGCTCGCGCTGTACTTCGCTTTCTCGCTCGGCGTGGGACTGTGGTTCGTGAAGCGCGCCGGCTCGTCGACCGCGGAGTTCTTCGTCTCGGGCCGGGACCTGCCCTGGTGGCTGGCGGGGACGTCGATGGTCGCCACCTCGTTCTCGGTGGACACGCCGCTGCTCGTCACGGGCTTCGTCCGCACGGAGGGTGTCCAGGGTAACTGGATCTGGTGGTGCTTCGCGATCGGCGGCGTGTTTTCCGCATTCGTGTTCGCCCAGCTGTGGCGCCGCACCGAAGTCATGACCGACGTCGAGCTCGCGCAGCTGCGCTATTCCGGACGCCCGGCGGCGGCGCTGCGCGGGTTCCGCGCCGTCTACATGACGCTGTACGCCAACTGCCTGACGATGGCCTGGGTGATCCTCGGGATGGTCAAGGTCTTCGAGACCGCCTTCGACGTGGGGACGCTCGAGGCCACGCTGTTCGCGACCGGGATCACGCTGCTCTACTCGATGCTGTCCGGGCTGTGGGGCGTCGTGGTGACGGACCTGGTCCAGTTCGCGCTGGCGATGCTGGGTGCCATCGTCCTGGCGGTCTTCGCGGTCGAGGCGGTGGGCGGCATCTCCGCGATGCTCGAAGGGCTCCGCGCCAGCGGGAACGCGGCTGCGCTGGAGTTCCTGCCGCGGCTGGAGGGCGGCGGGGAGGCCTCGCCGGGCACCTGGTGGGGCGACCTGCTGGCGTGGTCGGCCACTCCCGTGGCGACCTTCCTGGTCCTGATCACGCTCCAGTGGTGGGCGAACAAGAACGCCGACGGCGGCGCGGTGGTCATCCAGCGGATGGCGGCCTCGCGCGACGAGCGCGAATCGGTGCTCGCGACGCTGTGGTTCCAGGTGGCCAACTACGCGCTGCGACCCTGGCCGTGGATCCTGGTGGCGCTCGCGAGCCTGCTCCTCTACCCGGCGATGGACGATCCCGAGCTCGCCTACCCCCGCGCGATGGTGGATCTCCTGCCGGTCGGTCTCCTGGGGCTGATGCTGGCCGCTTTCCTGGCAGCGTTCATGTCGACCCTGACCTCGTACATCAACCTGTCGGCCGCCTATCTCGTCAACGACCTGTACCGGCCGTTCCTCGTGCGCGACCGCGAAGACCGCCACTATGTGCTGGCCGGGCGCTTAGCGTCGCTCCTCGCGCTCGCCATCGGCGTGGGCATCAGCTTCTTCGCGACGTCGATCTCGGGCCTGTTCCTGCTGCTCCTCACGCTCGGGGCGGGCATCGGCCTCGTGTACATCGCGCGCTGGTTCTGGTGGCGGGTGAACGCCTGGAGCGAGATCTCGGCGATGGTTGCGAGCTCCTTGCTCGGGGCCGCGCTCCAGCTCTCGCCGGACTGGGGCGGACCCGCATTCCCGTTCGCGGCACGGGTATTCCTCAACATCCTGGGCTCCACGGCGGTCTGGATCGCGGTGACGTACGCTACGCCGCCGGCGGCCATGGACCGGCTGACGGAGTTCTACCGGCGGGTACGCCCCCCGGGCTGGTGGGGACCGGTGCGGGAAGCGGCGGGCGAGCTCCCCCGCGCGCGCTCGGCCGGGCTCCGCCAGGGGCTGTGGTTGTGGCTCCTGGGAACGGTGTTCATCTACGCGGCGATGTTCGGGACCGGCAAGCTCCTTCTGCTGGAGTGGGGATGGGGTTTCGCGCTCGCCGCCGTTGCCGTGGTCACCGGCTGGGCGCTGTTGCGGCAGCTGACGCGCGAGCGGGTGGCACGGCTCCTGGCGGGCTGAGCTCCTCGCGGGGACCGGTTTGGCTACGGGCCGATGGCTCGAGGAACCAGCGGCCACGCGCCATGACGCCGGCCGGAGCGAGGAGCGCGGACAGGTCCTCGGCGGGATCGCCGTCGAGGAGCAGCAGGTCCGCCCGTGCTCCGGCGGCCACCACACCGAACTCCCCCTCCGCCTCGAGAAACGCGGCCGCGCCGGCGGTCGCCATGCGGAGCGCCTCGCTCCGAGGGATGCCCGCGGCCGCGAACTCCTCGATCTCGTCGATCAGGGACGCCCCCGGGTCGACGACGTCGATCCCCGCGTCGGATCCGATCAGGAGTCCGACGCCTTCCGCGTGAAGTGCGCGCACGACCTGCCGGCGATTGGACCGCGAGGCCTCGCGCTCCGCGGGTGGCAGGTTGCGCGCCATCCGCGAGAAGATCGCGAGCGTCGGGCAGACCCAGGCGTCGGCTTCGCGCGTTTCTCTCGCGAGCGCGGCGATCCCGTCGGAGCGGATCCGCACCCAGCCGCCGGGTCCCCGACCTCCCGTCTCGGAGAGCTCCTCCCCGAAGCCGGACAGATGCTCGAGCGAGCGCTGGCCGATCGCGAGGGCGTGCGACAACCCCACCCGGTGGGGCACGTGACCGACGAAGTCCATCCCGCGCCGGCGCGCGGCGGTCACGATCGAGTCGTAGGCTTCGGGGCGCAGGTCCTGGTAGAGCTTGAGCGTCCGGTACCCGGCCTCCCACTGGGCGCCCACCACGCTGTCGGCCCTGGCGGGGTCCATGACGATCTGGGTGAGCGGCCACTTGGGGGGCGTTCCGTCGAGGCCCGGGCTCACCGTGTAGATCGTGGGTCCGGCGAGCGTTCCCTCCTCGACCTCCCGCCGCATCGCCCAGACGTCGGGGAAACCCCACATGTTGCGCACGGTGGTCACCCCGTGGGCGAGGTAGGCGGGGAGATCGTCCCGGTCGAGGTGGACGTGCATGTCGACGAGCCCGGGCATGAGCGTGCGGCCGCGGCCCTCGACCACGACGGCCCCCGGAGGAGGGTGGAGCGCGGCCACCGGGCCGACCCACGCGATCCGCTCGCCCTCGATCACGACCGCCCGGTGGTCCCGCGGACCGGAGCCGTCCATCGGCAGGATCCGCACGTCGACGATCGCGATCGGGGAGGAGGCGGGGGGCGCGAGGGGCGTGGCGACGAGGAGAGGCAGGACCACCGGCAACAGCCGGCCCACGCCCGCTCGCGCACCGCCGTGCGTGAGCCCGGGACCCATCGGTCGGCAAACCCGCGCGGGCGCCGCGGGGTTGCCTCGCCCCCCCACGGGGTGCCCGGTGCGCCGGGTTCGGCACTACCTTGGCGCATGCCCGCCACCGGACGTGGATCGCGGACGCGCGCGTCGGCCGCCTGGGCGGGGTTCGCCGCGCTGGCCCTGCTGGCCGCGCTGCCCCGCGCTTCCCGGGCGCAGAGCGAGCTCGCGATCACGGTCCAGTACCCGCCCGCGGGCGCGGCCATCACGGCGACGGACTCCACCTTCGTCTTCGGACGCGTGGACGGAGCCGGGGAGGACGTCCTGCTGACCGTGAACGGCGCGCCCGTTCCGGTCCACGCGGGCGGCGGCTGGATCGCGTTCGCCCCGCTCGAGCCCGACTCGTTCACCTTCGAGGTGGCGGCCGTCAGCGGAGGCCGCCGGGCCGAGACGCGGCGGACGGTCTGGGTGCCGCGGTCTCTGCTCGAGCCGCCGACCGGCGACACGCTCGGCTACCGGCCCGAGACGATCCAGCCGCGCGGCCCGCTCGAGCTCTACGCGGGGGACACCGTCCAGGTGTCCGTGGTCGCGGCGCCGGACATGGAGATCCGCGCGCGGCTCGGGGGCGCGTCGGTGCGGCTCCTGCCCGAGCTTCCCGACGTCTCCAACGCCGGCCGGCTGGTGTTCGATTTCGGCGAGCTGCCGGAAACCCACTGGACCGCGGAGCCGCCGCCCGCCAGCGTTGGTCCCTGGAAGCGGTTCGCGGGCGATCTCTACCTCACCTACTCGGGCGCCGAGGGAGACTCGCTGCGGCTGGAATTCACGCGGGCCGGCGGAGCGACCCGCACCGCCTCGGTCGCCGCGTTCTCGTTCCTCGATCCCACCGTGATCCGCACCGCGGCCCTCGACGACGACACGGCCGGCACCGGCGGGACCGACCGTCGGGTGATCGCGCGCCACGGCCCCGGCATGGGCTACTACCTCTTCCTGCCGAACGGCACGCGCGCCGCGACCGGACGCAGGAGCGGGGACTGGCGGGAGCTCGCTCTGGGTCCCGGCACACGCGCGTGGGCGCCACTGGCCGAGACGTTCCCCATCTCCGCCGCGCGTCCCGGCAGCCGCGTCACGGTGGTCCGCTCGCGTCTCGCGAACGGCTGGAGCGAGGTCGTCGTCCCGACGACCGACAGGCTGCCCTTCCAGATCGTCCAGGAGCTCGATCCGGTCCGCTACACCGTGCGGGTGTTCGGCGCCGCCGCCGACGTCGACTACGTGCACCACGCCTTCGACGACCGGCTGCTGGAGTCGGTCGTCTGGAGTCAGCCCGAGACCGGCGTCCTCGAGATCGAGGTCGCGCTGGCGGCGGAGCGGGCGTGGGGCTATCGCGCGTACTGGGAAGGCTCCCACCTGGTGATCGGCTTCCGCCATCCGCCGGCGGCGCTCTCCGACCTCCGCTTCCGATCGCCGCTCCACGGCGTTCGCGTGATCGTCGACCCGGGACACAATCCCGACCCGGGCGCGGTCGGGCCCACGGGGCTCGAGGAGCGCGAGGCGAACCTCGGAATCGCGCTCGAGCTGGCGCGGATCCTCGAGCGGCGGGGAGCGGAGGTCGTCATGACCCGCGCGTCGGCGGATTCGGCGCTGGGACTCTACGACCGGACCAACCTGGCGATCGCCGCGGACGGCGATCTCTTCGTGTCGATCCACAACAACGCGCTCCCCGACGGCGTGAACCCGCTGCTCAACAACGGCACGTCGGTGCTCTACTACCACCCGCAGTCCCGCGAGCTGGCCGAGGCGATCCAGGCGGAGCTCCTGCCCCGGACCGGGCTCTCGGATCGCGGCGTCTGGCACCAGAACGTGGCGGTCCTCAGGATGAACGAGATGCCGGCCGTGCTGGTCGAATCGGTGTTCATGATGATCCCCGAGCAGGAGGCGGCGCTCCGCACGCCGGAGTTCCGCCGGCGGATCGCCGAGGGCGTGGCGGAGGGGATCGAGCGATACCTCAGGAAGGTGGAGGCGAGATGAGCGAGAAGATCGATCCGCGTGAGGATCTCTGGCTGGCGATCTGCGAGGGAGATCACGCGGCGGTCGAGGCGATCGTCGAGCAGCGGCCGGACCTGGCGCGGGGGCGGACGGACGAGGGCCTGCCGTGGACGCTGGCCGCCGTGTACCGCGGACACCCCGGAGTCGCCGATCTGCTCCTCCGCCACGGCGCCGAGCTCGATCCCTTCAGCGCGGCCGCGCTGGGGAGGACGGACCAGCTGAAGGTGCTCCTCGACCGCGGCGAAGCGGGGCTCCAGGAACTCAGCCCCGACGGCTGGACGCCGCTCCACCTGGCTGCGTTCTTCGGCCACCGCGAGACCGCCACCATGCTGATCGACCGCGGGGCGGACACGGCCGCGCGCTCGAAGAACGAGATCGCGAACACCCCGCTCCACGCGGCGATCGCGGGAGGACGCGTGGCCGTCGCCGAGCTCTTGGTCGAGCGGGGAGCGGACGTCAACGCGGTGGCGAACGGCCTCACGCCGCTGGACATCGCCGCCGGAAGGGAGGATCAGGAGATGATGACGTATCTGATCGCGCACGGAGCCGAGAGGGGAGGGGCGAGGTGAAGCCGGCCCTGGCCCTGACGCTCGTCGCGGCCGCGTTGCCGTCCGGCGCGTTCGCTCAGGCGGCGCCCCGCGCCGCGGCGTCGCTGCGGCCGGTCTCGACGTACTCGATCGTGGCGCGGGATCCCGCGACCGGCGAGCTCGGAGTCGCGGTCCAGTCGCACTGGTTCGGCGTGGGCGCGATCGTCGCCTTCGCCGAGGCGGGGGTCGGGGCGGTCGCGACCCAGTCGTTCGTCGACCCGTCGTACGGCCCGCTGGGGCTCGAGCTCATGCGCGCGGGCCGCACGGCGCCCGAGGCGCTCGCCGGCCTGCTCGAGGCCGACCCGCATCCCGACGTGCGCCAGCTGGGGATGATCGACGCGGACGGCAACGTCGCCGCGCACACCGGAGAGAACGCGATCATCGCCGCGGGTCACCACACCGGCGAGAACTACAGCGTACAGGCGAACCTCATGGCGAGCGAAACCGTGTGGCCCGCGATGGCCCGCGCCTTCGAGTCCACCGACGGGGACCTGGCGGAGCGCATGATGGCCGCGCTCGAGGCCGCGCAGGCGGAGGGCGGAGACATCCGCGGCCGGCAGTCGGCGGCGCTCCTCGTCGTGAGCGGGACGCCGACGGGTCGCCCGTGGGTCGACCGTGTGTTCGACCTCCGGATCGAGGACCACCCGGAGCCGCTCGAGGAGCTGCGCCGCCTCCTCCATCTCGCGCGCGCGTACCGCGAGATGAACGCGGGCGACGAGTCGATGACGGTGAACGAGGTCGACGCGGCGGTCGACCACTACGACGCGGCGGCCACGATGGTGCCGGAGAGCGCAGAGATGGTGTACTGGGCCGGCATCACGCTCGCCTCCGTGGGCCGGGTGGACGACGCCCTGCCGCGGCTCGAGCGCGCCTACGCCGCCGATCCCGGCTGGGCCGTCCTCACGCCGCGGCTGCCGGACGCGGGCCTGCTGCCCGACGACCCTGCGCTGCTGACGCGGCTTCTGGCGATCCCGGGAGGCGAGCCGGGAATGGAGGAATGGCGCCGGCTCGCGGCCGAGGGGAAGGCGCCCCCGACTCCGGGGCCGTAGCTTCAGCGCCCCCATGAACGACGACGCGCAAACCGCCCCCGCGCCGGCCACGGCGACCACCTCCGACTGGGGAAACGTGCCGGTGGCGGACGTGATGGACCGCCTCGTATCGCTCTGCAAGCGCCGCGGGTTCGTGTTCCAATCCTCGGAGATCTACGGCGGAGTGGGCTCGACCTGGGATTACGGGCCCCTCGGCGTCGAGATGAAGCGGGCGATCCGCGACTTCTGGTGGGAGTCGATGGTGCGGCGGGACGACATCGAGGGCCTCGACGCCGCCATCCTCATGCACCCCAGAGTCTGGGAGGCCTCCGGCCACGTCGCCGGCTTCACCGATCCCCTGGTCGATTGTAGGAACTGCAAGCACCGCTTCCGCGCCGACACGCTGGCCGAGATGAAGGAGCCGTACTGCCCGCGCTGCGGCTCCCGAGACCTCTCCGAGGCCCGACAGTTCAACCTGATGTTCAAGACCTTCATGGGACCGGTGGAGGACGAAGCGGCCGTCGTCTACCTGCGACCCGAGACAGCGCAGGGGATCTACGTCAACTTTCAGAACGTGCTCGGTTCCTCGCGCCAGAAGATCCCGTTCGGAATCGCGCAGATCGGCAAGGCGTTCCGCAACGAGATCACGCCCGGGAACTTCATCTTCCGCACCCGCGAGTTCGAGCAGATGGAGATGCAGTACTTCGTCAAGCCGGGCGACGACCGGGGATGGCTCGAGCGCTGGCTCGAGATGCGCCGCGCCTGGTATCGGGAGCTCGGGATCCGCGAGGAGAAGCTTCGCGTCCACGAGCATGGGCCCGACGAGCTCGCGCATTACGCGGCGGCCGCGTTCGACATCCAGTATGAGTTCCCGTTCGGCTGGCAGGAGCTGGAGGGGATCCACGATCGCACGGATTTCGATCTGAAACGCCACGAGGAGCACTCGGGGAAGAAGCTGTCCTACTTCGACGAGGAGACGAAGGAGCGGTACGTGCCCTTCATCGTCGAGACGTCGGCCGGCGTCGACCGCACCATGCTGATGTGCCTGGTCGACGGATTTCGCGAGGAGGGCGAGGGCAAGGATGCCCGCACGGTCCTCAAGCTCTCGGCGCGGATCGCTCCCATAAAGCTGGCCGTGTTTCCACTCGTCAAGCGAGACGGAATGCCCGAGATGGCGGAGGAGATCTACCGCGGGCTGGGCAGGCGCTGGAACGCGTTCTGCGACGACGGAGGCTCGATCGGGCGCCGGTACCGCCGGCAGGACGAGGCCGGAACGCCGTTCTGCGTCACCGTGGACGGCGAATCCGTCAGCGCGCGGACGGTGACGGTGCGCGATCGCGATACGATGGAGCAGGTACGAGTGGGTCTGGATCGCCTGGAAGAATGGCTGGCGGAGAGAATCGAGGGGAGGACGTGATGACGGAGCTAGCGAAGAAGCACTGCGAGGCGTGCTCGGGGGACACCCCGCCGCTCAAGGCGGAGGAAGTCTTCCGGCTGCACCAGCAGGTCCCGGACTGGGACGTGACGTCGGGCAGGAAGCTCGTGCGGAGGTTCGAGTTCGAGGACTTCCTGGAGGCCATGGACTTCGTGAACGGTGTCGCCCGGCTGGCCGAGGAAGAGGGCCATCATCCCAACATCACGATCGACTACAGACGCGTGACGTTCACGATCTGGACGCACGCGATCGACGACCTGTCGGAGAGCGACTTCATCCTGGCGGCCAAGATCGACGAGCTGTACGACAGCGACGAGGACTAGTACCACGTCGAGGACCGGCCCGCGCCCGACGGGTTTTCAGATCGGGCGCTCCTCGGGCTCCCTCTCGGGCTCCGATGAGGCGGGCTTCTCGCCGAAGCGCTGCATGTCGAGCTCGGTGCGGTAGGTACGGCTCGTCGGGTAGGCAAGCTCTATCCTCGGTGCTTCCTCCCCGAATCGGCGCAGGGCACGGCGGCTGATGGCGTCCCGATTCCCGCGCCGTCGCCGCACGTGGGTGAGATAGCGCAACCGCAGCTGTATTCCGTTCTGGCCGACCGCGGTGTACACGATGGGCGTCGTGACACCGTAGCGGAACGCATAGTCGCGCTCCAGCTTACGGAATCCCCTCTCCACCTCGCTGCGGTAGGGCTCGAAGATCTCGGCGCCGATCCGCTCCAGGATCTCGCGCGCCTTCTCCCAGTCGCTCTCGAACGTCACGGTGAACTCGATCTCGTCCCATACGAACGGGCTGGCCGTGGTGAAGTTGAACACGGCCTCCGTCAGGATCTTGAAGTTGGGGATCGTGACCAGCCGGCCGCTCGACTGGTCGCCCCCCTCGTCCCCCCGCACCTCCACCAGAGTGAGCTTGAACACCCCGATGTCGATCACGTCGCCGCGAACGCCGGCCACTTCTATGCGGCTTCCCAGCGTGATGTTGCGCTGTCCCACGAGGTAGAACCACGCGAGAAACGCGGCCAGGTACTCGCGCAGCGCGATGGCCAGGCCGGCCCCGATGAAACCCAGGAGCGTGCCGATCCCCCGCAGACGCTCGAAGAACACGACCGAGAGGATGACGATGATCGCCACGGCGACCGTGTAGGCCACGCGCTTGCGATAGCGATGTCGTTTCTCGGGATCGGCGACGTGGCCCCGGATCTTGCGATCCACGATCCGGTACGCCACGTAAGCGAGCGAGACCAGAACGACGACCAGGATCAGTCGCCATGGCAGGTCCCGTGCCCATGCGGGCAGCTGCTCCAGATTGCTCGCCTGCACCCCCCGGCCCGCCGGGCTCAGCGCCCCGTATTCGTCACTACTCGAACGCCGGAGCTAGCAGCGGGCACTCGTCGGCCCGGTCTTGCAAGAATCGCATCTTCCGGCGATCCAGCCGGCTCAATTCGCTCTGATACTCGCCGAGGTTGTCGATCTCGTAGTTGTTGAAGCCGATTCGATCGACGAAGCGGATCTCCACATTGTAATCGTAGTAGCGCCAGATCTCGAACGGTACGGGGCCGGCGGGCATGGGGCGCTCGATGATCTCGTCCGGAGGTCCCAGCGTCATGTACACGCGGCCGCGATCGCTCTTGTAGCCCGGGCGGAGCGCGCTCCTCCACGTGCGATTGGCCGTCTCGATCCGCTCGAAGTAACTGACCAGCGCCTCGTTGATCGCCGTCGCGGGCACAGGGTCGCGAATCTTCCAGAAGCAGGCCCAGGCCTCCAGACGGCGGGCCGGTTCCTCGATGTCCTCGAGGATCTCCTTCTCGTCTTCCGTCGCCTCGTACGCGATGAGGTCCAGCGCGTCCTCCCAGTTCGAGGCGATCCACGCGCTCGAGCCCGCGATCATGATCGGCGTCGACTCGCTGGCCACCACGTTCCCGGCGGCGTCGGTCAACTCGAAGGTGAGCTCGAACTCGCCGAACTGAACTTCCGGGTTCTCGAGCGAGCCGAATGCCTCCAGGATGCCGGAGGAGTCCGGGGTCAACGCGTCCGTATACGTGGGTCCCACGGGCTGGGCGTCATCGCCCTCGGGGACCAGGCTCACCCGCAGCGTGTAGGGCGCGGCGCTGGGACTGGCGCCGGAGGCCTCCGCCAGGAAGTCGATGCGCTCGGGCGTCGTGGGGTAGTAGTGGGACGGGTGGACGACGTACTCGGTGCCGTCGTTCGCAGGGCGGTACAGGCGCAGCAGCACGGGCTCCGACAGCGCGAGACGGGCGTCGGGCAGGGATGGCACGTTGAGCGTCCCCGATACTTCGCTGCCGTGATCCGCGTTGCGATCCCGCACCGTCAGCTCCAGATCGTACTCGCCGGGCTGGAGCGTGAGATCTGTCTGGAATACGATCGTCTCGCCGGTGAGCAGAGTCTCGTCGAACGTGTCCACGCTTACGCTCTGCTGCCACGACTCCTCGACCGGATCGCTGCCGCCCTCGGGCTCCAGCGACGCGACGACGTCGTAGGCCGCCTGCCAGCGCCCGTCGTCCGTGCGCACGAACTGGAGTGCGGCGTTGGAGAGCGAGATCCCGATCAGCGCGCGGGTCGAGTCGGCGGGGCCGGGGAGGTACCAAACGTCGGCGACGAAATGGACGTCGCCGGTGGCGCGCAGGAGATCGTGCTCGTCATAGAAGCTCTGATTCGAGAAGATCTGCGAGATGTCCACGTCCTGAGCCGCGGCGGGCGCACCCGCGAGGCCGAGGATGGAGGCCAGGATGCCGAGAATGCTATAGCGATGAGCGGACATGGAAGCTCCTTCTGGAACTCGGGGGGCCGCGTGGCGTATGAGAAACGCCGGTCCCCTAGAATACACGCCAGCCTCTATCTTGGTTGCATCAGCGATGAGGAAACCGTGACATTGCAGCCGATGAGCCGACTCGTCCCGGCGATGACTGCCGCCCTGCTCCTCGCGGCATGCGCGGCCAGCAAGCCCCCCGTCTCCTCGTACGGACCACCCCCGAGAGTAACCGAGCCCACGCCCACCGCTTCCGAGGAGTTCGCCCTGATCGTGGGCGATGCGCTCACCGAGCAGGAACGGCAGGACCTGGCCACGATTCGGACCACGGTCTACACGCCGCCGCCGAACGCCAGCCCGCCACAGCTCGACGAGGGCCTCGAGGAGCTGCTCGCGCAGGAGGGAGCAGTCCTCATCCACGAGAAAGTGGGATACGACATTCCGATCGTGCTGAACGACAGGGTGGAGTGGTGGATCGATTACTTCAGCTACCGCCTGCGCGACTCGTTCGAGCGGTACCTGATCCGCTCGGGAGCATGGATGCCGTATCTGAAGACCCGGCTTCGCGAGGCCGGCCTGCCCGAGGACATGGCGTACCTGGCCCTAATCGAGAGCGGCTTCTCCACCCAGGCGGTCAGTCACGCGGGCGCCGTCGGTCCCTGGCAGTTCATGCCGTACACCGGCCGCGAATACGGTTTGCGCATCGACCGCTGGGTGGACGAGCGCCGGGACTACGAGAAGGCCACGCAGGCCGCCATCGCGTATCTGAGCGATCTGCACGCGATGCTCGGCTCATGGTACCTCGCCGCGGCCGGATACAACGGCGGGCAGGGGAGGGTCGGTCGCGCGATGATGCGGGACAACACGATCAACTTCTGGGAGCTCACCGGTATTCACGACGAGACGAGGAACTACGTTCCCAAGCTGATCGCCGCGACTTTGATCGCGAAGGAGCCGGAGCGGTACGGGTTCTACGGAGTACCCTATCTCGATCCGGTGGAGTGGGAGACGGTGACCGTTCCGACCAGCTCCGACCTGTCGGTGATCGCCGCGGCCGCGGAGGTGCCGGTGGAGACGATCCGGGCGCTCAACCCCCATCTCCTCCGCGGTCGCACCCCGCCCGGGGAGCTGAACTTTCCGGTGCACATCCCGGCGGGTCAGGTGGACGAGTTCACCGAGAACTACTACGCGATGCCGCCGATCGCGCGAGTCGACGAGCCGGGCGCCGACGAGCCCGTCGCCGGGGGTGGAGCCGAGGAGCCGGTCGAGCATGTGGTTCGAAGCGGCGAGACGGTGGTCGGGATCGCGAGCGCGTACGGCGTCGACCCCCGCCAGCTAATGGATGCCAACGATCTGCGGTCCGAGGAGAGCCTCGAGGACGGAATGGTCCTGAGGATCCCGGGCGGCGCGGAAGCGAGCGAGATGATGGGCTTCCCGGAGCAGCCGGCGACGGCCACCGGAACGGCCGCGCAGCCGCCGGCGGCCGCCGGCGCGGCCGAGCCGACCCTCGCCCGGACGCGGGAGGTCGAGGCGCCGCGCGCTTCGCGCACCCACCGAGTCCAGCGCGGCGAGACCCTGATGGCGATCTCTCGCACCTACGGGGTCCCCGTCGACGCCATCCGGCGTGAGAACGGGATCCGGGGGGATCGGATCCTGGTCGGCCAGGTGCTGCGGATCCCCCAATAGGGGCGATCCGGCGTCGCTAGACGGGATTCCGGCCCCCGGCTAGGTTGGGCCCGAGATGCCGATCACCTCCGCACCTCCGCTCTCCGTTCAAGAAGCCCAGACGAAGATCCTCGAACGCATCCGCCCGCTGGCCTCCGAGCGCGTTTCGCTGCCTGACGCGGCGGGCCGCGTGGCCGCCGGGCCCGCCGCGTCGGGACTCGACCTGCCGCCGTGGGACAACTCCGCCATGGACGGGTATGCGGTCCGCGCCGCGGACGTGGCGCCGGGGAGCGAGCTGCCGGTTGCGCTCGACCTGCCGGCGGGCACGGCGTCCGGACAGCGCCTGCCGGACGCGGCCGCCGCCCGGATCATGACCGGGGCGCCGATTCCGGACGGAGCCGACGCCGTCGTCCCCGTGGAGGACACGACCGGCCCCGCCGGCGAAGGTCGCTTCGCGGAGATCGGCGAGAGGGTGCGGTTCGATGTCCGGCCGGAGCCGGGGGCCCACGTCCGCCGACGGGGCGAAGACGTCCGCCGGGGGGCCATCGTGCTGGAGCCGGGAGACGTGGTGCGGCCGGCGCGGGTCGCGCTCCTCGCGACCGTGGGCCGGGGCGAGGTCCTGGTGTTCCGCCGCCCGCGCGTGGCCGTCGTCTCGACCGGCGACGAGCTCGTCGACATCGAGCAGGCGGGGACGCCGGACCGGATTGTCAACGGCAACGCCCACGGGCTCGCGGCGCAGATCGCGGCGGCCGGGGGACTGCCTCACCCCCTCCCCATCGCGCCCGATGACCCGGCCGCCATCCGCGCGTCGATCCGCGCCGCGCTCGAGCACGACGCGGTGGTGACGATCGGGGGCGTCTCGGTCGGCCCCCGGGATCACGTCCGCGACGCGCTCCGCGACGCGGGGGTCGAGCTCGTCTTCTGGCGCGCCGCGATCCGCCCGGGGGGGCCGGTGGCGTTCGGCGTGACCGCCGACGACCGGCCCGTGTTCGGACTCCCGGGCAATCCCGTCAGCGCGCACGTCACGTTCGAGCTGTTCGGCCGTCCGGCCCTCCGCCGGATGGCCGGGCATGCGCGATGCTTCCGCCGCCCGCTGCGCGGCCGTCTGGCCGAGGCGGTATCGACCCGGCCCGAGAAGGCGTATTACCTGCGCGTGAGGATCGAGCCCGATCGTGACGGCTGGCGGGCGTCTCCAGTGGGGGCCCAGGGGTCCGCGATCCTGGCCGGCCTCGCCTCCGCGGACGGGCTGGCGATCGTCCCTCTGGGGGTCGGCGATCTGCCCGCCGGCGCCGAGGTCGACATCCTGCCGCTCGAGGGATGGGCGCCGGAGGTCGAGGCGCCGTGAGCGGCGACCTGCGCCGCGCGAGCCGGGCCGCCCTCGATCTCTTCCGGCGCGCGGAGCGCGTCGTGATCACCACCCACGTCCAGCCGGACGGGGACGGCCTGGGATCGGAAGTCGCGCTCGCCCACTGGCTCCGGCGCGAGGGCAAGACCGTCCACATCCTCAACCCGCATCCCGCCCCGCGTCGCTTCCGGTTCCTCGAGAAGGACATCCCCGCTCCCGGCTTCGATCCTGAAGCGGCGGATCGTCTGCTGGGGGCGGCGGAGCTCCTCGCGGTCCTCGACATCTCCGTGCCCGCGCGACTTGGCGGGCTCGAGCCGTGGGTGCGGAAGTTCACGGGCGATGTCGTGGTCATCGACCACCACCTGGGCCCCAGCGGGTTCGAAGGGGTCGACTGCCGCGACACGTCGGCGGCCGCGACCGCGGAGCTCCTTCACGACCTCCTGGCGGGATGGGGGGCGGAGATCATCCCCGAGATGGCGACCGCGCTCTACGCGGCGATCGCCTACGACACCGGCGGGTTCCGTTACTCGAACACGACGGCGCGCACGCATCGCGTAGCCGCGGACCTGATCGAGCACGGCGCCGACGTGCACGAGATCAACCGCCAGGTCTTCGAGTCGGTGTCGCCTACCCGCGCCCGGCTCCTGTCGCGCGTCTTCGGCGAGTTCCATCTGGAGGAGGAGGGAAGGTTGGCCTGGATCGCCCTTTCGGGCGATCTCATGGAGGAGGCGGCCGCGGAGCCCGAGGACGTCGAGGGAGTCGTCGAGACGCTGCGCTCCCTCGAGCACGTCGAGCTCGCGATCCTGTTCAAGGAGCTCGACCGTGGGGCGACCAAGGTATCGTTCCGCTCGGCGGGGGAGGTGGACGTGAACCGGCTCGCCGGGCGGTTCGGGGGCGGCGGCCACAAGAACGCGGCCGGGGCCCTGATCAAGCAGCCGATGGGAGCGGTCGTCGAGGAAGTGCTGGCCGCGGCGCGCGAGTCGCTGGTCCAGCAGGTGGGCTGAGGAGAGGAGGAGGAAGATGAACAAGAAGCGCTGGCTCTCCGGGCCCTCGATCCGGCCCGATCCGATAGCCGCCGGCATGACCGCCGCGGAGCTCGTGGACAATGCCTACCTCGCGTACAACGGCGGGCGGCTGCGCGAGGCGTGCGAGCTCTACACGCAGAAGATGCTGGCCGACGACGCGCTGGTCGGGATGTCGCTGACGGGCGCGTTGACCCCTGCAGGGATCGGCATGACGTGCCTGATTCCCCTCGTCGAGGCCGGATTCGTCGATTGGATCGTATCGACGGGGGCGAATCTCTATCACGATACCCACTTCGGCATCGGACTCGAGATGCATCGCGGACGGCCGCACCTCGACGACACGGTGCTGCGCGAGGCGGGCGTGGTGCGGATCTACGACATCCTGTTCGACTACGAGGTGTTGCTGGAGACCGACGCATTCTTCCGGCGCATCATGACCCAGCCCGAATTTCAGAAGGAGATGGGCACCGCCGAGTTCCACTGGCTCTGCGGCAAGTACGTCGCCGAGAGAGAAGTGGCGCTCGGGCGCAAGGGCACGTCGCTGCTGGCGACCGCGTACAGGCACGGGGTGCCGGTTTATACCTCCTCGCCGGGCGATTCGTCGATCGGGATGAACGTGGCCGAGCTCGAGCTGCGCGGAAACAAGCTCCGGATCGATCCCGCGCGCGACGTGAACGAAACGGCGGCCGTCGTGTGGGACGCCAAGAGCAGCGGAGGGAAGAGCGGCGTCTTGATCCTGGGGGGTGGCTCGCCGAAGAACTTCGTGCTCCAGACCGAGCCCCAGATCCAGGAGGTCCTGGGCCTCGAGGAGGCCGGCCACGACTACTACCTCCAGATCACCGACGCCCGGCCCGACACGGGCGGTCTCTCCGGCGCCACGCCCGGCGAGGCCGTTTCGTGGGGGAAGGTGGATCCCGAGAAGCTCCCCGACGCGGTCGTCTGTTACGCGGATACGACGATCGCGTTGCCGCTCCTGACGGCCTACGCCCTCGACCGCCATGCTCCCCGCGAGCCGCGGCGGCTCTTCGACCGCCGGGAGGAGATGTACGAGCGCCTGGTGGGCGCTTACCGCGAGAAGGCGGGCTCGCGAGAGCCCGGGGAAGTGGTGGAGGCCGGATGATCCGCCTGGCCGACCCCACGGACAGGCCCGGGCGCGCACGCGAGTTTCGGTGCACCGTCCACGGCCTGTGCTTCGAGAACCGGTACTTGCTGCTGGAGGCGATCCACGCCGGCGACCCGCTCGTCCTTCGGCGCGAGCCCGACAACGCGATCGGGGCGGACGCGATCCAGGTCCAGACCGCCTCGACCCAGACGATCGGCTACGTGCCGCGCACGATCTCGACCTGGCTGGCTCCGCTCATGGACTCGGGGCACGAAGCGGTGGCCTCGGTCGTCAAGGTCCGCTCCGACTGCCCGTTCTACGAACGGCTGATCATCGAGGTGCTCATCGACCCACGCTAGCGCGGCGGGCCCGGGACCGCCGCGGTCGGCCGAAGACGAACCTGTCGCGGATCAGAAACTACGAAGCCCCCGGAATCCGGGGGCTTCGCCTCTGGTCGGGGTTTCGCTCGCCGGAGCGTATCGCCCCAGGCGGAATCGCTACCTGGCCTCGACCTGCTTGCTGTTCCCGCCCGCGATCTGGATCTCCCGCGCCTTGGTCTCCTCGCGGCGCGGCAGCGTGATCGAGAGCACACCATCCTGCAACGACGCCTGGACATTGTCGGTGTCGACGTAGGCCGGCAGGCTGAACGACCGCTCGAACGATCCGAACGAGCGTTCCGTGCGGCGGAACGCCTCGTTCTCGCTCGAGGTCTCCTGCGTCTTCTCGCCGCGCACGGTCAGCACGTTGTTCTCGACGGCGATCTTGATCTGGTCCCGGGTGAGGCCCGGCACCTCGAGGCGCAGCGTAACGGACTCCGGGGTCTCGGATACGTCCGTCGCCGGCAGCCACTGGCGCAGGTTCTCCCCGCCATCCCAGCCCCCACCCAGCACATCGTCCATCAGTCGGCCCAGGTCGCGAGGCACGGCGAACACGCTGTTCAACGGGCGATAGCGAGTCATGTTGTTCATGGTGATCCCTCCTCATGGTTATGCTTGGGTCACGTAACGCCGAAGACGCTCGACCCGGCGCTTGGAGCGACCGATCCCTGGCTCCGCCCGAGCGAAAAGCAATCTGCGGGCCATTCCGACCCCTGCCATTTTTGCGGATCATTCTGCCAGGCGGGCAGTGAGTCGGGCCGGCGAGCTGCCGGATCGGCCACAGCGACGGGAAGAGATCCGCGCTCGTTACTCCAGGGGGAGCTCGAGTGTCTCGCCCGGCGTATGGTCTGCCCGGACGGCAGGCGCTCCCGGCTCCGGCCGCTCCGACAGCCACCGTGGCTCGATGCCTTCGATGAGAAACCCGATCAGCTGGTGGACGAGCCGCGAGACGTCCGGAGGAGTCTCTCCGAAGGGGTGGGAAGCGTGGTGCTCGGCGCGGTGGAGCGTGCCCAGCGTGGCGTGACCGAAGACGAAGTGCACGAACCCCTGCTCCTCGAGCGCCGTGATCCGCACCTCCCGCTCGGTCGGCTGGTAGGCCAGGCGGATTCCGGCGGAACCGATCGGCTCGGTCTCGATCTCGGGGATCCTTCCCAGGATGTCGACCAGCTCGCCCAGCAGATGGTCGTATCGCTCCTGGAAGGACGCGTCGGCGGTCGGGTGGGCCGCCTCGCGGCGGGCTTCGCGCGAGGAGATGCGCTCACGGAGCTCACGGACGAGCGCGGCCCGATCGGGGGAGGGCTCGCTCTCCGTCCGCGGTGCCATGGGCGCAGTGTAGATCGCGCTCCGGAAGGCCGTCAATGGCGCCTCGCCCCCGCGATTGCCGCGCGATCCGACGGTTCCTAGTGTAGATGCCGAACGCCGCGGCTCGCCGCGAGTGGAGGATCCATGATCGACTTCCGGGAAAGGAACGTCCTGGTGACCGGGGGTTCCCGCGGCATCGGCGCCGCATGCGTGCGCCTGTTCGCGGAGCTCGGCGCCCGCGTGGGGTTCACCTGGCGGACCGGCGAGACCGAAGCGCGGGATCTGGAGCGCGCCTGCGACGGGATGGCGCGCGCCTGGCGAACCGACGTCACCGACGGCGCCCAGGTCGCGCGCTTCGTGCGCGAGGCCGAGGAAGCGTGGGGCGGTGTGGACGTCGCGATCGCCAACGCCGGAATCTGGAAGGGCGCCCGCATCGAGCGCATGACCGCCGAGGAGTGGGACGAGACGCTGGAGGTCAACCTCGGAGGGACGTGGCGGCTCTGCCGCGAAGCCGTGCCCGCGATCCGGCGCCGCGGCAGCGGGGCGATCGTGGTCGTGAGCTCGACCGCGGGCCAGCGCGGCGAGTCGCTCCACTCGCACTACGCGGCGTCGAAGGGCGCGCAGATCTCGCTGGTCAAGTCGCTGGCGGTCGAGTGCGCGCCGCAGGTACGCGTCAACGCGGTGGCCCCGGGCTGGGTCGACACCGAGATGAGCGCGGGGCCTCTGAACGGAGCGGAGCGCGCCGCTATCGTCGGCGCGATCCCCCTCGGGCGGGTGGCCACCGCCGAGGACATCGCGGACGCGATCGCGTTCCTCGCCAGCGACCGCGCGCGGCACATCACCGGCGAGATCCTCAACGTGAACGGGGGCTCGGTGCTGTGCGGCTGAAGACCTCGGTGGCGCGCGGCGTCACGGCGGCCGTACGGCGGATGCCGCGTGGAATGACCACGCCGCTGGCCGCCGTGGTGGGAACGCTCCTCTGGGTGGGGTTCGATCGGCGGGTAGCGAACGAGAACCTCGAGCGCGTCTATCCGCAGTGGTCTTCGCTCAGCCGCCGACGCATCGCCTATCGCTCCTACAAGCGCATGGCGCGTTCCCTGGTCGAGTTCCTCCATACGCACAAGTACACGCGCGAGGAGATCGTCGCCCGCGTGCAGCTCGACGACGAGGGCGCCCTGAACGCCGCGCTCGAGCGCGGGCGCGGCGCCATCCTGCTCTCGGGGCATTTCGGCAACTGGGAATGGCTGGCCCGGCGAGTGGCAGCGGCCGGCCATCCCTTCGCGGTGCTGTTCAAGGAGCCGGGGGATCGGGTCCTGGCCGAGCGGCTGCGCGCGATCCGCGCGAGCGCGGGGATCGAGCAGATCGATCACGACGACATGCGAGCGGCGGTTCGCTGGCTCAGGAAGGGGCGCGTCCTGGGGATCGTCATGGATCAGGAGCCCCGCCGGGTGTCGGAGGGGGTGATCGCCCCACTCTTCGGTCATCCGACGATGACCCACGTAGGTCCCTTCCGCCTCGCGCGGATGTCCGGGGCGCCGCTCCTGACGTTCTTCTGCCGCGCCGTCGGCCGCGGACGATATCAGGCGCGGCTCGAGCCCCTTCCGGCAAGCGACGCCGCGGATCCGGAGGTCGCGGTGGCGGAAGATGCCGCACGCTTCAACGCGCGGCTCGAAGCCGCCATCCGGGCGAGCCCGGAGCACTGGATGTGGATGTACAAGCGCTGGGCGCGGATCGACCGCCGCGCGCGAACCGGCCAGTCGGCCGACCCGCTCGTCTCGGAGAAAGCGACCTGAGGAAGGGTCAGAGCGGCGGCTCCGCGTTCAGGTCGCGCGCGACGCGTTCTTCGTAGGCCGCCGCGAGCCGTAGCGTCCGCGCGCCGGGGACGGGGGAAGGGAGCTCCGCCTCCTCGATCGCGGCGACCGGCATGATGCCGGCGCTCGTGAACGTCAGGAAGCACTCGTCGGCCCCCACCACGATCTCAGGCGGGTAGCGGCCTTCGACCGTGCGGAAGCCGCAGCCGGGAGCGAGCTCGAGCACGAGGTCCCGCGTGATCCCGTGGAGAATGCCGCACTCGGCGCCGGGGGTGTGCAGGGTGTCGGCCTCGAAGAAGAAGAGGTTCGAGGCCGTGCCCTCCAGCGCCCAACCGTCCCGGTGGACGAGGATCGCGTCGTCGAACCCGCGGCCACGGGCCGCGCTCCGCGCCCGCGCATGCGCGAGCTTGTGCGCGTGCTTGACGGCGGGCAGGTAGGGAACGATGCGCTCGTCGTGGCACGCCAGGCGCCAGAAGGGGGTATGCTGTGCGACCCAGGGCGGGGGCGGCTCGACCCACGCGATCGACGTGGGTCCGCGCGACGCGACCCCGGCGGTGCGATACAGCCGCGCCATGCCGTCGGTCCGGTCGCCCAGGAGCCGGCCCAGGATCTCGCGGGCCTCGGCTTGGGTCCACACCGGCCCGAGCCCCAGCTCGCGCGAGGAGTCGGCGAGACGCTCCAGGTGGCGCGCCAGGTAGAGCGGCCGGCGCGCGACGATCTTGACGCCTTCGTAGACCGCCTCGCCGTACAGAAACCCGCGGTCCCGCGTCTCGAGCGCGGGCCCATCGAGCGGCCGGATGACGCCGTCGACCCAAACGTCCAGAGGGACCTCGATGCGCTGGAGATTCTGGAGCCGACAGCGCTTCGTGCCGGAGCCAGATCTCCAGGAGATCGACCATGGGCATCCGGCCGAAGGCGTCGCGCTTGCCGCGCTGGAGAGCCCGGCCGTCTTCCGCGTCGGCTCGAATCGCGTCCTGCGCGGCTGGCTAAGGTACGACTCGCCCGAAACGCGCGCCCGGCTGGAAGCCGGGCTGCGCCCGCTGGACGTGAGCTGGTTCTTCGAGCGCGTCGACGGCAGCACGCGGGTGACGGTGACCCACCCCGCCGCGCCGGTGGTGCCGCCCGAATGGCCATGGAACCTGGCGGCCTTCGTCCTGACCGCGTTCTCGACGCTGATCGCGGGGGCGTATCTGGAGGGGGCTCCGCTCGACTTTCCGTTACGCGATCCGGGGAGAATCGCAGAGGGCGCTCCCTTCGCCGCATCGCTCCTGGGAATCCTCGCGGCGCACGAGTTCGGCCACTGGTTCGCGGCGCGCCGCTATCGACTCGACGTCACACTCCCGTTCTTCATTCCGCTGCCGATCCTCTCGCCGATCGGCACGCTCGGCGCGGTGATCAAGATGAAATCCCCCATCTACACCCGCCGGATGCTGCTGGACGTGGGTGCATCGGGCCCGCTCGCCGGCCTCGCGGTGGCGATCCCCGTGACGATCTGGGGAGTCGCCCACTCGCCGGTCCTTCCGGTCGAACCCGGCGCCGGCATCATGCTCGGCGAGCCGCTCCTCTTCCAGGCGATCGTGGCGCTGTTCGGCCCTCCGGTGCCCGAGGGACAGGACCTGTACCTGGGGAACGTCGCGTTCAGCGGCTGGATCGGGCTCCTGGTCACGGCGCTCAACATGCTACCGGTGGGTCAGCTCGACGGCGGGCACGTCGTGTATTCGCTTCTCGGGAAGAAGCAGCACGCGATCGGCTGGCTCTTCTTCGTGGCGATGCTCGTTCTCGGGTGGTGGTGGCAGGGGTGGTACGTGTGGGTCGGGCTGATCCTGTTCCTGATCCGCGTCCGGCATCCACCGGTGCTGGACCCGCACCTGGAGCTGGACCCCGCGCGGAAGGTGGCCGGGTGGCTGGCGGTGGCGGCGTTTGTGGCCTGCTTCACCCCCATCCCCTTTCACTTGTAATCGGTCGGTGAAAACGGCCGATCTGCTGCGTTGCACTTCGTCGCCTTCCCTGCGACGTGGGAAACACCACGTCTCGGAAAGGCTCCTCGCACGCCTTGCATCTCGACCGTTTTGACCGACCTCTGCTCGTGGTGAAAAGGCCGATCTGCCGCGTTGCGCTTCGTCGCCTTTCCTGCGACGTGGGAAACACCACGTCTCGGAAAGGCTCCTCGCGCGCCTTGCATCTCGACCGTTTTGACCGACCTCTGCTCGTGGTGAAAACGGCCGATCTGTCGCGTTGCGCTCCTGCCCGCGATGGTCCGGGTCAGCGGCCGTCCCAGCGGCGGACGACCAGCGCGGAGTTCTTCGAGCCGAACGCGATGCAGTTGACGACCGCGTGCTGGATGTCGGCCTCGCGGCCCTCGTTCGCCACGTAGTCGAGGTCGCAGGCGGGATCGGGCTTGTCGTAGTTGATCGTGGGGGGGAGCCACCCTTCCCGCATCGCCTCGACGGTTTCGGCCAGACCCGCGGCGCCGCACGCGCCCTGCGGGTGTCCGGTCATCGACTTCAGGGCCGACGTCGCCAGCCGCTCGCTATGGCCGTCGAACGCCAGCCGGACAGCGCGGGTCTCGATGCGGTCGTTGAGCTCGGTGGCGGTGCCGTGGAGATTCACGTACGCGACACGTTCGCGAGGAAGGCCGGCTTCCTCGAGGGCCAGCTCGATCGCGCGCGCGGCTTCCTCTCCCGTTGGCTCGGGCCGCACGCGGTGATACGCGTCGCACGTCGTGCCGTAGCCCAGGATCTCCGCCTGTGGCTCGGCGCCTCGCCGGCGCGCGCTGGCCAGGGACTCGAACACCAGGATCCACGCGCCCTCGGCCATCACGAACCCGTCGCGGTCGGCATTGAAGGGCCGCGACGCGCGCGCGGGGTCGCCGTTGCGCTTCGTCATCGTTCCCATGCGCGAGAAGCCGGCCATGATACCCGGAACGATGCACGCCTCGGCGCCTCCGGTGATCACGCGATCGACGCGTCCGTGCCGGATCGACTGGAACGCGTATCCCATCGCGTCCGAGGCCGACGTGCAGCCGGTGGATACCACGTGGCTCATGGCACGCAGCTCGTGCTCCATCGACACCTCGCTGGAGAGCATCCCCACGAACGTGGCCACGATGCTGTAGGGGCTCACCCGGCGGGCGCCCTCCCGGTAGTAGACCTCGTACTGCTCCTCGCCGAACGCGATTCCCGCGGCGCCGGTGCCCAGGATGACGCCCGTCCGGCGCCGGTCGTCCTCGGTCAGCCGCGGGGTTTCGATCCCGGCGTCGGCCAGCGCCTCGGCCGTGGCGGCGAGCGTCATGGCGACCACCCGCATCCCATAGCGGCGCGTCTTCGCCGGCAGGTGCGCTTCGACGTCGAAGCCCCGGACCTCGCCCGCCACGCGACACTCGTGGTCGGTCGGGTCGAACAACGTGATCGGACCGGTCCCGCTCCGCCCGCGGGCGCAGGCGCGCCAGAACTCCCGGCGCCCGACGCCGTTGGGACTCACGACTCCGATTCCGGTGACCACCACTCGCTGCGCGTCGTTCATGGCGGCGAATATACGCGGCCCTCTAGATTCGCTAGTGTGGCGTCGCAGAAGTCTCATGTGCACCGAGATCGTCGATGCGCCCCAGTGGCAAGGCGCGACGAGGAGGAATAGCATCGCTATTGCGACGAGTCGCAACGCAGCCAGTGGGGATGCAGCGATGATAGAATGCCATAAGACTTCTGCGACGCCACACTAGGGTGAGCGCCGATCGATACGCGCGACAGCGGATCCTTCCGGAGGTCGGCGAGTCCGGCCAGCGACGGCTCGCCGGCTCCCACGCCGTGATCGTCGGGTGCGGTGCGCTGGGCTCGGTGCAGGCCCAGCTCCTGGCGCGGGCCGGCGTGGGGCTGACCGTCGTCGACCGCGATTTCGTCGAGCGCGCCAACCTCCAGCGCCAGATCCTGTTCACCGACGCCGACGCGGACGGAGCCACCCCGAAGGCGGTGGCCGCCGAGCGCGCCCTGTCGGCGATCAACCCGGAGATCGTCGTCCGGGGCGTGGTGGACGATCTGCGCGCCGGCACGGCCGAGGACCTCCTGTCCGGCGCCGACGTGGTTTGCGACGGAACCGACAACTTCGAGACCCGCTACCTGATCAACGACTGGACCGTGCGGAACGGGATCCCGTGGGTGTACGGCGGCGTGATCGGGACCGGCGGGCTCGTCATGCCGATCGTCCCCGGCGAGACCGCCTGCCTGTCGTGCGTGTTCGAGACCGCTCCCGAGGCGGGCAGCCTGCCGACCTGCGAGACGGCGGGCGTGCTCGGGGCCGCCGTGGCCGTCGTTGCGGGAGTGCAGACGACGGAGATCGTGAAGCTCCTGGTGGGCGCGCGGGATCGGCTACTGACCGGGCTCCTGCGGTACGACGGGTGGGAGGGCTCGTTCACGACGGTCCGGACGGGCGGCCCCCGTCCCGAGTGCCCGACCTGCGGCGAGCGGGATTTCGCGTGGCTCGAAGGCCGGCGGGGCTCGCGCGCGGCCCGCCTGTGCGGCCGCAACGCGATCCAGATCCTCCCGCGCCGGGAATCGGCGCCGTCGCTGCCCGCGGTCGCCGCGCGAATAGGCGGCGAATGGGAGGTGGTTCTCGGAGAGCGCATGCTCCGCGCACGAAGGAACGGCGTGACGGTGAACCTGTTCCACGACGGCCGCGCGATCGTGGACGGGACCACCGACGAGGCCGAGGCGCGTTCCATCCTGGCCCGCGTGATCGGGACCTGAGAGGCCGTAACCCCATGTCGGACACAGCATTCCCCTGCGCCTAGACACGCGCGGGCAGGGTGGTATAATACGGACCTTCCAAACCGGCAGAGGAGGTGTCTTTTGGCATATTGCCCCGAGTGCGACGCCGAGATCGAAGGGGAGCCGTACGAATTCGAAGAGGGCGAGGTGATCGAGTGCCCCGAGTGCGGCTCCGAGCTCGAGGTCACGAGCACGTCGCCGCTCGAGTTCGAAGTCGTGGAAAGCGACTGGGAAGCGGATGACGAGGAGGAGTGGGACTGAGCCGATAGACGTAGCCCGCGCCCGGACCTGACGGGGCGCGGTACGCGGCCGGGCCCTGCATGCCTACCTCCGACGCACCTTCCGCCGCCTTCTTCGTACTCCTAGCGGCGGTCGCCCTCTTCGTTTACCTGCTCTATCGAAATCTCCGCGCCGGCCGGCGGCGCGCGACCGACCTCGAGCTCCTGCTCGAGGCCGACCCGAACATGATCTGCGTAGTGCGGCAGGACTCGGTGACGTTCGCGAACCGTGCGCTCCGCGAGCGCTGCGGCCGCTCCCTGGCGCAGTTCGAGAAGCTCGCGCGGGTCCGCAATGGCGACGCCGCGTCGAGCTTCCAGATCGAGCTCCGCGACGACCGCGGCCACACCGTGCCCGTCATTCTCCACGCCCACCCGATCCAGTGGCGCGGCGCGCCGGCGTGGCGCTACGAGCTCGTCGACATATCGGAACGCCGCGAGAGCGAGCGGGAGGTCCGCGAGATGATGGTGGAGCTCCGGCGGATGACCGCGGAGCTCGAGAACGCCAATCGTCTGCAGACGGAGTTCCTCTCCAACACGAGCCATGAGCTCAAGACCCCGCTCACGTCGATCATCGCGAACGCGGAGATTCTCGAATACGAGATGTGCGGGCCGGTCAATGCCGAGCAGCGCAGGATCCTGACCAACATCTCACGCAACAGCCAGCACCTGCTGAAGATGATCACCAGCCTGCTCGCCTACGCGAGTCATCGCGAGGGGGACGACGTGCTCCGCCTGCAGGAGGTGGCGGTCGGGATGCTCCTGGAGACGGTCGTCGAGACGATCAAGCCGCTGCTGGAGGAGGG
>DASSPT010000133.1:0-2831 GCA_035699465.1 Gemmatimonadota bacterium
TACTCGTCGAGGTTGAACGTCGTCACGACGAGCACCTTCGCGGGATGCGCGACACCGGTTCCCGCGAGCAGGCGGGTCGCCTCGATGCCGTCCAGCACCGGCATGCGGACGTCCATCACCACCACGTCCGGGTTCACCTTCCCGGCGAGGTCGACCGCGGCACGTCCGTCGCCGCACTCGCCGACGACCTCGACGTCGAGCTCGTTCCTGAGAAGGGATCGCAGCCGGCGGCGCGCCAGCGCCTCGTCGTCGACGAGCAAGGCCCGGATCGGTCCGCTCAAGCGGCGGTGGCGGCCGCGCCAGCCCGCCACGGGAACACCACGGTCACGAGCGCGCCTCCCTGGGGATGGTTCGCGATCTCCAGCGTCTGGTGCCCCCCGTAGAGCTGCTCGAGCCGCGCGCGGGTGTTGGAGATGCCGACTCCGGGTACGGTCCGCGCTCCGTGCCGGAGGCCCGGCCCGTCGTCCCGCACCGTCAGCCGCAGGGTCTCCCCGAGCCGCGCCGCGGAGACCTCCACCCGGCCGCCGCCCGCCCGCGGCTCGACGGCGTGCCGGATGGCGTTTTCGACCAGTGGCTGCAGGACCAGATTCGGAACCATGGCCTCCAGCGTTTCCGGGTCCACCTCGATGGATACGCGCAGGCGATCCTGGAAGCGCACCTGCTGGATCTCGAGGTAGCGGTTCAGGAACTCGAGCTCCTGGACCAGTGCGACCTCCTGCTCCCCGGCGTGCTCGATGACCAGGCGCAGGAAGTCGCTCAGCCTGGCGATCATCAGGTCCGCAGCCTCGTCGTCCTCGTGGATGAGCGCGGAAACGGAGTGCAGCGTGTTGAAGAGAAAGTGGGGCTGGAGCTGCATCTTCAGGGAGTCGAGCTGCGCGCGCGCGAGGCGCGTCTCGAGGCGGGAGGCTTGGAGCGCCAGCATGGCCGCCTCGCGCTCCCGCTCGCGGAGCCGCCGACGCGAGTCGCGCCATTGCACGAGACCGAGCAGGACCCAGTACGTCGCGATGTCCAGATGGATCTCGCCGAGCAGCAGGTCCAGGTAACCGATCGGCTGGAGCCAGGGCAGTACGAAGCCGAGCCACCAGCAGATGGTGATCTTGATCAGCGCGAAGGCGATCGACGCGGGCACGTGGACAGCGGCGGCGCGGAGGCGGGAGCCGCCGCGGAAGGGGACGCTGCGGGCGACGAGGAGAAACGGCGCCGCCACCAGTCCGCGCACGTACCAGTCGGTGAAGAGAACGGCGAGGAAATGGCCCGGCTCCGGGGCCTCGTCGTACAGGTTGTAGAGAAGCCACTGGCTGGCGAAGAACAGCGCCACCGCCGTCCAGGCGGCGAAATACAGGACGGCGGCACGCAGGCGCCGCGGCCCGGAGGTCCCGGGGTCGTTCACGAGGTCAGTCATTCTCCGCGATGCGTTTCAAGGAACACGCCGGAGAGGCGAATGGCAACGCGTGGGGGATGGAAGCGGGCCGTCCGGGGATGAATCCGCTCAGCGGGCCGCTCTGGGGCCCGCCTTCGCGATCTCGCTCGCCACGTTCCCGAACTTCTCGAAGTTCTTCCGGAACAGCTCTGCGAGCTGGCTCGCCTTCGCGTCGTATGCCGCTGGGTCTTCCCACGTCGAGCGCGGGTCGAGCACCCGGTCGGGCACGCCCGGCACCCGTTTCGGAACGTCGACGCGGAACACGGGGTGGGGCGAGAACGACACCCGATCGAGCTCGCCGGCGATCGCGGCGGACACCATGGCCCGCGTGTGCTTGAGGTCCATCCGGCGGCCCTCGCCGTACGGCCCGCCGGTCCAGCCGGTGTTGACGAGCCATACCGAAGTATCGTGCTGATCCAGCCGCTTCCCGAGCTTCTCGGCGTAGCGCGACGGATGGAGTGGCAGGAACGGCGCGCCGAAGCACGCCGAGAATGTGGCCTTGGGCTCGGTGACACCCGCCTCCGTGCCGGCGACCTTGGCCGTGTACCCGGAGATGAAGTGGTACATCGCCTGGTCGCGAGTGAGCCGCGCGATGGGAGGGAGCACGCCGAACGCGTCGGCGGTCAGGAACACGATCGTGCGAGGATGTCCGCCGATCCCCGGGATCATCGCGTTGGGGATGAAGTCCACCGGATACGCCACGCGGGTGTTCTCGGTGATCGAGTCGTCGTCGTAGTCCACCATGCGGGTGGCGCGATCGACGACCACGTTCTCGACCACCGCGCCGAACCGGATCGCGGCCCAGATCTCGGGCTCCTTCTCCTGGGAGAGCCGGATACACTTGGCGTAGCAACCACCCTCGAAGTTGAACACGCCGTTCGTGGACCAGCCGTGCTCGTCGTCCCCGATGAGTCGTCGTTCCGGATCGGCGGAGAGGGTCGTCTTGCCGGTTCCCGAAAGGCCGAAGAAGAGGGCTGTATCGCCGCCGGGGCCGACGTTCGCCGAGCAGTGCATGGGCAGCACCGCGCGATGGGGCATCAGCCAGTTCATCACGCTGAAGATCGATTTCTTGATTTCCCCCGCGTACTGGGTGCCGCCGATCAGGATCAGGCCACGGCTCAGATCGAGGAGCACGAACGCGCCCGAGCCGGTGCCGTCGGCGGGATCGGCTTCGAGATGGGGCGCATGGAGGATCGTGAACTCCGCCTCGTGCCCGGCCAGCTCGGAGCGGCCGGGGCGGAGGAACAGCTGGTGGGCGAACAGGTTGTGCCAGGCGGTCTCGGTGACGACCCGGACCGGCAGCCGATACTCCGGGTCGGCTCCGGCGAAGCCGTCGAACACGTACAGCTCACGGTCGGCCAGATAATCCACGACCTTGCGGTGGAAGCGGTCGAAGGTCTCCACCGGCATG
>DASSPT010000134.1:0-11495 GCA_035699465.1 Gemmatimonadota bacterium
GGCGGGGTGTGGCGGGCGACGATGGGGCACCACTACCCCGCGATGGCGCTCGTCGAGGTCCGCTCGCTCGTCGATCCGAACGCGGTGATCGAGGTCGAAGCCACCGCCGTGCTTCCCGAAGGGCCGTGATGACCCCGTCGCGCCGCGACCCGCTGCGATGATCGCTCCGACGTCGTTCCGATACGCTCACGATCCGGCGACCGGCGTGGCCACGATCACGCTGGACCGCCCCGAGCGCCTGAACGCGCTGACGTTCGACGTCTACGCCGAGCTCCTGGGGGTCTTCCGTGCGCTGGACGTCGAGCCCGCGGTCCGCGCCGTCGTGATCACCGGAGAGGGCCGGGCGTTCTGCTCGGGGGGGGACGTGCGCGAGATCATCGGCCCGCTCCTGTCGCGCGACGCTGCGGGGCTCCTCGAGTTCACGACGATGACGTGCGACTTGATCGCCGCCATTCGGGCGTGTCATCGACCCGTGATCGCCGCCGTGAACGGCACCGCCGCGGGGGCCGGCGCGGTGATCGCCACGGCGTGCGACATCAGGATCGCCTCGACCGGCGCGAAGATCGCCTTCCTCTTCACGAAGGTGGGACTCTCGGGCGCGGACATGGGCGCGGCCTGGCTCCTGCCGCGGATCGTGGGCCTCGGGCGCGCGACGGAGATCCTCATGACCGGCGACTTCCTGGACGCGGACGAGGCGCACCGGATCGGGCTCTTCAACCGTGTCGTCCCCGACGGCGAGGCGTTCCCCGCCGCGCTCGAGCTTGCCGCACGACTGGCGTCCGGGCCCGCTGCTGCCCTCGCGGTGACGAAGCGCGCGCTCGAGCGGGAGTCCGCGATGGGGCTCGCCGAGGCGCTCCAGGCAGAAGCGAGCGTCCAGGCCGCGTGCATGGAGAGCCCAGACTTCCGGGAGGCGTACGAGGCGTTCGTCGCTAAGCGCCCGGCGCGCTTCGAGTAGCGGATGTTCGACGTGGACACGATCCGGGCCTTTCTCGACGACCCGCACGTCGCGTTCGCCGCCGACGCGGACGGCTTCGCTCGAACCGAGCTCCGGCCGCGGGCCGAGCCGGCGAGCGACGACGCCGGGCGGGCGGAGGCGCGGGAGCTCCTGGGGCTTCTCGGCCGCGGCTGGCTCTCGCCGATCCCGGCACGCGACCTCAGGAAGATCGCGCTGGCGCGCGAGGCGATCGCGGCCGCCTCGCCCCTGGCCGACGCCGTGTACGCGCTCCAGGCGCTCGGCGCCATGCCGATCGTCCTCGCGGGTGCCACCGGAAGCACGCACTGGGTGAAGGAGGCGGTGGCCGGGCGCGCGATGGGCGCGTTCGCGATGACCGAGGACGAGGCGGGGTCCGACGTCGCGTCGATGCGGACGACGGCGACGAAGGATGGCGGCGGCTGGGTCCTGAGCGGCGAGAAGGCGTTCATCTCGAACGCCGGCATCGCGGACTTCTACACCGTCTTCGCACAGACCGATCCCGGAACGGGCTCGAAGGGCATCGCCTGCTTCGTCGTGCCGGCGGACGCCCCCGGCCTCGTGTTCGGGGGGGCGCAGGTCCTGTCGTCGCCCCACCCGCTCGGGCGCATCCGATTCGACTCCTGTCGCGTTGCAGCCGATGCGTGCCTGGCCGGCCCGGGCGACGGGTTCAAGCTGGGCCTCGCGACCCTGGACATGCTCCGGGCGACCGTCGGCGCCGCCGCATGCGGGATGGCGGCCCGTGCCCTCGAGGAAGCAGCGGCTCACGCGCGGGATCGGAGGCAGTTCGGGGAGCCGCTGGCGGGATTCCAGCTCGTGCGCGAGAAGCTCGCGCGGATGGCGACCGAGCTCGCCGCCGCGCGGCTCCTCGTCTACCGCGCTGCGTGGGTCAAGGACCGGGGGGCCGCGCGCGTCACGCTCGAGTCCGCGATGGCCAAGTCCTACGCGACCGAGGCCGCGCAGCGGATCGTCGACGATGCGGTCCAGATCCTCGGCGGCAAGGGCGTCCTCGCCGACCATCCGGTCGACCGCCTCTACCGCTCGGTGCGCGCGCTCCGGATCTACGAGGGGACGACCGAGATCCAGCGCCTGGTCATCGCCGGGCATCTCCTGGACCGGTCCTAGTCATCCGCTAGACCGAGGCCGCGAAGCGCTTCATCCGCTCCGGCGCCACCATGGCCGCGTACATCCCGGCCATCTCGGTCGCGCGAGCCACGCCGGACATGAGGAACAGGAGCGGCAGGAGCGCGACGCGCCGCTGGAGGCTCGCCCCCATGAGTCCCCCGAAGACGAACCAGCGCCGCCAGTCGAGCAGCGCGTGCCAGCCCGCGGTCAGGGGTGGCTCCAGGACCCACGTCCGCCGCACCCAGCGATGCGGCCAGTCCACGTACTCCCGCCGGAGCCGATGGACCTCGTACCCGAAGCGCGCGTGGAGTCGGAGCCACCAGCGCGGGTCGAAGGAGTGGGCGACTTTCTGCGCCGGCTGGAATCGCAGCCGAGCCCCCGCCGCCTTCAGCTCCGCCGGCAGAAAGACGCCCGCCATCCGGTGGCGGATGTCGGTCCGGAACGGATGTGCCCGCGCGAACGATGCGCGAAACGCCACATTGTGCGCCTGGAAGTGAACGTCGTCGCTGCGCGGATCCGCGGACGTTCCGAGGAGAGCCCACGAGATGGACGCGGCGAGCTGCATGAAGGGATCATCCGGTTCCCGCGTGGCGGTCCGGAAGAGGCTCATCCCGGCCACCACGTCGGCCCCGTCCTCGATAGCCTCGACGATCGCCTCCAGCCAACCGGGCTCCGGGACCACGTCGGCGTCGGCCAGGACGATGATGTCGCCGGTAGCTTCCCGCACGCCGCGGTTCTTCAGCTCGAAGTACCACGGGTCGTCGACCGCGACCGCCTTCACGCGCAGGAAGGTCGTCTGGCCGGCGAACCGCTCGTTCCACCGCTCCGCCTGGGCGGCGCTCCCCACGAGGATCACCTCGACGCGGTCGAGTGGATACCGCTGGGCTTCGAGCCCCGGCCAGGTGTCGATGTCGTCGAACGACAGATACTCGTTGTACCCCTCGATCACGACGGAAACCACGGGCGCGGTCGGTCTCATTGCCGGGCACGCACGGAAGCGAGATCCGGATCTAGCGGCACGCCGTACTCCTCGGCGCCGTCCAGGTAGCCGAGAAGCTCGCCCCATGACCAAGCCCCGAGTCCCAGGACCACGAGCGGAAACGAGCGCGCGAACTCGCGCCGATAGGCGCCCCGCCCCAGGACATTCCGGATCGCGCGCGCGCTCAGGAGGATCGGCAAGCCGAGCGACACCACGGCGTACGCGAGCCGGCGCGCGAGCGAGAACCCCCGCTCCGCCACGCGCACCCTGGCGAAGCAGCGTCCATGAAAGATCTTGCGGCGCAGGTAATCCGCCAGGTCGGTCACGTTCACGTGGCTGACGCGCATGTCCGGCACGAAGAACGGCCGGTGCCCGTCCTCCGCGATGCGCCAGTTGAATGCGGTGTCGGAGCTGTACGTGCCTTCCAGGAACGGCCCGTAGCGGTCGAATGCCCAGCGCTTCACCGAGAGGTTCCCCGTAGGGATGTCGTCCATGTATCCGGCCGGAGTCCCCGGCATCCACTGGTTCAGCTCGCAGAAGAAGTACGCCCAGCCGACCCGGCTCTCGGGATTCGCGTTGTCGATCGTGCCGCCGATCACGGGGTCGCTCCGGCGATGCGCATCCACGATCTCCCGCACCCACCGCCGATCCGGGACGCAATCGGCATCCGTGAAGGCGAGGATCTCGCCTTCCGAGCGCGCCGCGCCGAGATTGCGGGCTTCGCCGGGAAACTTCCGATCCGCGAACGTGTGGAGAACGACATCGGGGAAGCGCCGAACGGCGTCCGCCGTTCCGTCCGATGAGCTGTCGATGACGACCACCTCGAAGGGCTCGTTACACTCCTGGCCCGCGAGGGCGGAGAGACAGCCATCGATCGTGTCGATCGCGTTGAAGGAGGCCACGATCACGGAGACCTTGGGTCGCGTCACGGACGTCATCCAGTCTAACGGCCCCGCGAACGTTCGTCATCGAGCCGGTGGCGGGACCGGGACTCATAGTCGAGCCGCCCTGTCGTGAACGTCGTCGTCGTCGGCGGCGGTCCCGCCGGGCTCTACCTCGCCATCCAGCTGAAGCGCGCCGACCCGAAGCACGAGATCACGGTCTACGAGCGGAACCGCCCCGCCGACACCTACGGCTTCGGCGTCGTCTTCTCGGACGCCACGATGGAGGAGCTTACCGCCGACGATCCCGAGACCTTCGCGAGGCTGGAGGATCGCTCGCACCACTGGGACGATATCGACGTCCACTACCGCGGCCAGGTGCTCTCCTCCACCGGTCACGGATTCAGCGGCATGGAACGAAGCGCGTTGCTCGAGGTCCTGGCCGGGCGCGCCGCCGAGCTGGGCGTGGTCGCCCGCGCCGCGACCGAGGTCGTCGATCCGGCCGCGCACCTGAAGGCGGACCTCGTCGTCGGCGCGGACGGCGTCAACAGCACCGTGCGCGAGCGCTGGCGCGACGACTTCGGTCCTTCCGTCGACTGGCGGCCGAACAAGTTCGTATGGATGGGCACCACGCGTCCCTTCGACGCGTTCACGTTCGACTTCCAGCGGGACGAGCACGGGCTGTGGCGGCTCCACGCGTACCGCTACAGCGCTGACCGCTCGACTTTCATCGTCGAGACAACCGACGAGACGCTCTCGCGGAGCGGGCTGGCGGATGCGACGGAGGAGGAGACCCTCGCGTATTGCGAGTCTCTCTTCGCGGAGCGGCTCGACGGCCATCGGCTGATCGCCAACCGGTCGATCTGGCGTTCGTTCCCGACGTTGACGTGCGCGCGGTGGTCGCGCGAGAACGTCGTCCTCCTCGGCGACGCGGCGCACACCGCGCACTTCTCGGTGGGATCGGGGACCAAGCTCGCGATGGAGGACGCCACAGCGCTGGCCGAGGCGCTGGCGAAAGAGCGCGACGTCGCGGTCGCGCTCACGGCCTACGAGGCAGAGCGGCGGCCTCAGGTCGAGAGCCTTCAGCGCGCCGCGCAGGCGAGCCTGCAGTGGTTCGAGGGCACCGAGCGGTACATGGAGACCGAGCCGCTACAGTTCGCCTTCAACCTGCTGACCCGCTCGCTCCGGATCACGCACGAGGACCTGAAGCTGCGCGACCCGGCATTCACCGCGAATGTCGATCGATGGTTCGCGTCCGAGGCCGAGAAGCAGAGCGGAGTGCCGATCCGGCTCGACCCGCCGCCCCCTCCCATGTTCACGCCGTTCCGGCTTCGCGAGCTCGTGCTGCCGAACCGCGTGGTCGTGTCTGCGATGTGCCAGTACTACGCCGAGGACGGAATGCCGAACGACTGGCACTTCGTGCACCTCGGGAGCCGCGCGGTGGGCGGCGCCGGGCTCGTCATGGCCGAGATGACGGATGTCAGCCCCGAGGGCCGGATCAGCCCCGGCTGCGCGGGCCTGTATCGCGATGAGCACGTTGGCGGCTGGAAGCGGATCGTCGACTTCGTCCACCGCTGGTCCCCGGCCAGGATCGGAATCCAGCTCGGCCACGCTGGGAGGAAGGCGTCGACGAAGCTCGCCTGGGAGGGAGACAACGAGCCCCTCGAGGAGGGCGGCTGGGAGGTGCTGGCCCCGAGCGCGATCCCGTGGTCGGAAGGGAACCCCGTGCCGCGCCAGATGGACCGCACGGACATGGACGCCGTTATCGGAGATCACGTCCGCGCCGCCGAGCGGGCGGCCGAAGCCGGCTTCGACCTGCTCGAAGTCCACATGGCCCACGGATATCTGCTGGCGACGTTCATCTCGCCGCTCACGAACGTGCGGGACGACGAGTACGGCGGCTCGGTCGCGAACCGTATGCGATTTCCCCTCGAGGTGCTGGACGCCGTGCGCCTGGCGTGGCCGGGAGAGAAGCCGCTGTCGGTCCGGATCTCGGCGGTGGATTGGGCGCCCGGAGGTCAGGAGATCGAGGACTCGCTTGAGGTCGCGCGGCTGCTGAAAGCGCACGACGTCGACATCGTCGACGTCTCGGCGGGTCAGACCGTGCCGTACGCGAAGCCCCGCTACGGCCGGCAGTTCCAGACGCCGTTCAGCGACCGTATCCGCCACGAGGTCGCGGTGCCGACGATGGCGGTCGGCAACATATCGTCCTACATGGACGTCAATACGATCCTGGCGGCCGGGCGGGCGGACCTCTGCGCCCTGGCGCGGGCCCATCTGTGGGATCCCTACTGGGCACGGAACGCGGCCTGGCGGATGGGCTACCCGCTGCCCTGGCCGGATCCCTACTCGACCCTCGACCGCTACACCCCCCGCTTCGAGTAGGTAGGGCGTTGAAAACGGCCCGTCTGCGTCGTTGCGCTCGTCGTTCTTCCTGCGGCGTGGGAGTCGCCACGCCTCGGAAGAGCCTCCTCACGCGCCTAGCATCCGGACCGTTTTGAACGCCCTCCGCTAAACGCCGTGGCCGGGTAAGGCTTACCCCGCGACGACTCCGCAGGCGATCCGGTCTCCCGACGCGCCGGAGGGCTGGGTCGCATAGTCGTCGGGCTGGGCGTGGATGACGATCGCGGCACCGTCGTCGTCGAGAAGCTCGACTCCTCCGTCGCTGAGGGTGACCCCGTGGGCCGCCTGATCCACCGTGGCCGTGCTGTCGTCCGCCACCACCAGATTCCGCAGATCGCCGGCGTGCGGGCCGCCGGGCGCGTCGAACCCGTGCGCGGCCTCGTCCGCGCCCAGGTGATCTCCCGCCGACTGGAAGCCGGGGGGCTCGCAGCTTCCCGTCTGATGGATGTGGAAGCCGTGTTCGCCTGGCGGCAGGCCGATCAGCGCGCCCCGGAGGGTGACGCCCTCCCCTTCCACAGTGAGGATCACGGCGCCGATTCCGACACCTCGCGTATCGACCATGTCCGCGCGCGCCGAGTCGGCAAGGGCGTCGTCGGGCAGGGGCGCCACTTCCGCCGCAGGCGGTGCCTCGAATTCGTCGAGGGCCTGGTCGCCCTCGTCGTCCCCGCCACACGCGAGGAGCATGAAGCTCATGCCGCACGCGATAGGGACGATGCGAACGAGAGACGCGGCGAGCCGGAGCTTCATTCGGTCCTCCTCGAGTCAGACGGTGGCTGGACGGAGCGGGGCCATGTGGGCGAACGATCGCCTGCGGTATCGTCCTCCGTCAAACGCCTTCGAGCTCTTCGAGTGTACGGGGCCAGTCTTCGCGCAGGATCCGGCTCAGGGCGCGATCGGCCAGGATGCGGCCGCCGGTCTGGCAGCCGGGGCAGTAGTTGGTCTCCCGGTCCGCATAGACGATCCGCTGCACCGGGGCGCCGCAGACCGGGCAGGCCTCGCCGTGTCTGCCGTGGACGGCCATCTGCGGATGGAAGGCCGTGACTTTCTCCGGAAAGCCCTCGCCCGCCTCCCCGATCCGGATCGCGGTCCACTCGTCGAGGGTCGCGCGGGAGGCGCGCCACAGCCGCTCAACCTCCTCGTCCGACAGGTTCGCGTTCATCTGAAGCGGCGAGAGACGCGCGCGATGGAGGATCTCGTCGGCGAACGCGCCGCCGATCCCCGAGAAGGCGCGCGGGTCGGTCAGCGCCCGCTTGAGGGTGTGACGCTCGCGAAGAAGGGCCGCCTTGAACGCCGCGAGGCCGGAACCGGCGACCTCGATGCCGCCCGGGTCGAGCGCCGCCAGCGCCTCCTCCCCCCGGACGAGGTGGAGTCGCGCTCGGCGCTTCGTCCCCGCCTCCACGAGGAGGAGCGAGCCGGTCGAGAAGTCGAACGCCGCCAGCCCGCCCCTCCGCGGAATCGACCAGGGGGCGTCCCCCCAGCGGAGCCGTCCGGCGATCATCAGATGGATCGCGAGGAAGAGGTCGTCCTCGAGGGAGATGACGATCCGCTTCCCGAGCCGCCGCAGGCCGACGACGCGCTTTCCCGCCGCGGCCTCGAGCGGTGGGTCCCACGTGGCGAGGAGCGCGACCGATCGCACCCGGATCCCCTCGAGCCGCGCGCCGGCTATGCGGGGCTCGAGGGCGTGCAGGTAGGCGGCGATCTCGGGGAGCTCGGGCACCGGGGGAATCTGGCCCGCCCGGGAAGTCCGGCCACAAGCGAGCTCGCGCGGGGGTCGACCGGAGAAGGCGTCTGGACCGGGAACGGAAACGGAGTTCCACGATCGCGACGGAGCGTGGGGAAGTCGCCCGATCCGTGGGTGCGAGAGTTCCTTTCATAATGCGTTCCGCTCCACTTCCACTCCGCGCACATGCCGCGCGTGAACCCCGTGGCGATGGCCGTGGCACGGGGATTGCCAATTCGTGGAAGCATGTGGAAAGCCTGCCTCCTCACGCTCCTCCTGCTCCTCACGTCCTGATGTGAGATCTCCGCCGGCGGACGGCCGTCTCCCCCCGGCCGACGCGGCGGCGATTGTCGCATCGAGTCCGCGAATCCTTCATCGTGCGATCGCGATCGCGTTGGCGGTCCCGTTCTCCCGGCGCCCCCGGACCTCGGGGGCCCAGCTGTCGCGAAGACGGGGCGCGGCTCGCCTGCCCGAGCACGCGCAGGACCGGGCGCTCGAACGACGTGTGGGTGTTGGTGGTCGATGACACCGCGTCGGCGCGCGTGGCGGTCGAAATGGCGTGCGCGCGCCCTGCTATCCGAATCCCTAACGGTGGGGGTTTACTCAGCCTACCGTGATCGCGTGAGACGGTGTTGGGTTCCCGACTCGCGCGTCGAGTTCGCCGGTACATCGCGGAAAGACTGGCGCACCCGTCCCACCGCACCGGTTGCGACCCCCGCGGCAGCCCCTGTGCCCATGCGATACATGCACATGCCCTGCCGCCCATGCCTCCGAGCTAGTGCCCTCAGACCGTCCGTGAGGGAAAACTGTTCGGTTTCTCGTATCAGGGAATGAGGGTCGCTGGCCAACATACAGAAAGGGAGATCTGAACATGGAGACGAACGTGAAGCTTCGAGCCGCCTTGTTCGGCACACTCATCCTCGGTGGGATGCTCGGATGTGAGGAAACGACGGCTCCCACCACGCCCCCGACCATCGAGTCCACACCCCGGTTCACGATGGGGTCAGGGACGACGTCGACCCTGGTCGGCCGAGGCAGCTTCGTTCCGGGATTCAAAGTCAAGCGAGAGTCGAATGGTTGGGAGGCAGAGGTCGAGGTCAAACCCGATCTGGATGTCGCCGTTCAAACCATAACCTTTGCGGCCGGCAGTCAGAGCGGCTGGCATCGTCACCCCGGCCCGGTCTTCATCACCGTGAAGACTGGAACGATGACGTTCTACGAGTCCGACGATCCCACCTGCACCCCGATCATCCGCAGCGCCGGTCAGGGATACCTTGATACCGGCGAGCACGCCCACATCGCCCGGAACGAAAGCACAGCGCCAGCCGAGAACGTGGTCGTCTATTTCGCGCCCCTGGGCGCCGCGCTGCGCATCGATGCTCCCGACCCGGGAAACTGTTCATTCTGAGCGCACCGATGGGGACTACCAGTTCGAGCCTAACGCGTGACGGAGAACCGCTTCGGCGCGACGGGGGTCATCGTCGCCCTGACGAGGGCGTCCAGGGCGATCCACAGCGACGAGCACGGCGGCGAGCGCGCCGCCGTTCCCCGAGAAGGCACGCGGGTCAGTCAGCGCCCGCATGCCCAGTTCGTCCTTCTGCTCGAGGCGCTCCCCTTCTTGGCGGGCCCGGCTCTGGCGGCAGAGCCGGGTGGCTCTTTTCGACCTCCTTGCGATTAGGTATTCCGCGCACCGCGTCGTAATATCATGAGATGCTCGCGAGTAGGTCCGCGATTCGCCATAGGCTTTCCATCGTCCTTTGCACGGCCCTGGCTACGGCCTTATCCCTCCTCCCCGAAGCCTCTGACCTCCTCGCCCAAGGCATAACGACGGCCGTCATCCAGGGCTCCGTCGAGGCGACCGACGGCACCGACCTCGATGACGCGGAGATCCTTGTGGTGAATTCAGCCACGGGATTCGCGGCGACAGGTGTAGTGCGCGAAGGACGGTTCCTGGTCGGAGGACTGGAGGTCGGCGGGCCGTATACCGTCACCGTCCGACGGCTCGGCTTCCATTCGGAGGAGCGGACCGGGTTGTCTCTCACGCTCGGCGAGCCCGTCGAGCTCCGATTCGTCATGGAGCCCGACGCGATTCCGCAGGACACTCTGCGCCTCATGGTGGCGGCGCCGCTCGCGGCCGCGCACAGCCACGGCGGCACGGGGATGACCATTACGGACTCGTTGTTACACCGCCTTCCGACTCTGAACCGCGACTTCTATGACTTCGTTCGCCTCGTGCCACAGGTCTCGACCAAAATCGGCGGACGGCCGGGTCTTTCGGGCGGTGGGGTGGGGTTCGGGTTCAACAACTTTCTGATCAATGGTGCGCCTGAGCGCTCCGTCGGCGCCCACGGCACGCCGGCACTCATCGGCGGAAAGTCCCTTCCGCTCGAAGCGGTAAAGGAGTATCAGGTTCTTCTCGCGCCATACGACGTCCGCTACGGCGATTTCGCGGGTGCCTTGGTCAACACGGTCACAAGGTCCGGAACGAATCAGCTGCAAGGCTCCGTCTTCGCGTACGGGCGAAACGATCGGCTCGCGCGATCCCGTGACGAGACCGCGAGCACGCCCTACGAGCGGGTGCAGTATGGGTTTTCGCTTGGCGGTCCCATCTTGCGCGACCGGCTCCACTTCTTCGTCGCGACCGAACTCCAGCACCTTACGTCGCCGGCGCCCGGGCCCTACCTGGGACAATCGCCGTCGGCTACGCCGCCCGTTTCGGTGAGCGCCGCCGACGTCGCGCGCCTCGATAACATCCTGCGGGCGTATGGGCTCGTGGCAGGAAGCGGCGGACCGGTGCAGAACAGAACTCCTCTCAGAAACATCTTCGCAAGGCTCGATCTCGCGATTCCGGCCTGGAACAGCCGCGCCGTCCTGTGGGCGAATTACAGTCGCAATTCCGACAGCGACTTCTCGCGCCTCGAGAGCGACGTTTTCTCGCTCTCCTCCTATCAATTCGAGCCAATTGCCCGCTCGCACTTCGCTTCGTTCCAGCTCCACACGGGCTTGCCGCGACTCGGAGCCGGTGGACACAACGAGCTGCTCGTGTCCTACAGGACGGTGGGAACGGAGCGGCACTCCGACGTCGACCAGCCGATCGTGCGAGTCACGGTACCCAGCACGAGCGGCGGAGTCGTGACGCTCAACACCGGGACACACGAAGCCGCGCAAGGGATATCGGGTCGCGATAGGAAGGTCTATGTCCAGGACAACCTCACGCTTTCGCTCGGCGCGGATCACGTGATGACGCTGGGAGTCACGGCCGAGCGCTTCCAGGATGACCGCGAGGGTGTCATGGGGTCGTACGGCTCCTGGACGTTCGCGAGCCTCGACGCGCTGGAGCAGGGCGTCGCCGACCGTTTCGAAATCCGGAAGGACTTCGGAAGCGCCGGCGTACCGATCGACGGGTCGCAATGGGGA
>DASSPT010000135.1:0-23410 GCA_035699465.1 Gemmatimonadota bacterium
CGGGCCGCTTCACCAGCTTCACGTCGAGCTTCACGAGGCCGCCCTTATCGCCGGCGTCGACCTCCATGTCCCACGGCAGGTAGCCGTCGGCCTCGATCGTGATGCGGTGCTTGCCGGGCGGCAGCGCGACGCCGCGCTTGGTGACAAACGCGAGCGAGCCGATCGGCTGATCGTCGACGGTCACCTTCGCGTTCTTCGGCGCGTCCTCGGCGGGCGCGAGGCGGAGGGACGTCGTCGGCGGTTTGGCCGGCGAGCACGCCATCAACATCGCTGCCAGCAACAGCGCGCGCATCACTCCCACTCGATGGTCGCCGGGGGCTTGCTCGAGACGTCGTAGGTCACGCGGTTGACGCCGCGGACCTCGTTGATGATCCGGTTGGAGATGCGGCCGAGAACGTCGTAAGGAAACGGGAACCAGTCGGCGGTCATGCCGTCCCGCGACGTGACGGCGCGCAGGGCCACCACGCTCTCGTAGGTGCGGGCATCCCCCATGACGCCGACCGCGCGCACCGGCAGCAGGACGGCGAACGCCTGCCAGATGCGGTCGTAGAGGCCCGCGGCGCGGATCTCCTGCAGGTAGATGGCGTCCACCTCGCGCAGGAGGTCTAGCCGCTCGCGGGTCACCTCGCCGAGGACGCGGATCGCCAGGCCGGGACCCGGGAACGGGTGCCGGTCGAGGATCTCCTCGGGCAGGCCCAGCTCGCGCCCCACCTGGCGAACCTCGTCCTTGAACAGCTCCCGCAGGGGCTCGACGACCTCCAGCCGCATCCCTTCGGGGAGCCCGCCCACGTTGTGATGCGTCTTGATCGTCGCCGACGGTCCCTTCACCGAGAGCGACTCGATCACGTCCGGATAGAGCGTGCCCTGGACGAGGAAATCGATCTCGCCGAGCCGCTCCGCGGCCTCCTCGAAGACCTCGATGAAGCGGTGCCCGATCCGCCTCCGCTTCTCCTCGGGGTCGACGACCCCTTCGAGGGCCGCCAGGAAGCGGTCGCCCGCATCGGCGACCTCCAGCGGGAGGTGCAGGTGCTCGCCGAACGTCCGCTCGACCTGCTCGCGCTCCCCCTTCCGCAGCAAGCCGGTGTCGACGAATATGCAGGTCAGGCGATCGCCCAGCGCGCGATGGACGAGGGCCGCCGCGACCGCGGAGTCTACGCCTCCGGACAGCGCGCACACCGCGCGCCCAGCGCTCACGCGCTCACGCACGGACTCCACCGCGCGGTCGATGAACGAGGCCATCGTCCACGTCGGCTCGCATCCGCATACGTCGAACACGAAGTTCGCGAGCATCTCCTCCCCGCGTTCGGTGTGCGCGACCTCCGGATGGAACTGGACGCCGAAGCGGCGCGTCTCGGGATTTCCGAAGGCCGCGATCATCCCGTCGGTGGAGACGGCATAGCGCAGATAGTGATGGGGCACGGAGTGGATCGAGTCGCCATGGCTCATCCAGACGGAGATCCGCTCACCCGGCTCGAAGCCCGCGAACGGCCCGATCGGATTCTCGACGACGAGCGGGGCGCGACCGTATTCACGCCCATGCCCCTCCCGGACCTCCCCGCCCTCGACCTGCGCCAGCAGCTGCATGCCGTAGCAGATCCCGAGCATCGGCTCCGTGCGGTCGAAGAGCTCGCGCGGAGGATGCGGCGCACCCTCCTCGTGGACGCTCATCGGTCCGCCGCTGAGGACGATCCCCGCGGGTCGCCACTCGCGGATCAGATCGGGGTCGAGGTCGAACGGATGGATCTCGCAGTAGACACGCAGCTCGCGGATCCGCCGGGCGATCAGCTGCGTGAACTGGCTCCCGAAGTCCAGCACCAGAATCCACTGGCCAGGCTCGCGCTGCGCGGCGATGGCCGCGGTGCGTGGCGCGGCCGCCGTCGACTCAGAACTCATGAAAGGTCACCTCGTGATCTTCGGTGTCGTAGATCGCCAGCGATCCGATTCCTCCCAGCCAGCCGCACGCCTCCCCCGGGTTGACGACCAGCACATCGCCGATCCTGCGCTCGTCACGCTCGTGCGTATGGCCGTAGACGACCAGGTCGTACTCCTTCCCGGCCGCCACGTCGATCACGCCCCGGGGCTCGTGCATGACGAGCGCGCGGCGGGCGCCCAGCCGCGTCTCCCACCACTGCGCTTCGAGCCGGGCGCCGATCTCGGAGAACGCGCGCTGGATCTGGAAGATGTCTCCGTCGTTGTTCCCCGTGATCCCGTGAAGCGGCGCCTCGAGCCCTCCGAGCTCACGCACGGCGAAGGGCGAGCAGTAATCGCCGACATGGATGACGATCTCGACCGCGGCCCGGTTCAGGATCGACACCGACTCCCGGATGCGGAGCACATGATCGTGGGTATCGCCGATCAGGCCGACCCTCAAGCCCGCCCCCGTTCGAGGAGGCGGCCCGCGAGGCTCTCGATGTCCGCGCGCTCTTCCTGACCGCTGGCGAGATCGCGAACCGTCACGACTCCCGCTTCGCGCTCGCTGGATCCGATCACCACCGCTACGCGAGCCCCGGACTGGCCGGCGCGCTTGAGCGCCCTTCCGACCGACTGCTCGCGCAGTGACAGATCGATCCGCAGACCCATGGCGCGCAACCGTGCAGCCGCGCGGATCGCGTCCGCCCGATCGTCGGCGGACACGGGAATCACCCACGCGTCGCAGCGCGGCTCGGCGGACGGCAGTCGCCCGCGCGCCCCGAGGAGCTCCAGCAGCACGGCTTCCCCGAGACCGAACCCCACCGCCGGCAGGTCCTCGCCCCCGGCTGCGCGAACGAGGTCGTCGAATCGCCCCCCGCCGCACAGGGCGCGCAGCTCCCCCGCACGGTCGTACATCTCGAACACGATGCCCGTGTAGTACGCCAGACCTCGAACTACCGCCGCGTCGAACTCGCAGAATCTCCCGACCCCGTAAGCGTCGAGGTACCGGGACAGCTGCTCGAGCCGTTCCGCGTGAGGCGCCAGATCGACCTCGCCGCCGGCCAGCTCCTCGCGCAACCCGTCGAGGTCGCGGCGCCCGACCGCGCGTACGAGCCGCGTCGCGGTATCGGCGGGAACGCCCGCCTTCCGGATCTCGGCCGAGGCGGTCTCGGCCCCCGCGCGCAGGAGCTTGTCCAGACCCGCGTACGCCGCCGGGCGCCGGTCCGCCGGGAGCCCGAGCGCGTCCATCACCGCCTCGAGCAGCCGCCGGTCCGAGTAGCGTACGATGAAATCCTCCTGGCCGAGTCCGCAGGACCGGAGGACCTCCACGCCGGCCGCCATGATCTCGGCGTCGGCCTCGACTCCTTCGACCCCGATGATGTCCAGGTTGAGCTGCCAGAACTCCCGGAAGCGGCCGCGCTGCGGGCGCTCGTATCGGAACAGGCGCGGGATCGAGAACCACTTGATCGGCTTGGGCAGCCCCTGGCTGCGTGCGGCGACCATCCGCGCCAGCGACGGCGTCATCTCCGGCCGCAGGGCGACCTGCCGACCACCCCGGTCCTCGAATGCATACAGCTGGCCGACGATCTCCTCCCCTGACTTGCGGGTGTAGAGCTCGAGGGCCTCGATGACGGGAGCGTCGTACTCCTCGAAGCCGAACCGGAGCGCGGTATCGCGCCAGCGGTCCTCGATCCAGCGACGGACCCGCATCTGCTCGGGGTAGTGGTCACGCATCCCCGGGAGCGCGCTCACGCGCGTCATGCGGCCACGGGCGGCGCCGCCGCGGCCCGCTCGTACGGCTCCCCCGCGGTCGCGAGGCCGAGCGCCAGGAGAGCTTCGCCCACGGTGTGGAACGAGCCGGTGACGAGAACCGCCTCGGCCAGCCCCGCCTCCACGTCTTCGCGGGCGGCCGCCAGGCCCTCGCCCACGCTCTCCGACCACGCGACGCCGGGCCGGCGGGCGAGCGCCGCGCCCGCATCTCGCGCGGACAGGCGCCGGCCCGGGTTCGCGGTGGCGAGCCCGCACAGCCTGCCGCGGTGCGATGCGGCCCGCAGCGCGTCCAGCATCTCCTCCCATCGCTTGTCCGCCAGCATGCCCGCGACGAACGTCCAGCGCTCGACGCCCGTCCCCGGAAGCGCGGCCACGAGGCGGTCTACCGCGGCCGGATTGTGGGCCACGTCGAAGAGGAACGGAACACCGCCGACCGCGCGCAACTCCATGCGACCTGGCGGCGCGGCCACGGCCACGGCAGAACGCGCGGCGGCGGGATCGATCGCTCCTCTCCAGCGCTCCCAGGCTCGCAGAGCCAGCGCGGCGTCGGCCACGAAGTGCTCGCCCACCAGCGGCAGAGCGAGTCCCTCCAGGCGCCCGAGATCGGAATCGTAGTCGAAGGTCGTCCACCCCGCTTCCGTCGACCGGATCGCCCAGCTGGCCTCCTCTGGCAACCACCCGATCGGTGACCCGCGCTCGCGCGCCGCCGCGGCGAGCGTGTCGCGCACGGCGGGCGCGTCCGCCTCGCCCACCAGCGCAGGCACGCCGGGCTTGAAGATCCCCGCCTTCTCGCGGGCGATCGCCGCGAGGCCGGACCCCAGATGGCGCTCGTGATCGAGCGCGATGTTCGTCACGATCGCCAATTCCGGCAGCACGACGTTCGTCGCGTCGAGCCGCCCGCCGAGCCCGACCTCCAGCACGGCGACGTCGACCCGACGCTCCGCGAACCATTCCAAGGCCATCAGCGTGCCGGCCTCGAAGAACGTCATCGAGCGTGCCTGCGCGAACGACCCCACGCGGTCCCACATCGCCACGAAGCCCGGCTTCGAGATCGGTTCTCCGTCGATGCGGATACGTTCGCGAAAGTCGATCAGGTTGGGCGACGTATAGAGTCCCGCGCGCAACCCGTGGTAGCGGGCGAGTGCCCCCAGGCAGGCGGCCGTCGTGCCCTTGCCGTTTGTCCCGGCCACGTGCAGAGCGGGCCATGCGCGTTCGGGATGGCCGGCGACCGCGCAGTAATCGGCCACGTTCTCGAGACCCAGCCGCATGCCGAACGTCTCCAGCGCCTGGAGCGCCGACAACGCGGTGCGATACTCGCTCACGATTCTTCGGGCAACGCCTCCCGCCCCAGCATCCAGCGCAGCGTGCGCGAAACGACCCGCTTCAGGCGCATGCGCGGCACGACGGCGTCGACGAAGCCGTGCTCGAGGACGAACTCCGCCGTCTGAAACTCGTCGGGGAGATCCTGACCGATCGTCTGCTTGATGACCCGTGGCCCGGCGAATCCGATCTGCGCCCTGGGCTCCGCGTAGATGACGTCGCCGAGCATGGCGTAGGAAGCGGTGACCCCTCCGGTCGTGGGATCGGTGTTCACCGCCACGAACGGCAGGCCCTGGCGGTCCAATGCGGCGAGCAACGTGCTCGTCTTGGCCATCTGCATGAGCGAGAGCACCCCTTCCTGCATCCGGGCCCCGCCGCTCGCCGACACGACGACCAGCGGGATCTCGCGGCTGAGCGCGCGCTCGATCGCGCGCGCCACCTTCTCTCCGACCACCGACCCCATGCTGCCGCCCATGAAATTGAAGTCCATCACGGCGATCGAGACCTCCAAACCGTCGACGGACCCGATCCCGCAGAGAACCGCGTCGTTGCGGCCAGTGCGCTCCCGGTACTGATCCAGGCGCTCCCGGTAGGGCCGCGTGTCCACGAACTCGAGTGCGTCCACGCTCTCGAGCTCCGCGTCGAACTCCTCGAACGAGCCTGCGTCGAGGAGGATTTCGAGATAGTCGTCGGCGGCGACGCGAAAGTGATGGCCGCACTTCGAACAGATCCAGGCCCGCTGGGCCAGCTCCTTCCGATACAGGATGTCCCCGCAGGATGGGCATTTCTGCCACAGATCGCCGGGAATTTCCTTCTTTTCGGTGGTCTCGATCTTCTTGCGGTCGCGCTTGAACCAGGTCATCGGGGTAAGGCTACCCGGCGGTCGGAAGGCGGTCAACCGTGGTCCGTCGCTCTCCGTGGCGAGGGTCAGACGCCCAGCGGGAGGTCCGCGGCCAGGACGAGCGCGTCCTCGCGCGGGTTGCGGTAGTACGCCGTGCGTCGGCCGACCACGCCGAACCCGAGGCGCCCGTAGAAGCGCTGGGCGCCCTCGTTCGACACCCGCACCTCGAGGTAGAGCCGGCGCGCACCCCGCACGCCCGCCTCGCTCGCGAACGAGCGCACCAGGTCCGCCCCGATCCCCTGGTCCCGGCGCTCCTCCGACACGGCGAGATCCGCGAGCTCGGCTTCGTCCGCCGCCACCCATCCGATCGCGTACCCGACGACGCGGCCATCTGCGCCCGCGGCGACCCAGCCGAAACCCGCCGGATGCGCGATCAAGTCGCGAAATTGGTCCCTGGTCCAGGGGAGGGGAAACGTCCGGCGTTCGATCTCGCTTATGGCGTCGAGATCGCGCTCCCCCCACGGGCGGATCTCGAGGATCGGCCCCGGCCGGCGCGCGTCAGCGCGCATCGACGGCGGGCCGGGCGTAGGCGAGCTCCAGGTCTTCCGGGGAGGCGAGCGCGTACGCCGCGGGGTCGGCCGCCGCCAGCGCGCAGATCGCCGCCGCCACCCCCGCCGGCTGGCCGGGATCGTGCGCAAGCACCGGCGCTCCAGCGGCCATCGCCTCGACCGCGTCGGGGCCCGCGTCCAGCGGACCAGCGAGAAGTTCCCAGCGCCCGACGCCCACGCGCTGGTAGAGCGCCGCATAGCGGCGCCCGCGGCGCGCGTCCAGAGTGGCGCAGACCCGCGCCGCCGCCGGCGGGCCGAAGCATTCGGCGATAGCGGCCAGCGTCGGGACTCCGTGCAGCGGGACCCTCGCGATCCGCGCGAGGGCGATCGCCATCGCCGCCCCCACCCGGAGCCCGGTGAACGAGCCCGGGCCCGCGGGCACCGCGATGGCCTCCAGGTCGGCCCAATCCAAACCCGCCTCCGCGCGCAGGGTCTCGATGGCGGGGGCCGTCTCGCGGAACGCGGCCCGGCGGTCGAGGGCCCGGCTGCGCGTTTCCTCGCCCACGCGGAGCGCCACCGCCCCGGGGACGGTGGCGGTGTCGATCGCGAGCACGATACGCGGGCCCGCCCCTGCGGTGCTCGGCGTCTTCAGCCCGCCGGCTCCCCGTGCGCGGCGAGGGCCGCGATCGCCGCTTCCCACCCCTCTCCCGCCAGCTCGCATCGGATGCGCCGGGCCCCGGCGTGCGCGGACTCGGGATCGATGCGGACTCGGGCCCATGGCGAGTCGTACCGGTCGCCGAGGAGTTCGGGCCACTCGACGCACGTCACGCCGCTCCCCTCCAGAATGCCATCGAGATCGAGAGTCGCCAGCTCGGAGGCGTCCCCGAGGCGGTACAGGTCCACGTGGGTGAACGGGCGATGCCCGGCGTAGCGGAGGATCAGGTTGTAGGTGGGACTCGTGACCGGCTCCCGCACGCCGCACCCGGCGCCCACGCCCTGCGCGAACGTGGTCTTTCCGGCGCCGAGCGGACCCTCGAGAAGGATCAGAGCCCCGTCGGGGGCCGCTCGACCGAGCACCTCGCCGATCGCCGCCGTATCGCTAGCGTCTCGCGACCGCGCGCTCCAGCGGACGGTCGCCGGCGCTTCGCTCACGCCTCGTCGAGCCCGATGCGCTGCCTCAAGGTCGTGGCGGCACGGCGGCGGGGGTCTTCGCCGCGCAGCTCGAACAGCTGATCGCGCAGGAGCGCGGCCGCGTGGAAGTCGAGCCGTTCGGCGGCGGCCTTCATCTCTGCCTCAAGGGACCGGGCCAGCTCTTCGCGCTCGATCTCCCCCGCCAGCCCCGCGACCCGCTCCCTCACCGCGCGCACTCGGGTCGACCCACCCCCGCGGGAGTCTGCGACCGAGGTACTCATCAGGATCTGCTCGCGGGTCTTGAACACTGTCTGGGGCACGATCCCGTGCTTCTCGTTGTGCGTCCTCTGGATCGCGCGCCTGCGATCGGTTTCATCCATCATGCGACGCATGGAGTCGGTCACTCGATCGGCGTACAGAATGACGCGCCCGTTGGCGTTCCGCGCCGCGCGTCCCGCAGTCTGGATGAGCGACGTCTCGGAGCGCAGAAACCCCTCCTTATCGGCGTCCAGCACGGCCACGAGCGAGACTTCGGGCAGGTCCAGTCCCTCGCGCAGCAGGTTGATCCCCACGAGCACGTCGAACTCGTCTGTGCGAAGGCCCCGCAGGATCTCCATGCGTTCGATCGAGTCGATGTCGGAGTGCATGTATCGAACACGCACGCCGACGTCGTTCAGATACTCGGACAGGTCCTCCGCCATGCGCTTGGTCAAGGTGGTGACGAGCACCTTCTCGCCCACTGCTTCGCGGGCGCGGATCTCCTCGAGGAGGTCGTCCACCTGACCGCGGACCGACCGCACGAACACCTCCGGGTCGAGCAGGCCCGTGGGGCGGATGATCTGCTCCACCACCACGCCGCCGGACCGCTCCAGCTCGTAGTCGGCCGGCGTCGCCGAGACGAAGATCGCTCGTCGCGCGAAGCGCTCGAACTCCTCGAAATGCAGCGGCCGGTTGTCCAGGGCCGAGGGCAGCCGGTAGCCGTGCTCGACCAGCGTCTCCTTCCGCGAGCGGTCGCCGGCGTACATGCCGCCGATTTGCGGGATCGTTACGTGCGACTCGTCGATGACGAGCAGGAAGTCTTCGGGGAAATAGTCCAGCAGGCACGCCGGCCGCTCACCCGGTGCGCGCCCCGTGAGATGGCGCGAGTAGTTCTCGATTCCCGCGCAGTAGCCCATCTCCTGCATCATCTCGATGTCGAATCGAGTGCGCGTCTCGAGCTTGTGGGCCTCGAGCATGCGGCCTTCGGCGCGGAGGATCGCCAGCCGCTCCTGGAGCTCGGTCCTGATGTCCTTGATCGCGGCTTCGATCGTAGGGCGGGTCGTGACGAAGTGCTTGGCGGGATAGATCGCGGCCCTCTCGAGCGTCTGAATCGTGGTGCCGCGCATAGGGTCGAACTTGGCGATTCGCTCCACCTCGTCGCCCCACAGCTCGATCCTGACCGCCTGCTCTTCGTAGGCTGGAAAGACCTCGATCACGTCGCCGCGCACTCGAAACCTGCCAGGCTCGAATCCGATGTCGTCGCGCCGATACTGGATCCGCACCAGCTCCTCGAGGATCTGCTCGCGCGGCGCGCGCTGGCCCTTCTCCAGCACGACCATCAGCTCGCGGTACTCGCGTGGACTCCCCAGGCCGTAGATCGCCGACACCGACGCGACCACGATCACGTCCTCGCGCTCGATCAGGGAGGAGGTGGTGCGCAGGCGCAGCCGATCGATGTCCTCGTTGATCGACGCGTCCTTCTCGATGTACGTGTCCGTGGCCGGGATGTACGCCTCGGGCTGGTAGTAGTCGTAGTACGAGATGAAGTATTCGACCGCGTTGTTGGGGAAGAGCTGCTTGAGCTCCCCGTAGAGCTGGGCCGCGAGCGTCTTGTTGTGAGACATGACCAGGGTGGGGCGGCCGTAGTTCCGGATGACGTTGCCGATCGTGAACGTCTTGCCCGTCCCGGTCGCGCCGAGGAGGGTCTGGAACCGGCGGCCGGTGGCGAGCCCTTCGGTCAGCTCCCGGATCGCGGCCGGCTGGTCCCCCAGCGGGGTGAGGTCGGTGACGAGCTCGAACCTGGGCATGAGAGCAAGATACGAACCGCCCGCGGCCCGGGCCGCACCGGCCTCCCCCCGCGGAAGCTCAGTGGCGCCGGTCCCCGCGATCCTCGCGGCGGTCCCACCGGTCCTCGCGTCGGTCTCTGCGGTCCTCCCGCCGGTCGGCCACGTCCTCGCGCCGATCGCGCCGGTCCTCGATTCGGTCCCGCGCGCCCCCGTGATGACGCCTGTCCCATCGGTCCTCTCGGCGGTCCCACCGGTCCTCCCGCCAGTCGCGTCGATCCTCGAGGCGGTCCCACAGATCCTCGCGGCGGTCGCGCCGATCCTCACGGCGGCCCCACAGTTCCCCGCGGTCGCGCCGATCCTCCATCCGATCCCAGCGTGGGCCGTGGGGTCCGCGACCCTCCTGTCCGGCCGCGATCGTCGCCATGCCGGCAACGAGGGCCGCGCTCAGCAACGCCGTTCGCATGCGCATCGTACGATCTCCTCCGTCTGGGTTGAGCGCGGCGATGCGATCCTCCGCGCGTGCACCCATGGGACGGTCGGCGCGCGGGAGTCGTTAAGCGGATGATGCCCTGTGCGGCTGGTCGGCCCGTCTACTGGTCGTACACTTCGATGCCCGCCGGCGGAGAGAAGCGGAACCGGGAGTCGGGAATCCCCGCGCCGGGGTCGAGGAAAGTGAACGTATAGGACTTCTCGATCCCGTCGGGAGTGACGGTGCGCACCCGGCGCAGGAGGCCGGTCTGCCGGCCGACCCACACGTCGACGTGCGTGAACGGGGCGTCCGCGGTCCGGGGCTCCATCGTCAGGCGATCGCTGGCCTCGCCCGATATCACCTCGTCGCCCGCCAGAGCGACATCGTACATCGAGCGCAGATCGCGGAGGTACGTGAGCGGGTTCGCGCCGCCGGAGCCGTCCGCGGGCTGGCGGATCACCTGATCGGGTTGGCTCGAAGGCAGGTAGATCCAGACCCAGGTGCCGTCGTCCACGACGACGTCCCCCGGCGGGTAGGTGTACTCGATGCGGTAGCGACCGGGCGCGCGGTAATAAAGGGTCCCGTGCCCGATCTCGGTCTTCTCGAGGACTGGATTTACGACTCGCTGGACGAACCTCGCTTCCAGCGTCCGCAGCGACGCGAGGGCGCGGTCCGCGCGCTCGGCCACGGCTTCCGGATCCTGCGCCGGCGTCGCGGTCGCGGGGAACGCGACGCATAGCAGCACGGCGAAGAGCAGGCGTCGTAGGATGTCGGGATTCGCAGGCATGGGAGTATAGGGGAGAAACCCCTCGTCGCGGGAAATGTTCCGGAGCTACCCGCCCACGACGCGTCCGCTCTCGACCCCCAGCTCGTGGGAGCCGAAGTACTCGCGGCGCTCCACCTCGAGGATCCCGTCGATCGACTTCATCGCCCCCACCACGCGGTTGAGATGGTCGAGGTCCTTCACCTCGATGACGAAGGTCCCCTCGATGCCCGTCTCGTTGACGGTGAGATCGGCGCTCTTGATATCGGTGGACGTGCGTGAGACGGCGCCGGCAACGTCGGCGAACAAGCCTCGCCGATCCGTGCCGGTGACGACCAACCGCACGATGAACGTCTGCGCGTCGGAGGTATCCCACCGAACTTCGATCTTCCGCTCCGGCTCGTCGGTGAGGTTCAGGATGTTGGGGCAGTCCGTACGGTGTATGGATACTCCCCTGCCGCGTGTGATGTAGCCCATGATCTCGTCGCCTGGAATGGGCTGGCAGCACTGGCTGAAGCGGACCATCATGTTGTCCACGCCCTGGATCTTCACCCCCTGCGGGCCGCCCTTGATCTTCTCGACCAGGCGCTCGAACGCCGTAGCCGGCTTCCGCTCTACCGCCTTCTCCTCCGGGAACAGCACGTTCCAGACCTGCGTCAGCGTGAGGTCGCCCCTGCCCAGTGCGGCGTAGAGATCCTTCGCCGCCGCCAGATGGAATGCAGCGGCCGTCTCGTCCAGCCGCTCGTCGTCCGGCCGTCGGACGCGGTTCCGACGATACTCCTTCTCGAGCAGCTCCTTGCCGAGCGCGAGCGAGCTGGCGTACTCCTCCTCGCGGATCGTGCGCCGCACGAGCTGCCTCGCCTTCGAGGTCTTCACGAAGTGGAGCCAGTCGCGGGACGGGCGCTGGTTCGACTGGGTCAGGATCTCGACCATGTCACCCGAGCGCAGCTCCTTGTGGAGGGGCACGATGCGCCCGTTCACCCGCGCCCCCGAGCAATGCATCCCCACCTGCGTGTGGACCTGAAACGCGAAGTCGATGGGAGTCGACCCCGCCGGCAGCTGGACGAGATCGCCCTTGGGTGTGAACACGAAGATCTCGTCCTTGTAGAGGTCGATCTTCAGATACTCGAGAAACTCCTCTGGATCCGTCATGTCCTGCTGCCATTCCAGGATCTGGCGGAACCACGCCAGCTGCTCGTCGATCTCCGTTCCCGCGCTTCCCTCCTTGTATTTCCAGTGGGCTGCGATGCCAACCTCCGCGGTGCGATGCATGTCCCAGGTGCGGATCTGTATCTCGTAGAGCGTTCCGCCCGGGCCGTAGACCGTAGTGTGCAGCGACTGGTACATGTTCGATTTGGGGGTCGCGATGTAGTCCTTGAATCGTTCGTGCACGGGCGTCCACAACGTGTGAATGATCCCCAAGCCGTGATAGCAGTCTCGTACAGTTTCGGTGAGGACGCGGATCGCCAGCAGGTCGTAGATCTCCTCGTACGGCTTGTTCCGCGCCTGCATCTTCTTGTGGATCGACCACAGATGCTTGGGCCGTCCGGCGATCTCCGACGGGACGCCAGATTCCTTGAGGGCCTCCTCCAGCGGGCGGCCGATGGCCGCGATCATGCGCTCGCGCTCCTTGCGCTTGGCCTGCACCTTCTTCGCGAGATCCCGGTAGGCGTCCGCCTCCAGGAACTTGAACGAGAGGTCCTCCAGCTCCCAGCGAATGGTCGCCATACCGAAGCGGTGGGCGAGGGGGGCGTAGATATCGCGAGTTTCGCTGGCTATGCGCTGCCGCTTGTCGTCCGGGAGATACTCGAGCGTGCGCATGTTGTGGAGCCGGTCGGCCAGCTTGATCATGATGATGCGGATGTCGCGCGCCATGGATAGCAGGAGCTTGCGATAGTTCTCGACCTGGCGTTCCTCGCGGGAACGGAAGCGCAGATGGCCGAGCTTGGTGAGCCCCTCGACCAGCGCCGCTACCTCGCGGCCGAATGCCTCCTCGACCTGCGCCACGCTGACGTGCGTGTCCTCCGCCACGTCGTGGAGCAGCGCCGCGACGATCGTCGTCGTGTCGATCAGGTTCATGTCGACCAGAATGCGGGCGATCTCCGCGGAATGCGCCATGAACGGATCCCCCGACAGGCGCTTCTGACCCGCGTGCGCCACTTCCCCGAAGGCGTACGCCCTCCCGATCGTCTCGATATCGAGCCGATCCTCGAAGGGTTGGAGGAAACGGAGGAATCGCTTTTTGTCCATGCCTCGCTCTGGGACCCGGAGATGGGCCCCTCGTTATGCTCTACAATACCTCCCGCGGCCCCGGAACGAAAAGCGCCGGCGCCCCACGAAGAGCGCCGGCGCACATCGGGTTGGCCGTGCGGTATACCTATTTCAACGAGAACTCGACCAGCTTCTGCCTGTCGTTCCACTTCGCGTCGAAGCTTCGCGCCTTGCGCAGCCTCACCCCGCAGGACTCCAGGAACTGCATTCCGGAGACGTACCTCCGATCACCTCCCTGCGGCGATTCTCGCAGCTTGTAGGATGCCCGCGTGGGTTTGTTGCGGGGCCTGAGCCCCACCTTGCGGGCCCGCGAATCGAACAGCAGCTCGACGTAGTTCGCCTTGTCGAACCACTTCTGATATGCCGCGGCGCTGATCGAGAAGTTCCCGTTCTTGAGCACCCTGATGGTCGACTTGCCTGCCGATCGACCTCGCTGTGGAACATAGGTTTCGAACGCCAACCGAATACCTCCCTTGAAAACCACCCCAGGATCAGATCTCCATTCCAGTAGTCGATACATGTCCATATACCACTCTCGTTGCGAATGTTCAAATCGACAACCTAAAGCAGTCCGGAATCCTTGAAGGAGAAGTAGGAATCGGAGCCTATGATGACGTGATCGTGGAGGGGCACGTCCAGGATGCGCCCGGCCTCGCTGATCGCGCGGGTGACCTCTCGGTCCTCGCGGCTGGGTGCGGGATCGCCCGACGGGTGATTGTGGGCGATGACCAAGCCGGCGGCCGCGCAGGCGAGCGCCGGCTTGAAGACCTCGCGCGGATGCACGATCGAGGCATTGAGCGATCCCACCGATACCACGACCTCACGGATCAATTCGTTGCGCGTGTTGAGACACAGCGCCAGGAAGCGCTCGCGCTCGCGATCCCGAAGCTCGAGGGCGAGATGCCGCCAGACCGCGCGTGGCGTGGACAGCGCCGGCTGCCGTTCCCTTCTCTCCCGCTGCAGCCTTCGGCCCAGCTCCAGCGCGGCGGCCAGTCGCGCCGCCGTCGCCTCGCCGATCCCTTCCTGCCCGATCAGATCGGCGGCGGCTTTTCCGGCCAGCTGACGGAGACCCGGATAGGCAGCGGTCAGGCGGCGGGCGATCGCATCCGCCGGAAAGGCTCGATTCCCGCTCCCGACGATGATCGTCAGAAGCTCGACTGTGGAAAGCGCGCCGGCGCCCAGGCGCAATAGCCTCTCTCGCGGCCTGTCCGCGATGGGCCATTCCTTGATCGAAAGGACGGATCCGCGCACGGCGGATCGAGGGTGCAAGGCGAATGCCGTGGTCCGGTCGCCCGGCCCGCCTCGCGGCAGGGGCTACTTGCTCATGCTGTCGAGAAGCTCCTGGTTCGAACGGGTGTGCTTGACCTTGTCGATCAGGAACTCCGCCGCGTCGGTAGTCCGCATGTCGGACAGGAAACGGCGTAGCAGCTGCAGCCTGTGGAGGTACTCCTCCGGGTACAGCAGCTCTTCCTTCCTGGTCCCGCTCGCGGTCACGTCGATCGCCGGCCAGATGCGCTGGTCGGCCAGCTCCCTCGCCAGCACGATTTCGGCGTTCCCCGTGCCCTTGAACTCCTCGAAGATGACCTCGTCGGCGCGGCTTCCCGTATCGATCAGCGCTGTCGCGATGATCGTCAGGCTGCCCCCGCGATCGCCGACCACCTTGCGCGCCGATCCGAAGAAGCGCTTGGGGGCCTCCAGGGCCCCGGCCTCGATGCCGCCCGAGAGCGTACGCCCACTCGACCGCTCGATCGAGTTGTAGGCGCGCGCGAGGCGTGTGATCGAGTCCAGGACCAGGACCACGTCCTTGCCGCTCTCCACCAGCCGGCGAGCGCGCTCGAGCGCCATCTCGGCCACCTGGACGTGCCGATCGGGCGGAAAATCGAACGACGAGGCGACCGTCTCGCCCCGGCCGATCTTCTCGATCATGCGCTGCATCTCCGTGACTTCCTCCGGCCGCTCGTCGACGAGGAGCACGATGAGCTCGGCATCGGGATAGTTCACGGCCACCCCCGTCATCACCGCCTGGAGCAGCATCGTCTTGCCGGCTTTGGACGGGGCCACGATCAGGGCGCGCTGCCCTTTCCCCAGGGGCACCACGAGGTCCAGGATGCGGTTCGTGATCCCTGCCCCGTTGACGCCACGAGCGTCCTTTTCGTCGATGATCTCGAGCGTCAGTTGCTCATCCGGGTGGGTCGCCCGCAACTGATCGAACTTGGGTCGCGAGCGGGCGTTCTCCGGCGGCTCGCCGTTCACGGCGGTCACCGATTTGAGAGGCGGCAGCTTCCCCCTGCCGGGAGGCGAACCGACCTCGCCTTCGACCGCGTCCCCCTTCCGCAGTCCATACTGATCGATCAGCCGTGCAGGGACGTATACGTCGTCGTCCCCCGGCAAGTACGCGTTCTCCTTGCGCCGCAGGATCCCGGCGCCGCCCGACAAGCGGTCGAGCACTCCGATCATGTTCGATCTCCTCCGATCACGAAGTTCATTCTGTTAGGGCTCGAGGCGCCGCGGACGAATGTCCGTCACGCGCCGTGACACTTCTTGTACTTCTTGCCGCTGCCGCACGGGCAGGGGTCATTGCGTCCCACCTTGTCACCCTCCCTGACGAACGTGTCGGGAGCGGCGCTTGCGCCGGTGCGGGAGGCCTCCGGAACGGTCTGCCGATCCGTAGCGCTCGGCAGCCCGGACGTCGAGGTGGAAGTACCACCGGCGAGCGCTCCGGCCATGGCCGGAGCCACCCGGTGCAACGCCACCTGCTGGCGCTGGACTCTCTCGCGACTGCGGCGGTCCTCCGCCGACATGGCCCGTGGGTCGACGATCTGGACCCGGAACAGCAGCTGAGAGGCGCTGGTTCGCAGATCGTCCATCATCTCGACGAACATCTGGAAGGCCTCGGTCTTGTACTCGAGCAGCGGGTCCTTCTGGCCCCAAGCCCGATACTGGATGCCGCCTTTCAGCTGATCGAGCTCATACAGGTGGTCGCGCCACTTCTCGTCGATCACGCGCAGCAGGACCTGGCGCACGACGAGCTGCGCGCGCTCGGGCTCCCACTCCTCCACGCGTCGATCGAACGCGTCCTCCAGCTCCGAGATAACCCGGTCCGCGGTCGCGTCCCAGGTCGTGGGCAGCTCCGTATCCTCGGAGCTCGCCCCGCCATCTCGTGCCAGACGGTCCAGCCAATCGAAGGGGAGGAGATAGGTGCGCATGAGATCCTCTCGGAGCCCGGCCAGATCCCAATCGTGGGCATACGAGTCGGGCGCCATGTACTGCGCGATCTTCTCCTCCGCCGCGTCGCGGATGATCTCCTTGGCCTCCGCGAATACTTCTTCCCTCTCTCCTTCCAGGGCGCGCAGCCGCATGGTGTAGATCACCTCGCGCTGCTTGTTCATCACGTCGTCGTACTCGAGCAGCCGCTTCCGGATCTCGAAGTTGTTGAGCTCGACTTTCTTCTGAGCCCGCTCGATGGACCGCGTAACCAGCGGATGCGTGATCACTTCGCCCTCTTCGGCCCCCAGCCGGTCCATCACGCTGGCGATCCGATCCGAGCTGAACAGGCGCATGAGATCGTCTTCCAGGGACAGGAAGAAGCGCGAGGACCCCGGGTCGCCCTGACGGCCAGAGCGTCCGCGCAGCTGCCGGTCTATCCTGCGAGATTCGTGCCGTTCGGTCCCCACGATGTGCAGGCCCCACGGCATGTCCTCCCGGATCACCCGCTCCAGGTCGTCCCGCTCCACGCCCGGGGGGAGCTCGTCGTCGGCCACGTCCGGCCAATCCCGCGGCACGACGCCGGGACCGAGCTTTATGTCCGTCCCGCGGCCCGCCATGTTGGTGGCGATCGTGATCGCGCCGGGCTGGCCCGCGCGCGCCACGATCTCGGCCTCGCGCTGGTGGTGCTTCGCGTTCAGCACATTGTGGGGCAGATTGCGGCGCTTGAGCAGCCGCGAGAGCGTCTCGGAGACCTCCACGGACACCGTTCCCACCAGCACCGGCCGGCCGCGACCGTGCTCGCGCTCGATCTCGTCGACGATCGCGTTGTACTTCTCGCGGCGGGTCTTGTATACCATGTCCTCGTACTCCTGCCGCCGGATCTCGCGGTTCGTCGGAATGACGACGACGTCCATCTTGTAGATCTGCCAGAACTCGCCCTCTTCGGTCTCCGCGGTCCCGGTCATCCCCGCCAGCTTGCCGTACATGCGGTAGTAGTTCTGGATCGTGATCGTGGCCAGCGTCTGGGTCTCGCCTTCGATCTGGACGCCTTCCTTGGCCTCGATCGCCTGGTGCATCCCCTCCGAATAGCGGCGGCCGGGCATGAGCCGGCCCGTGAACTGATCGACGATCAGGACCTTGCCGTCCTGGACCACGTACTCGACGTCCTTCTCGTACAAGGCATACGCCTTGATCAGCTGGCTGATGTTGTGGATCGTCTCGCTCTTCTCGGCGTAATCCCGCTCGGCTTCCAGCCGCTTGGCGCTCTTCTCCTGCTCCGGGAGGGTGGGGTCGACGTCGATCTCGTGCACGAGCTGGGACAGGTCCGGAACCACGAAGAGATCGGGCTGGTTGGGGGCGATCTTCTCGCGTCCGAGATCGGTGAGATGCGCGTCGTGCCCTTTCTCGTCCATGGCGAACAGCAAGGCCTCGTCGAGCTCGTGGGCCCGCTTCTCGCGCATGAAATCGGCCTCCACCTTCTGCACCAGCTTCTTGACGCCCGACTCGTTGAGCACCTTCATCAGCCGGTTGTGCTTGGGCATTCCGCGCCGGGCCTGGAATAGCTTGATCCCGGCCTCGTAATCCAACCCCTCCTCGCCACCGTCCTCGAGCGCCTTCTCGGCCTCGGACACCAGCTGATTCACGATGCGCGTCTGCTCGCGAACGAGCCGTTCGACCAGCGGCTTGAGCTCGCCGAACTTGGAGGACGTGTCGTGGTGCGTGGGGCCGGATATGATGAGCGGCGTGCGGGCCTCGTCGATGAGGACCGAGTCCACTTCGTCGATGATCGCGAAGTTGTGACCCCGCTGTACGCGCTGCTCGCGCGCGACCGCCATGTTGTCGCGCAGGTAATCGAAGCCGAACTCGTTGTTCGTGCCGTACGTGACGTCGCAGGCGTAGGCTTCACGCCGCTGCTCGGAGCTCATCTGGTTCTGGATGCAGCCCACCGTCAACCCGAGCCAGCGCAGGATCTCGCCGACCCATTCCGAGTCGCGTCTCGCCAGATAGTCGTTGACGGTTACGAGGTGGACGCCCTTGCCTTCCAAGGCGTTCAGGTAGAGCGGCAGCACCGCCACGAGAGTCTTGCCCTCGCCGGTCGCCATCTCCGCGATCTTCCCTTCGTGCAGCACGATCCCGCCGAAGAGCTGCACGTCGAACGGAACCATGTCCCAGATGAAGTCCTGATCGGTCACCTTCCACGTGCGGCCCAGATTGCGGCGGCATGCTTCCTTGACGACCGCGTAGGCCTCGGGCAGCAGGTCGTCCAGCGTCTCGCCTTCGGCCAGCCGACGGCGGAATTCCTCGGTCTTGGCCTTGAACTCGTCGTCGGAGAGCCCCTCCAGCTCCGTGGCCAGGGCGTTGATCTCCTCGACGATCGGCCACAGGCGCTTGCGCTCCCGGCCGTGCTTGTCGCCCACGAAGAGCTTCAGGATCGACTGCAGTACCACGATTATCGTTCTCCGAGAAAAATCGTCGGGGGTCGTCGCCGACGAGATGCCGATCCGCTAGCGAATGTCCAGTGCATGGGTCGGGGGGGCGTCAACCGGCAGAGGGAAAACAATCTAACCCCTGGACGGCGCGTCATCAATGGACCCCGCAGGCACGGCCGGCCGGTACAGGTCGTGCTCCCGGATGTACGCTTCCACGGCCGGCGGAACCCAGTGGCGGATCGACCGGCCCCGGGCCACGCGCTCGCGGATGGCGGTCGATGACACCTCCAGCGACGGTACGTCGACCAGCGTGTAGCGGCCCCCGAACGGCAGGCGCTCCGGAGCCGCCAGGCCGGCCCGGGTCGTCACCACCACGCTGGCTAGCTCGGGCAGGGCGTCGGCCTCTCGCCACTGCGCCAGCTCCTCCAGGTTGTCCGCTCCGAGGATCAACGTCCAGTCGGTCCGGGGCTCACGCTCGTGGAGAGCGCGCAGCGTGTCCACCGTGTACGAGACACCCCCGCGCTGGATCTCGATGCGGTCTACGGCGAGACCCGGATCCCCAGCCGCGGCCAGCTCCGTCATCGCCGCCCGATGGCGGGGGGCGGCGGATGGCGCGCCCTTGAACGCATGCACGCTCGTCGGGATGAGGACGACTGCGTCGAGGTCCATGGCTTCTCGCACTTCCTGGGCCACGATAAGGTGGGCGATGTGCGGCGGGTTGAACGTCCCGCCCAGGATACCCTTCCTCACCCCGTCCTCACTACGGGCCTCAGCGCCCGCTCGTCGGCGCGGGAGCGTCGCCATCGGACGCCGCCTGTGTCGCCCTGCACCGCTCCGGCAGTTCGCCCACCACCTCCCGAGCGGCCCGCGAATCGGGATAGTTCTCCCGTAACCGTGCATACACCTCGGACGCGCGATCCCCCAGCCCCTGCTGGCACTTCGTACGCGCCAGCAAGGCATAGGCGGCTGGAATCCACGAGGTATCGGTATACATCGCGATGAGGTCGGTCAGGTAGATCTCGCTGGCGGAGTAGTTCTCGTTGTCGAAATAGAACTCCGCGTTCAGGAACACCTTCTCGGCGAGCTTGTCGCGGAGCTGCGCCTTCCTCGTCCGCGCCTCTTCCACGAACTCGCTGCGCGGATATTCGACGATAATGCGATCGTAGGCGTTCACCGCGCGCTCGGTCTCGCGCTGGTCGAGCTCCGGTCGCAGGGACATCTGCTGGTACGCGCGGCCGGACTGGAAGAGGGCTTCCGCCGCGCGCTCGTCCCGCGGATAGTCGCGTTGGTAATTGAGATACTCCTGCGCCGCCGTGGCCCAATCCTCGACGGCGTAATACCCCTGCGCGGTCATCCAGCGCGCCTCGGGCACGCGAGGGTCCTGCGGATAGTTGAAGGCGAAGGTCTGGAAGTGCGCTATGGACTCGCGAATGTCTCCGTCCGCGAACTCCCGCTGCGCGCGTTCGAACTGCTCGTCGGGAGGAAGGACGGCGGTCTCCTGCGTGGAGGCGCAGCCCGCCGACCATAGGGCCAGCGCCAGGAGGATGGTCAGGCGCCTCATCGGTCGGCCCCGCCGGCCGTGCGCTCTTCCTCGGCCCGCGCTCGCTCGGCGGAACGCAGGGGCAGGCCGAACTCGAGTTGCTTGTACCGCCGATACGCCTCGAGGCCGGCCCGCGACTGGCCACCCTGGGTGCGCGACGCTATTCGCCTGTAGGCGTCCATCGCAGCTTCGCGATTCCCGTCCCATTCGTGGATCCGGGCGAGCATGAGCTCGGCGTCGTCTAGCTGACTCACTGGCTCACCGTTGCGGATGACGATATCGATGTATTCCCTCGCTGCGTCGTAGTCCTCGCCCTTGAATGCCCGCTCCGCCATGCGGAACGCACACGTCCCGTAGCGATAGCGCGCGTTGCCGGCCGCGGCGGTGGAATCCGCGTCCAGATACCGCCTGTAATACTCGAGGGCGGTCGCGCACTGCCGTTTACGCTCGAAGGCCTCGCCCAATCGGGCATAGACCTCCGGCGAGGCCTGCCCTCCCGCGCGCGCAAGTCCGAGCAGATACGCCTGTATCGCGGCGTCGTAGTCGGGCCGCGCGTAGGCCGCGTCGCCGAGGAGGAAGTACAGCGGCCCGAGGTTGACCGTGGAGTCGCTCTCCACCAGCCACTGGACCGCCTGGACGGCGGCGAACGTATCGCCCGCCGCCCGCCAGCGCTGGGCATGCAGGTTGTAGAGCGCGGCCACCCGATCCCGGTACGAGGGCTCCCGCTCCAGGAGCTCGGCGAAGTGGCGGCTCGCGTCGCTGAAGCTCTTCGAGCGGAGCGCCAGAGCCCCGGCCTTCATGTGCAGATCTCCCGGACCCCCGCCATCAGCCTCCTCGAGCGCCAGCTCGTACTCGACGAGTGCGTCCGCATATGCCCCCTGGGCGCTGTACCGATCCCCCCGCTCCTCGAACTCCCCGATCCGGGGATTGCAGGCCGTCTGGCCCGCCGAGGCGAGGGCCGCGATCACCGCCGCGCGGACGACCCTGGGCGCGTTCATGGAGCGGCCTCGGACTGGCGCCGGGAGGCGCGCACGGCGGGATTCGTCTCGGGATCGTTGTACATCTTGAACTGGCGATACGTCCGGAACGTTGCCGCGCCGGAGAGGAGCTCGTCGCATAGAGACCGCAGGCAGCCCGCCAGGTCGGCCCGCTGCCGTTCGAGGATGCCCAGCCGTTCCGCGCAGATGGTGCGATGGCTCGCGAGCGCGTCCGTGCGCTCGGCCTCTTCCCGCATGTGGTAGATCTTGAGCGCGAGGATCGACAGGCGATCGAGGATCGCCCCCGGCGTCTCGGAATGGAGCCGGCTGCCGGCGCGCGGCTCGACTCCGGCGGCTTCCAGGGCGGATGTCATGGCCTCGTCGATGGTTTCTATCAGGTCGTTGCGGCGCTGGTTCAGCCGGTCGATGCGGCGCTTGACGCCGGCGATCACCCCGTCGTCCACGTCCGGCCGCCGGGCCTCGTCCTCTTCGTGCCAAAGCCGCACGTTCGTCAGATGCTCGCGGCCGATCGCCGCTCCCAGCATCGGCGACGCCGGGCCCGGAGACCATCCGAGATCCTCGAGCCGCGTCTCCGCGCCGGGAGTGTCGTGATGCCACTCGACCACGGCCGCATCCTGCCACCGGACGAGTTCCTCGACGCGAAGCAGCTCGAGTTCTCCCCCCACTCCGTGGGGTGCGTTCCGCTCGACCTCCAGCTTCATTGCCCCGACCCCGCTCCTCTTCTCACGAATACGTGACGCGCACGCAGACCCACTTCGGCCGTCCAGAACCTTCCCTCGCGTCCGGGCTCGTGCTCGATGTCGGTCAGGTCGTGGGCGCTGACCCGCAGCGTTCCCTCCACGCCGTGGCCGGGCAGCATTCCCCACGCTTCTACCCCCAACCGGCGTTCGCGTTGCACTACCCCGCTGGGGAAATCGGGATGCCCGGCCTCGATCACGCTCTCGAGCGTCTCCACCCCACGTTCCCCGTCCCGGCGCATCATCGCCTCGAGCGTCAGGCGCAGGTCGGGCATCGGCCGCCAGGTGATCCATGCCTGCGCCATGTCGGCGTCGGGTCCCAGCGAGCTTCCGAGGGGAACCCCGTACTGCGTGTGGTTGGTGTTCAGGCCCCGGTGGAGGTACGAGAACACGTCCACGCGAGTGTACTCCAAGCCGGCCGTGAGGGCCTCCAGTCCCAGCACGTCACCGGCCACCTCGCCGCCTGCCTTGTACGCCATCTGATTTCCGATGCTCTCGCGCTTTTCCGCGTCGATGAAGAACTCCTGCACGAAGACGTTCGTCCAGATACGCGCCCCCGGGACGAGCAGGACCCCCTCCGCGTTGATCATGACGTTGACGTCCACGCCACCCGACTCGTCTTCGTCCTCCTGGGTCACGAAGAACGGGATCAGGAGGTTCGCGTAGCGCGCGTCCAGCCCGCGGTCCGTGCCGGTCACGAGGGCCGCCTCCGATATCGCCACCTGGAGGTAGTCGGCGGGCTGCCAGTCCACTCTGTGGAGGTAGAAGATCCGCTCGACGCTGCGGCGCTCGTTCGACGGCGGCGGCAGCGACCCCGGAATCGTCTCTCCACGCTCGTCGAGCGAGCGGTTCTGGTCGTCGCCGCTCAGCCGGCCGATCATCCCCGTGAATCGCAGCCTCCGCGTGACCAGATCGACACGCACCTGATCCATCGGCGGAATCGAATCGCTGACGAACACGCTGCTCGATCCCCCCCCCTGCCCCAGCCACAGCTCGTTCCGTCCGGCGGTGACGCGCAGCGGGCCGTAGCCGTACACCGCGTACGCGTCGAGGAGTGCGAACCCATAGTCGGTGTCCTCGCGCGCCTCCAGCTGCCGGAAGCGAGTGGGATCGCCGGTCACGTCGGAGTCGATCGCATAGCGCCATGCGAGCGCGAACCGGTCGCGGTACTGGACGGCGAAATCGTGCTGGAGAACCCCCCGGAGAGCCGGGATCGGCGGATCCCCGTCCGGCTCCTCGAAGCGCACCCCCAGGAACGAGGGATCGAAGGCCGCATCGTCCCGGCTGGCATGCGCGGCCAGTCGCAGGGAGACCTCGTTGTGGATCGCCACCTCCGGCTCGGCGAGCGCGTGGGCGGGGAATGCCCGGCCCAGGAGATCGAGCGCCGCCGCCGCGCGGCGGTCGGCCTCTCCGAGCCCCACGCTGTCGGC
>DASSPT010000136.1:0-3397 GCA_035699465.1 Gemmatimonadota bacterium
CAGAGGAGCGTCCCCGGCCACGCCCGGGTCCACGCATCGCGTGTGGCGTCGATCGGGCCGCGGCGCTGTGCGCGCACTGTCATGCCCTGGCGGGGCCCGCGTCGCCGGGACGGCGCACGGGGATCAGGATCCATAGGAGCAGGTAGACGATGGCGCCGGGGAAGGCCGCGGAGAGGATCGACACCACGACATACATCACGCGCAGGAGCGTGACGTCGAGTCCGAGATGCTCGGCGATCCCGCCCATCACGCCCGCGATCATCCGCTGATCGCGCGACCGGCGCAGCGGAGGGTTGCCGAAGTCCATCAGCTCCCCGGCACCCGGCAGGCGGCCGCGCCGCGCTTCTCCAGGTAGCGCTGGTGGTACTCTTCGGCGCGCCAGAAGGTCGAGGCGGGCTCGATGGCAGTGACGATCGGGCGCCGGAACCGGCCCGCCGCCTCCACCCGTTCTTTCGAGGCGTGCGCGGCGGCTTCCTGCGCCGGCGTGTGATAGAAGATCGCCGACCGGTACTGGTCGCCGACGTCGGGGCCCTGCCGGTTCAGCGTCGTGGGATCGTGGCAGCTCCAGAAGGCGTCCAGGAGCGCGTCGTAGGAGATCCGCGATGGATCGTACTCCAGGTGGACCACTTCGGCGTGACCCGTCCGGCCGCCGCACACCTCGCGGTAGGACGGGTTCTCGGTCGCCCCACCCATGAACCCGACCGCCGTGTCGACGACTCCCGAAAGCTGCCGGAACGTCTCCTCGACCCCCCAGAAGCATCCCGCTGCGAACGTGGCCTTCTCCATCCGCGCCTTCCCTTCAGCAGGTGGTGTGAATCAGCGCGCCGACCTCCGGCGCTTCTTCCCGCAGGCGATGGTACGTCTCGACCGCCGCGGGCGTCGGCGCGGCGTGGAGCGCGACCCCCCGATCGGCGAGCGCATCCCGCGTCTCTGCGGGAACCTCGAGGCGGCCGTGCATGCCGCGGCCGATCACGACCGAGCGTGCGCCGTGCGCCAGGATCTCCTCGACGTCGGCCAGCTGGACGCCCGGAACGTGGCGGGTGCCGGTCTCGTTCCAGTCCCACTCGCGCGAGCCGCCCGGCCACAACTTGGCGTCCTTGTAGGGCTCGGGTCTGTCCTCGACCTCCAGAACGCCCCACTCGAGCGCGACCACCCGGGGCGGCTGAGGCGTCACTCCCCGCTCCCGTCCCGCGTGAAGGTCACGGTCTCCGTGCTGAACGAATCCGGCCGCACGCTCGCGTCCTGTCCCGGACCTGCCGGCTCGAGGTCGATCCGGAACGATTCCTCCCCGGTGAACTCGTAGATCCCGTACGTCGTGGTTCCCTGCAGGGGCTCGAAATCGAAGTCCGAGAAGTCGATCGTCGCGGGGTCCGCGGACGGGTCCGTGACGTACGCCATGCGGATCGTCTCGGGGGGCATGGTGGTGCCGGGCATGTTGGGCTCGAGGATCCATTCCGCCCGCCCGTCCTCACCGAAAACGAACGTCATGCCGTTGCCGCCCTCGTCGGTGCCGGTCCACCTGCCCTCCAGCGTGCGGGACTCCCCGCAGCCGAGGGAGACCAGGAGCGCGAGCGCGGGTATCCAGCGGGAGAGAGACATACGCGTCCTTTCTTGGATGTGCTCAGGGGTCGAAGCGGTCTCGTTCCAGAATCACCGCCCCGCTGCGATCGCCGAACGTGAACACCGATCGGAAGATACCCTCGATACCCACTCGCGCGCCCTCTCGCGGCGAGCCGCCGCTCTGCGTCACGACCGGGAGAGTTCCCGTGCCGTCGTCGACCTGGAACGCGCCGCGGCCGAGGGCTCCGAACGAGAAGCCGGTCACCCGGCCCTCTACGCGGACGCGCTCGCCGTCGTACCGGCCGGGATCGTCCAGAAGCTCCCGGATCGGGACCGTGCCGCGACAGGCGGCGAGCAGGAACAGAGCAGATGCGAACACGATCGGCGCGGCGGGACGGGCAGGCATGGGGTCCTCCTATTCTGAGGTCTGCCTCGTCTACCACCCCTTCGCCCGCGGCGTTCCCGACCTCGGCCTCAGCGGCCCCGCAGCCGCCGGTAATCCGAGAGGTGTCGAAGCGCCTGGTCGGAGCGGCCGGCGCGGTCGTACAGGCGGGCGAGGTTGTAGTGGGCCTCGGCGTGGCTCGGGTCGAGCCGGATCGCCCGGCTGTAGAGCTCGATGGCGGTCGGCTCTTCGCCGAGGTCGTCGAGCGCCACGCCCAGGTTGAAGGCGGCGATCGCGCTGTCGGGCGCCGCCTTGAGCGCCAGCCGGTAATGCTCGGCCGCGGCCAGGACGTCGCCGGTCTCGTGAACGAGGCGTCCCAGGTTCAGATGCGCCTCGACGTGGCCGCGCTCCAGCTCCAGCGCCCGGCGGTAGGCGTTGGCCGCCTCCACCGGCGCTACGATCTCGAGATCGACCCCGAGATCGAACCAGTCGTCGGCGTCGAGGTCCCCTTCCCGGATGCGATCCTCCGCCGCGCGGATGGCGATCGGGGCCACCTGCTCGGCGAGCTCGGATACCTCGAAGTCGATCCGGAACTGGCGCGACCGCGGCTCCCACACCGCGCTCCCGTCACGCACCACGACCCGCTCCCCGTCGGCCATGATGCGGACCGAGGTCAGCGGCCGTCCGCTGGGGAGCTCGGCGCGCAGGCTGTCGAGCGAGCGGCGGAGCTGGCGCGGCGAGATGTGGGCCTCGAGGAGCTCGCGGATCGCCTTGAGGAGGACGAGATCGCGGAAGGAGAAGCGGAACTCGCCGCGCGGGCCGCGCGCGGGCGACAGGATCCCGGATCGCACCCACGACCGGACGCTCGACACGGGCAGGCCGATCAGCTCGGCCACGTCGCGTGTCGTATAGGCTGTCAAGGGACGCCCGGCGTGCGGCCTCGTGTCCTGAATCGGGACACTAGCCGCGCGCGGACTTCCTTCGGGCGGGCTTCTTCTCCGCCTTCGCCACGGCGGCTTTCTTCTTCGACGCGCGGGCGGCGGGCTTGCGCCCTTCCCTCTCGGAGAGGCTCGCCTTGAGGGCCGCCATGAGGTCGATGATCTGCGGCTGCGGGGCTTCGGGGGCCGGGGCGGCGACGATCTCCTCGCCCTCGACCTTCCGCTGGATCATCTCCAGCATCTGCTGGCGAACCTGATCGTGATACTTCTCGGGCTCGAAGGCTTCGGACGAAGACGCCTCGACGAGCTGCTTGGCGAGCTTGAGCTCCGACTTGGCGACGTCGCCCGGCTCGACGGGAACCTCGGAGAAGCGGCGCACCTCGTCGGCGTAGCGGAGCTGCTCCATCACCAGGCCCCCGTCGCCACCCGTCATCGGACGCACGAGCACCAGGTACATCTTGCCGCGGGCGGCGTAGCGGCCGACGGCGACCCTGCCCGTCTCCCGCAGCGCGGCCGA
>DASSPT010000137.1:0-11645 GCA_035699465.1 Gemmatimonadota bacterium
CGGTTCGGATCCGAGTCGACGGCGGCGATCACCCCGACCAGGCGGCTGCCGATCAGGAGCGGCACCGCGAGGCCGGTCTGGATCGAGCTCTGCGTGTACTGCGAGGAGCGCCCTTCCCATTCCTGATAGCGCGGGATGATGGAGGGCTCGTGGGTCTCGGCCACCCGACCCATGGCGCCCTCTCCTATCGCCATCCGCGTGCCGGTCGTGTCCGTCTCCAGATTGTGGCTGGCCACGATGACGAGATCGTTTTTCGTCTGGTCGAACGTGGCCAGCTCCCCCCCGGCCACGCCGAGCAGCGCGACCGCACGTTCGATCACTCCGTGGAGCACCTTCGAGAGCTCGAGCTCGCCGGAGAGGTCGCGCATCGTGTCGAGCACCGCCTGCTGTTCCGCCGCGCGCCGCTTCTCTGTCTCGAACAGACGCGCCTTCTCGATCGCGAGCGCGGCCTGCGGAGCGAACATCGCCAGCTTGCGCAGGTCCGCTTCGCTGAACTCGCGCCGGGCGTCCGAATGGACGCTGCCGATCACCCCGACCAGTCGCGAGCCGATCAGGAGCGGCATCGCCATCGCCGACTGGATCTCTGTCTGCGTGTACTTCCCCGAGCGTCCTTCCCACTCCTGGTAGCGCGGGATGCACAGGGGCTCGTGCGTCGCAGCCACATGTCCCATTGCGCCCTCGCCGAGGGCCATCCGCGTCCCCCGCTCGTCGGTGGGCATGTTGTGGCTCGCGACGATGACCAGCTCCTTCTTGTCCTCGTCGTAGATCGCGAGCTCCCCGGCGTCGATTCCGAGGAGCGCCGTGGCCCGGCGCAGGACCGAATCGAGGAGCTTGGTGAGCTCCAGCTCGGCCGAGAGATCGGCCAACGTGTCGATCAGCGCTTGCTGCTCCGAGGCGCGCTCGCGCTCCGCGCTGTAGAGTCGCGCGTTCTCGATCGCGATGGCGGCCTGGGCGGCGAACAGGTTGAGGAGGCGCAGGTCCGCCTCGCCGAACTCGCGGGTCGGGTCGGAGTGCACGCTGGCGATCGCGCCCACGAGCCGCGAACCGATCATGAGGGGAGCGACCATGACCGCCTGCACGACGTGGTCGGTGTATTGCAGGGAGCGCCCCTCCCATGCCTGGTAGTTGGGGATGATCAGCGACTCGTGGGTGATCCCGGCGTGCCCCATCGCGCCCTCGCCGAGCTGCATGCGCGTTCCGACCGCGTCGGTCGGCAGGTTGTGGCTCGCGAGGACGACCAGCTCCTCGGCCTCCTCGTCGAAGACCGCGAGCTCGCCGCCGGTCACGCCGAGCAGGGATACCGCGCGCTCGAGCACGATCTGGAGGAGGCGCTCCAGCTCGAGCTCGCCCGAGAGGTCCTGGAGCGTGTCGAGGAGCGCGCGCTGCTCGGTCGTGCGAGTGCGCTCGGCCTCGATGAGCCGGGCGCGCGCGATGGCGATCGACGCCTGGCTCGCGGCCGCGGCGGCAATCTCCATGTCCCCCTTCTCGAACGCGCGCGTCCTGTCACGCTGGACCACCAGCTCTCCGATCGCGCTCTGGCCGACCTTGAGCGGCAGCTTGAGCTCGGAGACCTTGGCGCTGCCGTCGGCGCCGAACGCGCCGGCGCTCGCCTTGAGCCGGGGATCGAACGCGGAGGAGCCGGCGAGATAGAGGCCCACCGCGTCGAAGCCGAAGGCATCGGTGCGGAGCCCCTCGACGACGCTCTTGCACACCTCGTCCTCCCCCCGCGCCTCGGCGATTCGCGTGCTGAGCCCGAGGAGCGCGGAGCGAAGCCGCGCGATCGCGCTCGTGCCCGTCATGTCGAGGCGGCCGCGGGCGCTCACGGCGCGGCCTCCAGGACCCGCTCCTGCGGCTGCGGCGCGATCCGCGGCAGCCGGACGGTGAATGCGGTGCCCACTCCGGGAGAGCTTTCCACGTCGACGTCTCCGCCCATCATGCGACAGAACCGCCGCGAGATCGCGAGGCCGAGACCCGTGCCGCCGTACTTGGCCGCCGTCGAAACCTCAGCCTGCGAGAATGCCTGAAAGAGTCTCCCCATCTGCTCCTCGGTCATCCCGATCCCGGTGTCCCGCACCTCGATCTCCACCCAACCGTCGTGCTCCGATCCATCGGCTCGGGCCTCGAGACGGACCGATCCGCCCTCGGTGAACTTGCAGGCGTTGGACAGAAGGTTCAGCAGCACCTGGCGGACGCGGGTCGGGTCCGAGCGCATCGTCCCCTCCACCGCGCAACCGGACTCCAGCCGGTTTCCGTTCCGCTCGGCGAGGGGTCGCGCGGTCATTACCACATCCTCTATCAGCCGACCCAGATCGAACGTTTCCACGGAGAGCTCCATTCTTCCAGCCTCGATCTTCGAGAGATCGAGGACGTCGTTGATCAGCCGCAGCAGATGCTGCCCGGCCGAACCGATCTTCTCGAGGTCGGCGACGAAGTCGTCGAGCTCGCGATCCTCGGCTTCCTCGCGCAGCATCTCGCTGTATCCGATGATCGCGTTCAGCGGGGTCCTGAGCTCGTGGCTCATGTTGGCGAGGAACTGGCTCTTCGCGCTGTTGGCGGCCTCGGCCTCGCGCCGCGCGTCGAGGAGCCCGGAGATGTCGTGGTAGAGGGCCATCAGGCCGACGCGCTTGCCGTCCACGACCACGGGCACGCCCAGCACCTCGACGTCCACCAGCGAGCCGTCTTTCCGGCAGCGCTTGCTGATCGCCTTGACCCGCTGGCTGCCCAGCGCCTGCTCGGTGTATCCGATCGCTTCCTTCCGCGTCTCTTCGGTCGTGATCAGGTCGTCGAGATTCCTTCCGACCACCTCCTCCTGCGTGTAGTCGAAGAGCTTCTCGAAGGCCGGGTTGCAGGAAACGACGTCGTGGTCGACGTCCAGCGTGACGATAGCGACCGGACTGTTGTCGACCAGATCCTGGAAGTACTGCTGTTGCTGCCGCGACGTGGTGTAGAGCCGTGCGTTCTCGACCGCGATCGCAGCCTGCGAGGCGAACATGCGGATCAGGCGCAGGTCGTCGTCGCCGAATCGGCGGTCAGGATCGCGGTCCATGACCGCGATGGCGCCCACGAGCTTCCCGCCGATCAGGAGCGGCGCCACCATCACGCCGTGGAAGTCCACCTTGGCGTACTGCGCGGACCTGCCTGCCCACTGCCGGTACGAGTCGATGACCAGCGGCTCCAGCGTCCGTGCGACGTACCCCATCGCTCCCTCGCCGATCTTCATGCGCGTGCCGGTCGTCTCGCGCTTCCCCATCGTGATGTGGCTGGCCACGACGACCAGCTCTTCGGTCTCCGGCTCGTAGATCGCCAGCTCGCCGTGGCTCACTCGGAGGAGCGCCACGGCTCGCTCGAGCACCGCCTGGAGCAGCGATCCCAGCTCGAGCTGCGCCGAGAGGTCGGAGATCGTATCGAGGAGCGCCTGCTGCTCGCCCGCCTTCTGGCGCTCGGCCGCGATGAGCCGCGCGCGGCCGATCGCTATAGCCGCCTGGTTGGCCGCCGAGGTCAGGATCTCGAAGTCGTCGTCGCCGAAAGCGTCCGGCCGATCGCTCTCGACGACCAGGACGCCGACGAGCTCGTGCCCGACCTGCATCGGCACATCGACCTCCGATCCCTTGTTCCGTGTGGGGAGGTAGCGCGTGTCTTGCGTGACCTGCGGGGTGTAGTGGAGCAGGCCGTCGAGGAGCGGCCGCTCGCTGAGGCCCGTGCCGGGCCGGATGCGAAGATCGGGGGGCGCCTCGGCCCAGCCGGCGCTCGCGACCAGGACACGGTCACCGGTCGGGCGATCGACCAGGAGTAGAGCGAGGAAATCGTAGCCCAGGGCCCGGTCGTGGAGCCCCTGGACGACGGCCCGGCAGATCTCGTGCTCGGTCTCGGCCGCCGCGATGGCGGTGCTGAGGCGCAGGAGCGCCGCCTGCCGCAGAGCGAGGTCGCTCTGCCGCTGGGTCGAGCTCGAGGTCGACGCGCGTGTCAGCCGGGTACGCTCCGAGTGTTGTATGGAGAGGAGGCGCACGGTAAGATAGCACGGCTGTCTCCGGAGTCGACCCATCCCACACCCCCCCGAGGCCCGTTTGCCCGCTGAGCGCCACGAGTCGCTCCGGATCCGGCTGACCGCCCTGCGCCTCGAGGTGCGGGAGCAGATCGGGGTCGTGGTCGAGAGCGCCGAGCTCCTGCTGGACGACTCCGCACGCGCGGCCTCCCCGGAGTTCGGGGCCGACGTCCAGCGCATCCTCACCGCCGCCCGCCGCCTGCTGGCGATGGTCGACGAGGCGTTCGGCCCGGCGGCGCTGGAGGCCGGCCCCATCGACATCGACGCCCTGGGATCCCATCTCCGGCACGAGCTCCGCACCCCGCTCAACCACGTCATTGGTTACGCGGAAATGTTGCTCGAGGACGCCGAGGAGGAGGGCAAGGAGGACCTCGCCCGCGACCTGCGGCGCATTCACGCTTCAGGCAAGCAGCTGACCGGGATGCTCGAGGCGGCGCTCGCACTGGTCACCGGCAAGGCGGACACGACCGGTGACGCGAACGGCACCAGGCCGGCGGAGGAGCTCCAGACCCTGGAGGGACTCGTCACCCCCGACGCGCGCGAGCTGTCCCCGCTCGACGGCCGAATCCTGGTCGTCGACGACGACGAGGCGAACCGCGACGTGCTCTCGCGCCGGGTGCGCTCGCAAGGCGCCGAGGTCGAGGTGGCGGCCTCCGGCAGGGAAGCGCTCGAGATCCTGCGCGAGCGGTCCTTCGACGCGGTCCTGCTCGACGTCATGATGCCGGACATGAACGGGTACGAGGTGCTGAAGGAGATGAAGGCGGACACCTCGCTGCGCGACGTCCCGGTCGTCATGATCTCCGCCCTCAATCAGGTAGAGAGCACGGTGCGATGCATCCAGCTGGGTGCCGAGGACTATCTGACGAAGCCGTTCGACCCGACGCTCCTCCGCGCACGACTGGGGGCGTGCATCGAGAAGAAGCGCCTGCGGGACCGCGAGATCGTCCACCTCAAGACGATCGACAAGGAGCGCCGCCGCGCCGACGAGCTGTTGCGCGCCATCTTCCCGCCCGAGATCGCGCGCGAGCTCAAGTCCACGCAGGCCGTGCGCCCTCGCCGGTACGACGACGTCGCGGTCCTGTTCACCGACACCGTCGGGTTCACGCAGTTCTCCGACACGCGCGAGCCCGAGGAGATCATCGACCGGCTGCAGCGGCTGGTCGAGCGCCAGGAGGAGCTCGCCGAGCTCCACGGCCTCGAGAAGATCAAGACGATCGGGGACGCCTTCATGGGCGCGGCCGGGCTCCTGCGCCCCATGTCCGACCCGGTGATGGCATGCGTCCGCTGCGGCCTGGAGATGATCGAGGCCGCGCGCGAGCTCGACCCGCCGTGGGAGCTCCGGATCGGGATCCACCTGGGGCCGCTGGTCGGCGGCGTGCTCGGCAAGCGGCAGTACCTGTTCGATCTCGTGGGAGACACCGTCAACACCGCCAGCCGGATCGAGAGCTCGGGTGTTGCCGGGGCGGTGTGCCTCTCGGGGGCCGCCTGGCAGCAGATCGACCACCTGGCGGCCGGCCGCTCCCTGGGGAAGGTGGACGTCAAGGGGAAGGGCGAGATCGAGATCGTGCGATTCGAGCGCTTCCGGTGACGCAATCGGCGGATCGACGCGCATGACCGAGCCGCGGGACGCCGCAGCCGTCCCGTTCCCCCCGCCGCTGATACCGCTCGCGACGATTCTCCTCGGCGGCTTCCTCGACCGGGTCTGGCCGATCGATCTCGGACTCGAGCTTTCCGCGCCGATTCGCTACGGGATGGGTGGTCTGGTCGTGACATGCGCTCTGACCCTGGCGAGTTGGGCCATCGTGCACTTCCGGCAGAGTGGACAGACCGAAAAGCCGTGGACGCCGACGACGGCGATCGTCGGCGCCGGGCCCTACCGCTTCACGCGCAATCCCATGTACCTGGGAATGGTACTCCTGTGCATCGGGGCGGCGGTCCTCCTCTCCAACTGGTGGATCCTGGCGTTGACACCTGTCTGCGCCTTCGCTCTGTGGCGGCTCGCCATCCGACCGGAGGAGAGGTATCTCGAGGAGAAATTTGGAGAGGACTACCGGGCCTACAAGCGTCGCGTCCGGCGGTGGCTCTAGCTGGACTGGCTGCTCTCCAGATCCACATTGCCGTCCACGAACTTGAGATGGAACGCGAACCGGTCGACGCGCCATGTGTCGCGAACCCTTTGCAGATGCAGATCGTAGCTGCCGACGAAGGTTCTGGTGTTCCGATTCGTTCCGTTGGGCAAGTAGTGGATCGCGATGCCGTAGCAGAAAAGGTCCGCCTCGTCCCTCTGTATGCGTACGACATGGTTCCCCACCTGATGATGAATCGCCTTCAGGGCGCGTAACCCCTCATTCCATCCCTCGACGATTCGCAGGGCGGACATTCGTTCCGGCGCGCCGCCGGTGATGGAGGTCATGTCGTAGAGCACTTCGTCGGCAAAGCAGGAGAGCGCGGTGTCCCAGTCACGGTCGTCGGTGGCGATGAAGAGGCGGTTCGCGACCTCGACCACTGCCTCCCTCTCCAGAAGTTCCCGGCACTCCTTATTCTCGCCCGCGATCATCGGCTCTTCATTGCCTCAGCATCTTGAACGCGTGGGTCCACTGGTTCCGCAGGAACCCCGGGATGCACCACAGGATGCAGAGCGGCTCGATCGCGCGCGCCGCCTCCACTCCTCCCATGTCCTCGACCTCGAATCCGAACAGCTCGACGATTTCGGCCACCTGCCTCTTGGCGTGATCGTCGTCCCCGCAGATGAACATCGTCGGACGGACGCCGCCGAAATCGGGGTTCACCATGAGCTGGTTCCCCACGCTGTTGAACGCCTTCACGAGCCGCGCCTCGGGATGCGCGTCCTGAAGGCGCTCCATGAGGGATTCGTCGAGGGACGTGAAGAAACGGAGGACGCCGTTCTCGGGTGGCGCGTCGGCGATCGGGTTCGTCGTGTCGATGACCGGCTTGTTACGGAGGTTGTCCTCTCCGGCCAGATCGAGGGCCTCGCCGGAAGCTGACCCTTTCACCGCGAGGACGACCAGGTCTCCGAACGCGGCCGCATCGGCAAAGCTCCCCACCAGTGCGCCTCGACCTGACGTCGCCTGCCACTCGGCCAGTTTCCCGGGACCGCGGCTGCTCAACATGACCTCGAACCCATGCCGCAGGAATCCGCTCCCGAGAGCACGCGCCACGTCTCCCGACCCGAGAATCCCGATCTTCATCCTTCCCTCCAGAGCGAGTTCACTTCGCGTCGTACCAGGTGTCGCCCGTCCCCACCCCCACCTCCACCGGGACGTCCAACTCGATCGCGCCCTCCATCTCGGCGCGAACGGCGCGGCCGAGGTCCTGCGCGACCGTCCGCTCGACCTCGAATACGAGCTCGTCGTGCACGGTCAGGAGCATCCGAGCGGGCAGCTTGTCGCGCGCTATCTGATCGCGGACGCGGATCATCGCGATCTTGAGGAGGTCGGCGGCGGTTCCCTGAATCGGGCTGTTGATAGCGGCGCGCTCGGCGAACGACCGCACGTTGAAGTTCCGGCTCCGGATCTCCGGCAGGTAGCGGCGACGACCGAGGAGCGTCGTCACGTAGCCGTCCTGCTTCACCTTCTCGATCGTGTCCTCCTGGTAGCGCTTGACGTCGGCGAAGCGCGCGAAGTAGCCGTCGATGAACGCCTTCGCCTCCTCGCGCGAGATTCCCAGGCGGCGCGCGAGCCCGAACACACCCATCCCGTAGACGACGCCGAAGTTCACCTCCTTGGCGCGCGTCCGGAGCGCCTCGGTGACCTTCTCCGGGGGGACCCCGAACACGAGCGCCGCCGTCTGGCGGTGGATATCCTGACCGGTGCGAAAGGCGAGCACCAGGTTGGGGTCGCCGGTCAGGTGGGCGAGTATCCGGAGCTCGATCTGGGAGTAGTCGGCGACCAGGAGCGTCCACGCCTCCTCGCTGGGAATGAATCCCTTCCTGATCTCGCGCCCGAGCGTGGTGCGGGCGGGGATGTTCTGGAGATTGGGCTCGGAGGACGAGAGCCTCCCGCTGGCGGCCACGGTCTGATTGAAGCTCGTGTGGAGTTTGCCGGTCCGGGGATTGACCGCCGCCGGTAGCGCGTCGACGTAGGTGGACTTGAGCTTGGCGAGCTCGCGCCACTCGAGGCACCGGCGGGGCAGCTCGTGGTCTACCGCGAGCGCCTCCAGCACCTCGGCGTCCGTCGAGTAGCCGGTCTTCGTGCGCTTGACGACCGGGAGCTTCATCCGCTCGAACAGGATCTCGGCCAGTTGCTGCGGCGAGTTCAGGTTGAACGGCTCGCCCACGATCGCGTGGCAGTCGTGCTCGATGGCGGCGAGCTCGCCTTCCATCTTCTTGCTCATCGCGGCGAAGAAATCCGCGTTCAGCTTGATTCCCGCCCGTTCCATCTCCGCGAGGACCGGGATCAGCGGCAGCTCCACGTCCCGGTAGAGGTCGAGGAGATCGCGGGCCTCGAGCTGGGGCAGGAACAGGTCGGACAGTCGAAGGGCGATGTCGGCTTCCTCGCACGAGTAGCGAGCCGCCGTCTCGACGTCGACCTCCGCGAACGGGATCTGGTTCTCGCCGTCCGGACGCGTGACCTCGTCGTAGCTCGCCATCCGGTGGCCGAAGTGCTCGAGGGCCAAGATGTCGATCCCGTAGGCGCGCCGCCCCGGATCGAGGATGTAGGCCGCGAGGATCGCGTCGGCCTCGACGCCGGCCAGCGCGATTCCCGCGCGCTGCAGGACGACGGCATCGAACTTCACGTTCTGCCCGACCTTCCGGATCGCGGGGTCCTCGAGGATCGGGACGAGGATCGCGAGTGCCTCTGCGGCGGGCAGGTTCCGCTCGCCAACGTGGCCGATCGGGACGTAGCGCCCGCGCCCCGGCGCGGTGGCGAACGAGAACCCGACGATGGCGGCGTCGATGGGATTCAGGGAATCGGTCTCGAGGTCGAGCGCGGTGCGGCCGGCTTGCCGGATTTCGGCCGCCAGCGCCTCTAGAGCTTCCAGCGAGTCCACGACCGCGTACTCGGCGTCCGCCGTCACCTCCATCCCGCCGCCGAATCGCTCGAGCAGCTTCGTGAACTCGAGCGCCGTGAACAGCGTGGTCACGAGATCCGGCGCCGGGCCACGCACCGCCAGGCGCTCGAGATCGAGCTCGACGTCGAGATCGGTACGGATCGTGACCAGCTCCTTGGACAGGAGAGCCGCCTCCCGTCCCGCCGCCAGACGCTCCCGCATCTTCGGAGTTCCGACAGTCTCCAGGTTCGCGTAGACATCCTCCATCGTGCCCCAATCCTCGACCAGCTTCTGCGCGGACTTGGGCCCGATCCCGGGGACACCGGGCACGTTGTCGGAGCTGTCGCCCATGAACCCGAGCACGTCGGTGACGAGGGGCGGTGGGACGCCGAACTTGGCGTGCGCGTTGGTGAGGTCGATGATCTCCTCATCGACGCCGCCGGGCCCTCCCCGTCCGGGATTCAGGAGCCGGATGTGCTCGTCGACGAGCTGGTAGAAGTCCTTGTCGCCGGAGACGATCGTGACCTCCAGCCCCGCGTCGACGGCCTTCCGCGCCAGCGAGCCGATCACGTCGTCGGCCTCCTGCGCCGGGATCTCGATCACCGGAATCCGGAAGGCCTCGAAGAGGTCGTGGACCCGCGGCAGCTGGGCGGAGAGATCGTCGGGCATCTTCTCGCGCGTCGCCTTGTAGTCCGAATAGCGCTCATGTCGGAAGGTCGGCTCGCGCGAGTCCATGACCACGCCGACGTAATCGGGCTTCCGCTCGTCGAGGAGCTTGACCAGGAAGTTGGCCATCCCGAACGGCGCGCTCGTCTCCTCGCCCGAGGAGGTGCGGAGAGGGTTGCGGATGAGCGCGAAGTACGCGCGGTAGATGAGCGCGTAGCCGTCGATCAGGTACAGGCCGGGACGGGGCATCGTCCCCAAGTTACCGGGTGGCGCACGGGTACGCACAGCCAGCGGGGATGTTTCTCAGGGACCTCGCTCCAGCTCCAGGATCGCCTCCAGCGCGGGGTCCCGCCCTGCGAAGTATGCGCCGGACGTCAAAGTCGTCGGGATGTCCGGCTCCGTCCAAATGCGAGCGTCCCGCGAACTCCAGCCTTGATTGTAGCCGGCCGAAATCGACCCTATGACCCCGCTCCACGGCAGCCGGAAGGAGGCCTCGTTGCCGAAGCGGCTGGGAGGGCTCGCGGTGGGCTCGCCCACGAATGTGGGATCGGCATAAATCTCGAGCTCGTTCACGAGTGTCTGAGCGGCAGAGAACGTCGTACGCCCGATAAGGACATAGAAAGATTTCTCGGGAAGCTGCCGGCGCCATGTGGTGATCATCCTGACCAACGGGACGATGTGTACGGCGTCACCGCCGTTATTGTGACGAAGGTCCAGCACCAGCCCTAGAGTGGACGGCCCCATCAACGTCCCGAGAATTCGATCCGCAAACTCGCCCATCGGCTCTTCTTCGTCGTCGACGGCCTGGTTCACCTGGACATAGACAAGCCCCTGATCGATGGACTGCATCCAGTAGGGGTCCTCCACCCGATTCAGCCATAGGGGCGCGGTTTGTCCGGACGGAGGAAACAGCTTCATCCGTAACCGGTCCACGTCGATCGGCCGAGCCTCGATCGTGACCGTTCGCTCTCTGGTCCCATCGAACAGGGTCATCTCGACCATCCGGTCCGAATCCACTGCTCCCAGCGCCACGAGCAGGTCCGAAAAGGTCAGGTAGACTGGGGCCATAGCGCGAAACCCGGACGGATTCATGTGACTCGTCCAGGAATCCAACTCCTGCATGGTTTCTTGGACCGTCATTTTTCCGATGCCGGTCACCTTCGAGCCCACAATGCCGGGATCCTCGGCTTCGATCACGTACAGACCGTCATCGAACCAGTACGTGCTCAGTGGAAGCCAGGACTGTTCCCCTCGATCCATGCCAAAGGGATACACGAGGGTGTGTCCGTCATGCAGCGTGGCCAGCAGCCGCTGAAGCTCCATTACCACTCGCGCATCACTCCACGCCCCCAGGTCCTCTGAGACACGTCGCCGCTGGAGTTCGAACTCGGCCGGCAGCGGAGCTCGACGATATTGCCAGTGGACCCGGCGGACCTCGCCGACCAGAAACGCCAGATCTCCACGCCATCCCTCGATTCGATCGATGGAATCATCCGCCATGCCAGAAAGCCGCTGTAGTTGCGTCTGTCCGATGGGCGCCAGCGATTGGTCTTCTAGAATGTCTGGTCGCCACCGATACCCCGAGGCCAGGGATTGCTCGATCCAGGCGACGGCCGAGTCGGCTTCTCCGAGCTGGGCGTAAGCGACCGCGATCTCATATGCACCGCTCGCCGAGTCGATCGCTCCCAGCGAGATCGCGCGCTCGAAGGAAGGAATCGATGCCCGCGGTTCGCTCGCCGCGCGACGTGCCTGGGCGAGCAGGAGCCAGACCTCCCCGCTCTCGGGCCAACTGTCCGCCAGATGCGTGAGAAGCGCCTCAGCCGAGTCGGGCGCGCTGTGAACCAGCGCTCTGCTCTGCAGGACGAGTTCTCGATAGGTGATTCCGCTGGCTACCGGGGACTCCAGCACCTGACCCGCGATCGGCGCC
>DASSPT010000138.1:0-6411 GCA_035699465.1 Gemmatimonadota bacterium
GCACCGGCGGGTCCGGCCACCTGGCTTCCGACTCCGAGGCGGCTCGAGTTTTCCACCAGGCGATGGGGCAGCTCACGCGGCTCTTCGCAGCGGACTTCGTCGCGGCGGTCGACTGGGCTGGCGCCCGGAGGATCGTCGATGTGGGCGGGGGATCCGGCGAGCTCCTCGCCGCCGCTCTCGGCGCATGCCCAGGTGCCGTCGGCATCCTCTTCGATGGAGGCCAGGCCATCGAGCTGGGGCGGCGGAACCTGAGCGCCGCCGGACTCGAGCATCGCTGCCAGTTCATCGCCGGCGACTTCTTCGAGCGGGTGCCGGAAGGCGCCGACACGTACCTGCTCAAGAGCGTCCTTCACGATTGGAACGACGAACGCGCTGCCACCATCCTCGCCAGCTGCCGACGCGCACTCGGGCCGGGTGCCCGGCTGCTCGTCGTGGAGCGCATCGTGCCCGAGCGCCTCGGCGCGTCGGGCGATGAACAGGCGCTGGCGTGCATGGACCTCCACATGCTGGTCCGGCACGGGGGGCGCGAGCGAACGGCGGCCGAGCTTCGCGCGCTCCTCTCCGCCGCGGGCTTCCGGACCCTCGGAGTGAAGCCGCTGCGTTCCACCATGGCGATCATCGAGGCAGTGCCCGCGAGCGCGAACGGATGAGCGCACCTACACCATGGGCGCGGCACGCCAGACAATGGTCGCGCGTCGGCCCACCACTTCGGCCCTCCCCGGACGATCTGGCGGTCGCCGAAGCGGAGCTCCGCGCGTGGAGCGCGACAACGGGTCGACGGGATCCTACCCTCCTCGTTCTTGGCGTGACCCCGGAGCTCTGCTCGCTTGCGACGCTCGAGACTGCTCGCGGGATAGCGATCGACAGGTCGATGGACATGATCCGCGCCGTGTGGCCGGGCCCTCTTCGCTCCGGAGACCTGGCTCTCTGCGGGGACTGGCGCCGCCTTCCGCTGGCGGAGAGCTCCGTCGATCTCGTCTTCGCCGACGGCTGCCTGTCCACCCTTCCTTTCCCGGCAGGCTACATGGAGGTCTGCACGGAGCTCCGACGGGTGCTCGCAGCGAACGGCCGCTGCGTCCTGCGGTGTTTCGTCCAGGCCGAGACGCCGGAGCCGCTCGGGCTTGTACTCGGAGACCTGGCGAGTGGCGGGGTGGGCGGGTTTCACGCCTTCAAGTGGCGGCTCGCGATGGCGCTCCAGCCGAATGCCGAGCGGGGAGTCGTCCTGGCCGACGTGTGGGAAGCGCTACGGGAGGCGGAACCGGATCTCGCTGCGCTCTCGCGTCGGATCGGCTGGCCGATCGAGGTCGTATCTACCATTGATGCCTACCGGGGAATAGGCGCCCGCTACTGGTTCCCGTCCGCCAACGCCCTCCGCGATCTCGTCACCACAGCGGGGTTCACGATACTCGACGTCGTCCATCCAGCCTATGAGCTCGGCGAACGGTGCCCCACTCTGATCCTCGCCGACGGCGATTCGCCCGTCAGGTCATGAGCCATCCGCGCCGATCGATCGCCGTCCTCGCGCACGCGCAGGATGGCTTCTGGGATCAACCCCGGCTGGTTCACCTCCTGATGTCTCGATGGGAGGATATGGGCTTGCAGGTCCACCTCGTCACGGATCCCCAGAGCGCGGTCCCCGCCGATGTCGCGCTCCTGCATGTGAGCCTGTCCGTCGTTCCTCCCGACTATCGGCGCTTGGCGGCCGAGTATCCGCGAACCCTCAATGGATCGGCCGTCGATATCCGCAAGCGACGATATAGCCGGCTGCTCGTCGAGCCAGGAAGCTCGTACCGCGGCGCGGTCATCGTGAAGAGCGACCGCAACGCGGGAGGCTGGCGTGAGCATCGGGTATCCCCGTGGTGGAGGAAGAAGAGCGAAGCCGCACTTCCGTGGCGGATGCGTCGCTTCGTTCGACCCGAAGACTATGCGGTGTACCCTCGGACGCAGCTCGTCCCGCGCGGCGTATGGTCGAACCCGAATCTGGTGGTGGAGCGATTCGCCGCCGAGCGTGAAGGTGATCGCTATCTGTGCCGGCACTGGCTCTTCCTCGGATCGAGGGAAGTCACCCGGCGAACGTCCTCCCCTCATCCGGTGGTCAAGTTCCGGGGCGTCATGCAACCCACCTCCGAGGCCATCCCCACGGAGCTTCGTGCAATCCGGGAGGAGATGGGATTCGACTACGGCAAGTTCGACTACGGGATCGTGGATGGGGAGGTCGTGCTGTACGACGTCAATCGCACGCCGGGCGCGGCGCTGGATGCCCGCCTGCATGCCGACACGGTGGAAGCTCTCGCTCCCGGGATTCGCGACTTTCTCGCGTGAGGTCGAGCCAGGACTCCGCATCCCCCACCCTGCGGCAGGCGCTGCCCACGTGGATCAAGGTCGCCTGCCTGTCGTTCGGCGGTCCCGCCGGCCAGATCGCCGTCATGCAGCGGCTGCTGGTCGACGAGCGGCGCTGGATCTCCGAACGGCGCTTCCTCCATGCCCTCAACTACTGCATGCTCCTTCCCGGCCCCGAGGCCACCCAGCTCGCCGCGTACATCGGCTGGCTGATGCACCGCTGGCGAGGGGGCCTGGCGGCAGGCGTGATCTTCGTCCTGCCGGGATTTCTGTCGATCCTCGCCCTCAGCGTCGTCTACGCCGGTTGGGGCGACGTTCCGCTCGTCGAGTCCATCTTCTACGGGATCAAGCCGGCCGTCCTGGCGATCGTCGTCCATGCGCTCGTGCGGATCGCCCGGCGGGCGCTGGCCAGCGGCTATCTGCTCGCCGTCGCCGCGGCGGCGTTCGTCGCGATCTATGCCCTCGGCGCGCCGTTCCCGGCCATCATCGTCGCTTCCGCCCTCGCCGGTTGGATCGGCGGGCGGCTCGGTGTGGAAGGTCTGATCTCCTCCGCCCTCCCGGGCGTCGGCGACCCTCCCGAGCCCGAGCCGGTTCCGCCTCCACCTCTGCATCGCACCGCCGCCACGGCGGCGCTCTGGCTCGCGCTGTGGGGGGTGCCCGTGGGGCTCCTGGCGCTGACCGCCGGCGACAGCGTCTTCTTCGACGAGGCGGTCTTCTTCTCGAAGACGGCCACGGTCACCTTCGGCGGCGCATACGCCGTCCTCGCCTACGTCGCGCAGCGCGCCGTGGCCGACTTCGGCTGGCTGGCCCCCGGCGAGATGCTGGACGGCCTGGGAATGGCGGAGACGACGCCCGGGCCGCTCATCCAGGTCATCCAGTTCGTCGGCTTCATGGGCGCGTACCGCGATCCCGGGACCCTCCATCCGATGGTCGCCGGGGCTCTGGGGTCCGTCGTCACCACCTGGGTCACGTACGTCCCGTGCTTTCTGTTCGTCTTCGTGGGCGCGCCGTACGTCGAGCATCTACGCGGGCGGAAGGAGCTGAACGCCGCGCTCTCGGCGATCACCGCCGCGGTCGTCGGCGTGATCCTCAACCTCGCACTATGGTTCTCGGTCCGGACGCTGTTCAGCGCAACCGAGCGGCCGGCGTGGCCCGTTCTCGACCTCGAGCTCCCCGTCTGGTCCACCGTGGACCCGGTGGCGGTCGCGATCGCCCTGGGCGCCGGACTCGCGCTGTTCGTTCTCAAGCGGGGCATCCTCGAGACGATCGCCGTGTCCGCCGCCCTGGGCATCGCGGTGCGGCTCCTGTAGCGAGCGCTGCCAGAGCTGAACGTCCCACCAGCGGTCTAGCTTGAATCCGGCCTCCCGCAGCAGCCCGACGGAGCGAAATCCCAGCGCCAGCAACAGCCCCTCACTGGCGGGGTTGGGGAGCGCCACCACCCCTACGGCGCTCCGGTATCCACGCTGACGGAGTCCTGCGAGGAGGGCCTCTCCGAGCTCGCGTCCTATCCCCCGCAACCGGGCCCGCTCCGCGACGTAGACCGACATCTCGGCCGTCCAGCGGTAGGCGGCGCGCTCGCGGAACGGCCCGGCGCTGGCGAAGCCGACGATCTCGCCCTTCGACTCCCGCACGAGCCACGGGATCCGCGACAGCTCCATCCTTCTGCGGATCTCCCGTTCGGATGGGGGATCGACCTCGAACGAGATGTGCGTTCCGGCGACGATCGGAGCGTAGATGGCGTGTATCGCCGGGACGTCCCGCGAAATGGCCGGGCGGATGTCGGTCACTGCGCGCGTTCCTCCGCCCCGGAGATCTCTAGAGCGCCTGGAGGATTCTCCGGCGTCGCCGTCCGTGACGGCCGTTCTCGAGCGCCTGCCGGCACGGAGGTAAGGAGAGTCCGATCAAAACGACGATCAGGAGGAGGATCATGGGCTGGTGATGGCTCGATTGCGCGGATGGACCGCCCACGGCCGTGGCGTAGGCGATAGTGGCGACTCCAGCGATGTTGGCCCCCACCGCGAGCTTCCACGCATACCGCTTGCGCAGGACGGCCATGCCGAAGGCTACCAGCAGGAGGGCTCCGCTCACGGCCTCCAGGAAGGCGAAACGAAGCGACTCGATTTCGACGTAAGGAAGCGGAAGCGGCATGCCGAGATGGAGCATCACGCCCGCGAAGAATGCGGCGGCCTCGAAGAGGAGCGCCAGCATGATGATCGTCCGGAGAACCTTGTGCACCGACCCACCCTTTATGGAATATACCATCATCTACGAGTTCGCATCTTCGGGCCGTACGATTGCTTACCATGCCCGGGCGTCCCGGAACTATAGTCCCACGATCGCGCACGCGAGTCCAGTGGCTTGCGGTGTCGATCCGCAGCGCGAGGACCAGCTTGCATCGCGCCGCCATTCGGCACGCCTCGGGCCGCATGCCGCGGGGCGGGATCCGGGCAGGCCGCGCATTCGACGCCGGCCGGTGTTCTGAAGCAGCTAGGACTCCCTGCTCGTTTCCCTGAGCCATCCGAAGATCCTCAGATGCGACAGGACGATCAGAGGCACGAAGAAGGTCGGAAGGAGCGACAGCGGGAGGCGGGTCAGCGGAGCGAGCTGATCGGCGTCCGCGAAAAAGAGCCGGCCCGCGGTCGTAACGACGAACAGGATGTCGAGTAGCCCGAGCGCGTTCCAGGCGTAGAGGGCCGCCCGCCGGCCAGGCGTATGGGCTGGAAAGGCTCCCAGGAGGAGCCCCGCGGCCGCCGCGGCGGTGATGATGTCGCCCCAGCCGCCCGGCACGGCGAACGCGAACGGCAGCTCGCCGCGACGATAGAGCACGAGGAACCAGACACCCACGAAGCGGACCAGGTGCAGCGCCACCAGCGCGCGGGGCGGCACGGCGCGGACCCAGGCCCGGATCTTGGCCGAGGCCCGCCACGCGAGAAGCCCGGCAACCGTCAGCCCCCCGACCAGGATCGGGGGCGGGACCGGCGAGCGCGCCACGGCCCCCGTCGCTCCGGCGACCAGCGCCAGCGCGCACCAGGACAGCAGCGCCGCGTACAGAGGCCGGCCCGATCCGCTCACCTCGACGTGCTCACCCCGGTATCCACGTCGATCGCGCATGTCCGCAGTCGGGCGAGCTCAAGCGGATCGTCCGGATACCACCGGGCCCGGATCCGCAGTGCCACTCCTACGAGAAAGATCAATACCGGCACCTCGACCAGCGGACCGATCACCGCCGCGAACGAGGCGCCATGATCGATCCCGAAGGTCGCGACCGCGACCGCGATCGCCAGCTCGAAGTTGTTCGACGCCGCCGTGAACGAGAGAGTCGTCGACGTCGGGTAGTTCGCTCCGGCTTTCCAGGACAGCCAGAACGCTGCGAAGAACATGACGACGAAATAGATCAGCAAGGGCAACGCGATTCGGACCACGTCGAGCGGCCGTGCGAGGATCGCTTCGCCCTGGAATGAGAACATGACCACGATCGTGAACAGGAGCGCGACCAGAGTCAGCGGAGAGATCCGCGGCACGAAGGTCGATTCGTACCACTCTCTCCCCTTCATCCGGAGGCCGATCCAGCGGGTGGCCATCCCCGCGAGGAAGGGAATCCCCAGGTAGAGGAAGACCGAACGCGCGATCTCCGACGTCGTCACTTCCACCCGGGCGCCTTCGAGTCCCAGCGCATTCGGCAGAATACCGAGGAAGAGCCAGGCATAGACGGCGAAGAACAGCACCTGGAACACCGAATTGAAGGCCACGAGCCCGGCGGCGTATTCGGTGTCTCCATGGGCCAGGTCGTTCCAGACGATCACCATCGCGATGCAGCGCGCGAGCCCGATCAGGATGACGCCGACCATGTACTCGGGGCGGTCCCCCAGGAAGCCCGCGGCGAGCAGGAACATGAGGGTTGGCCCGACGACCCAATTGAGCCCCAGCGACAGTCCCAGGACCTTGACGTCGCGAAAGACCCGCGGCAGCTCCTCGTACCGCACCTTGGCCAGGGGCGGGTACATCATCAGGATGAGGCCCGCGGCGATGGGAATGGATGTCGTGCCGATCGCCCACGAGTCGAGCAGCTGC
>DASSPT010000139.1:0-4697 GCA_035699465.1 Gemmatimonadota bacterium
CCGGTGGGCGACGGGGACGTGTTCCTCGTGCCGCGGGGCTACCACGGGCCGTGCGTCGCGCTGCCGGGCTACCCCATGTACTACCTGAACGTCCTGGCGGGACCGGGCGCGGAGCGGTCGCTCGCGTTCAGCGACGACCCGGCGCATGCGTGGGTGCGCCCCTCGTGGGAGGGCGAGGCCCGCGATCCGCGCGTGCCGATGACGACCGCGGCGGGACCGGGAACTACCCGGAGCTCCGGGCGCCCGTGAGCACGGTGCGACTGACGATGGCGCAGGCGCTCGTCCGCTGGATGGCCGCCCAGCGCGTCGAACGGGACGGCGTCGAGCGTCCCTTCTTCGCCGGGGTGTGGGGGATCTTCGGTCACGGGAACGTGGCCGGAATCGGCCAGGCGCTCCACCAGCTCGGCGTCCTGCCGTACGTGCTCTCGCGCAACGAGCAGGCCCAGGTCCACGCCGCGGCGGGCTACGCGCGGATGATGAACCGGCTCCAGACGTGGGCCTGCACCTCGTCGATCGGACCCGGGGCGACGAACATGGTCACGGCGGCGGCGGGCGCGACGATCAACCGATTGCCCGTGCTCCTCCTGCCCGGCGATACGTTCGCGAGCCACCGGCCCGACCCGGTCCTCCAGCAGCTGGAGATCCCCGGCGCTCCGGACGTCACGGTGAACGACGCGCTGCGTCCGGTGTCCCGCTTCTGGAGCCGCCTGAGCCGTCCCGAGCAGCTCCTCGCCGCCGCCCCCGCGGCGATGCGCGTGCTGACCGACCCGGCCGAGACGGGTGTCGCGACGCTGGCGCTGCCGCAGGACGTGCAGGCGGAGGCGTTCGACTATCCGGAGCGGTTCTTCGAGCCGCGGACCTGGAGGATCCCCCGCGATGCGCCGGATCCCGCCGTCCTCGCCGAGGCGGCCGCGCGCATACGGAGCGCGCGACGTCCGCTCCTCGTGGCCGGCGGCGGGGTCATCTACTCGGAGGCCACCGCTGCGCTGCGGCGGCTGGTCGATACCACCGGCATACCGGTCGGCGAGACGATGGCCGGGAAGGGGGCCCTGCCCTTCGACCATCCGTCGGCTGTCGGCGCGCTCGGCGTGACCGGCACGGCAGCGGCGAACCTCCTGGCCCGCGAAGCCGACCTCGTGATCGGAGTCGGTACGCGCTGGACCGACTTCAGCACCGCGTCGAAGACCGCTTTCCATGACTCCGGCGTCCGCTTCCTCAACGTCAACGTCGCGCGGTTCGACGCCCACAAGCTCGCCGGGCTGCCGATCGTGGCGGACGCACGCGCCGCGCTCGAGGAGCTGGCGGGCGCGCTCGTGGGCTGGTCGGTCGATGCGGACTACCGCTCCCGGGCGGCGGATCTGGCGCGCGATTGGGACGCGCGCGTCGGGGCGCTGTTCGCGGCCGGCCACGCGCCCCTGCCGGCCCAGGCGGAGGTGATCGGCGCGGTGAACGAGGCGGCCGGGCCGCGCGACGTGGTGGTGTGCGCGGCCGGCAGCCTGCCGGGCGACCTCCACAAGCTATGGCGCTGCCGCGATCCCAAGGGGTTTCACGTGGAGTACGGCTACTCGTGCATGGGATACGAGATCGCCGGCGGTCTGGGCGTCAAGCTCGCCGCCCGCGACCGCGAGGTGTACGTCATGGTCGGCGACGGCTCCTGGCTCATGATGTCTTCGGAGATCGTGACCTCGCTCCAGGAGCGCGCCAAGCTGACCGTGGTCCTCATCGACAACCACGGCTTCGCGTCGATCGGAGGTCTTTCGGCGGCCCTCGGATCGGGTGGGTTCGGGACCCGTTACCGCTACCGGGAGGATGCCGCTATCGATCTCGACGGCGAGCTTCTGCCGGTGGATTTCGCCGCCAACGCCGCCTCGCTCGGCGCCCACTCGATCCGCGCCCGCACGATCGCCGATCTCCGCGCCGCGCTGGCGGAGGCGAAGAGAATCGACCGGACGGTCGTGATCACGATTGAGACCGAGCCGCAGGAACGCGTGGGCTCGTTCGAGACGTGGTGGGACGTGCCCGTGGCCGAAACGAGCGAGCAGGCGCCGGTCAGGGAGGCGCGCGCCCGCTACGAGGAAGAACTCTCACGAGGACGGTGGCTTTCATGACCGGCAGAACTCTCCGCGGTCCCCTCGCGCTGGCGTGCATCGCGCTGGCGACCTGTACCCATGCGCGGGAGCAACCGCCACCGCCTGCGGCCGGCCCGATTCCACCGGAGCGGCCCGCGCTCGTGGTCATGGTGGTCGTCGATCAGCTGAGCCAGGAGATCCTCGACCGCTACGACGACGTGTTCACGGGCGGGTTCCGGCGCCTGATCGATGGCGGCCGTTGGTACGTGAACGCTACCCACGACCACGCGGGAACCGTCACCGCCGCCGGGCACGCCACGCTCGCGACCGGTACCTACCCCTCACGCCACGGGATCGTGGCCAACGAGTGGTTCGAGAAGGTGGGTGGCGAGTGGGTCGAGGTCTCGAACGTCGGCGACTCCACGGTCCAGATCCTCGATTCCCCGGAGCTGACGGGTGTCTCGCCCCACAGCCTCGAGCGAACCGGCCTCGCGGACTGGATCGTGGCCGCAGAACCGGGAGCGAAGGTGGCTTCGGTGTCGCCCAAGGACCGGGGCGCGGTCCTTCCCGCTGCGCACGCGAAGGGGCAGGTCTGGTGGTTCGAGTCCTCGATCGGCCGCTTCGTGACTTCCACCTACTACCGCGACAGCGAGCCGGAGTGGCTGGATCGCTTCCACGACGAAGTCCTGGCCCCCCTCGCGTCCGACAGCGTGTGGACGAGTCGGGTCCCGACGGCGCTCCTGGGGCGCAGCGATCCGGACACCGCCGACTACGAGGGCGACAACGCCGGTCCGGTCTTTCCCCACCGCTTCGCCGGTCCCGGGGAGCGAACGCACTTCTGGGAGTGGTTCGAGCGCACCCCGATGCTCGACCAGGCGACCCTCGAGTTGACGAGGGTCGTGGTGGTCGAGGAAGGACTGGGACGGGACGCGATCCCCGACTTCCTGGGCGTATCGCTCTCCCAGACCGATCGCGTGGGGCACGACTTCGGCCCGCTGAGCCGCGAGCAGCTCGACAACCTGCTGCGGCTGGACGCCGAGCTGGGGGCCTTCTTCGCCTTCCTCGACTCCGTCGTGGGGCCGGGACGCTGGGTGCTCGGCCTGTCCGCCGACCACGGCGTGCTGGTCACCGGGCACGAGATGCGAGTCGGCGAGTCCGCGGCCGCGCGCCGGTGGACGCCAGAGGAGGAGGCCGCGCTCGAGGAGATCCAGGCTAAGGCCAGCGAGGCGGAAGGGATGACGCCCACCGCCGTCGCCGCCGCGCTCGAGGAGCTCGACTACGTGGCCGAGGCCTGGACGCACGAGGAGCTGACGAGCGGGGCGCCGGGGGACAGCTTCGCCGTGCTCGAGCGGAATTCTCTGTACCCCGGCCGCGCGCGCGAGGAGATCAGCCGGTGGGGCGTCGAGATGCGGTTCGAGCCGAACTTCCTGGACCGCGAGCGGGGGTCCGGCCACGGCACGCCGTACTGGTACGACCGCCACGTCCCCATGCTCTTCTACGGTCCGGGCGTGCCGGCCGGCCGCGACTCCACCCGCGCCGCGACCGTCGACTTCGCGCCCACGCTCGCCCGACTGCTCGGCATCCCGTTCCCGGAGAACCTGGACGGCTCCCCGCTCGAGGAATTCGTCGGCGAGGGAGACTGAGCGTCCGCCGTTGACAGTACGCCCGCCCGGTCGCAAGATTGGCCTGGGCTGGAACGTTCCAATCGCCCGTCGCGGATCTCAGCTCCGAGCGCCTGACCCAGGGAGGTCCTTGGCCCCGCACCCCGCGTCCCCTGTCCGGGAATCCGAGGCGGCCCTCCGAATGGAGGGAATCCGCAAGCAATTCCCCGGTGTCCTCGCCCTGGACGACGTCGATCTCACGGTCCGCGCGGGCGAGGTGCACGTGATCCTGGGCGAGAACGGCGCCGGCAAGTCCACGCTGATGAAGATCCTGAGCGGCGCCCACGGCACGGACGCGGGCCGCATCTTTCTCGACGGGCGTGAGGTGGAGATCGATGGTCCGCGCCGCGCGCGCGAGCTGGGAGTGGGGATCATCTACCAGGAGCTGAGCCTCGCCCCCACTCTCTCGGCGGCCGAGAATGTCTTCCTGGGACGGGAGCCGCGCCGGCTCCCCGGGCTGGTGGACCGCGCAGCGATGGAGGAAGCCGCGCGCGCGATCCTGGGCGGGCTCGGCGCGAGCTTCGACGTTCGTCGCCAAGTGCGCCACCTGAGCCTGGCGGAGCGGCAGCTGGTCGAGATCGCCCGGGCGCTGTCGCTGGACGCTCGGATCCTCGTCATGGACGAGCCCACCTCCGCCCTTACCGACCGCGAGGCCCAGGCGCTCTTCGAGGCGATGCGCCGGCTGACCTCGCGTGGCGTCGCGATCATCTACATCTCCCACCGTCTTCAGGAGATCTACGACGTGGGCGACCGCGTGACGGTGCTGCGAGACGGCCGCCGGATAGCGACACTGGACGTGGCGGCGGCGGATCGCAGGGAGCTCGTGCGGCTGATGGCGAACCGCGAGGTCGACGAGCTCGTCACCCGCCGGCCGTCCGCACTCGGGGTCGAGCTCGTCCGCGTGGAGGGCCTCTGCCGCGCCGACGAGCTGCGCGACGTGAGCTTCTGCCTGCACGAGGGCGAGGTC
>DASSPT010000140.1:0-3929 GCA_035699465.1 Gemmatimonadota bacterium
CGGTTTGAGGGGAAGCGGTCCCGACTGCTTATGATACCTCCGGATCCGCCCCGGCGCAGGTACGACACGACTCCACCGGCCGGTCGGATGAAACGATCCGCCTAGTAACGCTCACCCTTCCCGGATCCCAGGTCGCGTCTCGAAGCTTCGCCGCATTCGTGCAAGGTCGTCGAGCACCTTCTTCGCCCACGCGCGGAACGCCGGCGTTTCCCGGATGTCGTCCAAAGTCGCGTCCACCTGCACCGTCCATCTCTCGTTGTACCCTCGCTCGTACGCGCGATCGAGCCAGGTCATCGCCTCCGTAGGTCGTCCCTCCACGGCGGCGATGCGGGCCAGGTCGACGTAGGACTCCGCGAGGAGGGGCCGGGTCGCGATCGCCTCGTGCGCCCGTTCCTCGGCCTTGGCAAACGCCCGCCGCGCCTCCTCGCGATCACCGAGCCTCCAGCGCGCGGTCCCTAGATTCACGAATGGAGCGAAGTCCTCTCCCACGGCCGCCACGTTCCGCTCGATCAGTTCGAGCGCGGTACGCTCGTCCCCGGCTGCCAGGTAGATAGGAAACGCGCGCTCCACCACCCCGATTCTGTCCGGCGCCAGCGCGAGAGCTTCCCCCGCGAGATCCAGGGCTTCCTTTGTCCGCCCCTGGAGCATTCGCACCTGAGCCAGCCAGATGGTGGTGACGGCAGGCGATCCCGTTTCTCGGCGGAGGTTCGCGCGCAGCTCTTCCTCGGCCTGCTCAAGCAGGCCCACGTCCATGTACAACGCGATCAGCTGTTCGTGGGAATCGCCCGGCGTCAGCGCTGCGTGCTCCGTGGACCACCGCAGAGCTTCGTCCTTTCGACCCTGAATAGCGAGCATGATCGAGATCGCGTTCATCGTACTGGCGTCGTTCGGATCCAGCTCCAGCGCACGCTCGAGCTGGGGCAATGCCTGGTCGTAGCGGCCGGCCCACAGGTGGGTGCGGCCCTTCAGGGAATAGGCGAGCGCGAGCCTGGAGTCGCGCTCGATCGCCGAGTCGGCGGCGGCAAGGGCGGAATCCCCCCATGCGATGTCGTCCAGAGCCATGAGGACTTGATACCCCCTCGCGATTTCAGCCCAGGCTCGGGCATACGCCGGATCGATCTCGAGCGCCTCGTTCAGCAGACGCATCCCCTCGCGGACGCGCTCGCGCCCGCCCGAAGTCTCGCTCTCCTCTATCAGCCGATGAGCTCTCAGAAGAAGATCGTAGGCGATCGTGCTCCCCGTTCGCCCTGCCTCGATCCGCGCCGTATCGTCTCCGGTAAGGGCGATCTCCATCTGAGCCGCGATTTCTCGGGCTATCTCGCTCTGGATCGCGAGCACATCGGTCAGCTGACGGTCGTAGGTTTCCGCCCACAGATGCTCGTCCGTCCGGCCGTCGATCAGCTGCACCGTGATGCGAACGCGGTCGCCCACGCGCCTGACGCTTCCCTCGAGGATGGCACCGACTCCGAGCTCGGCGGCGATCTCGCGCATCGGCTTGGAGGTCCCACGATAGGCCATCGACGAGGTCCGGCTGATGACCCGCAACCCCCCGACCTTGGAGAGCGACGACAGGACGTCGTCCGTGATCCCGTCGGCGAAGTACTCGTTGCCGGGGTCCTCGGAGAGGTTGTCGAACGGCAGAACCGCCACGGTGTGGGCCCGGATCTCGGGGAGCTCGGCGGGCACGAGGCCACCGCTCGGCGGATTCCCCTCCCGGCCCAACCAGAGCGCGGAACCGATGGCAAGGACCGCCACGACCGCTCCGGCCCCCAGCCAGATCGGCCACCGACGCTTCTGCGGGATCGGCGTCGGCCGCCACGGCGCCCGTCCGGTCCAGCTACGACCGGTCCCCTCCCCTCCCTCGATCGCGACCGCGTAGAGCTTCAGCGGTGCGTCCAGCCCGCGCAGCTCGCGCTCCCCCCGCGGGTCGAAGCGGAACTCCGGACGCTGACGGAGTTGGCGCCACACGTCCTCGCTCGCCCACACCTCCCCCGGCTCCGCCTCCGCCTGGATGCGCGCGGCGACGTTGATGCCGTCTCCGTAGAGGTCGCCGTCCGGGGCCGCCACTACGTCGCCGACGTGGATTCCGATCCGGAGCGACACTGGCGCGGAGCCTCGTGTAGGGGCGGTTTCCTGGAAATCCCGCATCAACGCGCTTGCGGACCGAATCGCCTCGTCGGTGCTCGCGAACTCGGCCAGCGCGCCGTCGCCAAGGTATTTGACGATGCGCCCCCCATGTCCTTCGACGGCCCGCTGGACCCTTCCCTGGAATGTCTGGACGAGGCGGACGGCCTCGCCCTCATCGGTCCGGGAGAGGCGTGTATAGCCTGCGAGGTCGGCGAACCAGACTGCGGCGAGACGGTGATGCGGTTGGGATTGCACGCGGAATCTCCCGGGACGTGCGCGCGTCACCGGACGGCGACGCCGTACGGATAGTATGGTCGCCCGAAAATCGGGTGGGCAAGTCAGCCTTCCGACGAGCCTTCCGTGCGACGCCCCTTTCGTCGCCTGACGAGACCTGGAACCACGAAGAACAGGAGCCAGACCGCGAGGAGAACGAGGATCGCGACGGAGATCCAGTTGAGCCATGGGATGTAGCGGCCGTAGCGGGAGCCGACGAGCGCCGTGATGCCGGTGTAAGAGGGCAGCGCTAGCAGCGTGATGAGGAGGAACCAGCGTTGCCGCAACCCCGAGACGCCGAGGAGCGCGCTGATCACGTCGATCGGGAAGACGGGGAACGCGTAAGGGATCCAGAGAAGCCGCGGGTGCCGCTCCAGCGCGCGCTCGTACTTCCGACGTTGCTTCTCCTTCGTGTGGCGCTCGACGAAGGGGCGGCCGAAGCGCCGCGCGAGGTGGAACAGGACGTTGCTCCCGATCACGTTGCCCGCGTAAAGGATCGGCCATGCGGTCCAGAACCCGAGCTGCGCGGAGCCCACGAACGCGATCACCCCGCCCGGGATCGGCGCGACGATCACCTCGGTCAGGATCACGAGGAAGAAGAGAAGCGGCCCGAGCTCCTCGACCGCCGGCAGGGCGAAGGGCAGGCCGAGGAGAAGGCCGATCATGCCGGGAGCGACGGCCGGGTCAAAGCGTCCCGGTCCCGCTCCGCTCGGCCTCCTGAAGGCTCCGGAGAAGCGGCGCATAGCGGGGATCGCCGCGGATCGAGTCGAAGGCGGGATCGAGCCGCAGACTCGCCGAGGATAGCGGGCCCGGAACCGTGGCGAGCCGGTTCAGGATGCGGAATGCGCCGTCGCGGTCGCCGGCGAGGAGGAAGGCGATGGCGACGCGCTGGTGTATTACCGGAGCGTCAACCGCGTCCCGCGAGAGCGGCAGGAGCTCGAGCGCTCGGCGCCCGTCCCGTAGGGCTTCCGACGGCCGACCGGAGAGCGCGTGCGCGATCCCGCGGAAGGCGTAGCTCTCGGCGCGCTGGACGAACGGGTCGACCCCGGCTTCCAGCTCGGCGATCTCCCGGTCCGTGACCCGCTTCAAGGAATCCGCCCAGACGCGCGTTTCCGGCGCACGCCCCGCCCAATGGGAGAGGAGCGCGAGCAGCGCAGGCGTGTCGCGCGTGCCGTCGGGGTCGACAGGTTTCCCTTCGAGCGCCGCTATCCCGCCTTCGTAGTCGCGCTCGTAGAGCGAGATCTGGCCCGACAGCCGGGCCTGGGCAGCGGGACCGAAGGCGTCCGGGGAGACGTCGAACAGCTGCCGCGCCCGCGCGACGTCCCCCACTCCCTCCAGGACGAGAAAAATCTTCTCGATGCGTAAGCCCACGTCCGACGGCATGAGAACCAGGGACTGGTCCAGTGTCCGTTCCGCTTCCTCGTAGCGCCGCACGGCGGCGAGGGTCTCCTTATATCGGGCCATGATCTCGGGGTTTCGTGCATCGAGCGCCCGCGCTCGCTCCGACAGTTCGATCGATTCCTCCCAGC
>DASSPT010000141.1:0-2963 GCA_035699465.1 Gemmatimonadota bacterium
GGATACGTGCGTTCGACCACGGTTCTCTCCTTACGGCTCCAGTTCGGTCAATACCTCTTCGAAGATCTCGAGCGCCTTGTCGGCGGTCTCCCGGTCGATCACGAGCGCCGGCGCCCAGCGGATCGCGTTCGGGCCGCAGCCCAGGATCAATAGCCCCTTCTCGAAGCAGCGGTTCACGATCTCGTCGCGGAGCTTCTTGGCCCGCTTCTTCGTCTTCCGGTCCTCGACCAGCTCGACGGCGATCATGAGTCCCTTGCCCCGGACGTCGCCGATCGCGTCGTGCTCGTCCCCCATCGCCTCGAGGCGGCTCAGGATATACCCCCCGACCTCGTTCGCGTTCGCGATCAGCTCGGACTCCAGGAGCTCGATCGTCGCCAGCGAGGCGCGACAGGCGATGGGATTGCCGCCGAACGTCGAGGCGTGGGCGCCCGGGGTCCAGTCCATGATGTCGCTCTTCGCAAGGAGCACGCCGAGCGGGAGCCCGCTGGCGATCCCCTTGGCGACCGCGACCATGTCGGGCCGGGCCCTCGTATGCTCGATCGCCCACATCTTCCCCGTCCGGCCCATCCCGCTCTGCACCTCGTCGACGAAGAGCAGGATCCCGTGCTTCCGGCAGACGGCCTCGATCTCCTCGAACCAGCCGTCCGGCGGGAGCACGTAGCCGCCCTCCCCCTGGACCGGCTCGACGACGATCGCGGCGACCTCCTCGGGCGGGGCGATCGTGTCGAGGACGTGCTCGAGCTCGGCGAGGCTCGCCTCGGTCGTCCCCCCGCGATAGGGATCGGGGAACGCGAGGTGGTGGACGCCGGCGATCAGCGGGCCGAACCCCTTCCGCTGGACGGCCTTCGACGCGGTCAGCGACAGCGCGCCCATCGTGCGGCCGTGGAACGAGCCGCGGAACGCCAGGAAGCGCATCCGCCCGGTGTGGTAGCGGGCGAGCTTCATGCCGGCCTCGATCGCCTCGGCGCCGGAGTTCCCGAAGAACGCCTTCGCCGGCCCGCCGCCCGGGAAGAGCGACGTCAGCTTCTCGGCGAGCTGGATCTGGCTCGGGTAGTAGAAATCGGTCCCCGACATGTGGATCAGCTTGGCCGCCTGCTCCTGGATCGCGGCGACGACTTTGGGATGGCAGTGACCGGTCGCGGTGACCGCGATCCCCGCGCTCACGTCGATGAACGCGTTGCCGTCGACATCCCACACCGTGCAGCCCTGGCCGCGCTCGATCACCGCGCCGTAGCTCCGGGTGTAGGACGGCGAGATCGCGACCGCGTCGCGGCGGATCCAGTCCTGCGCCTTCGCGCCGGGGAGGGAGCCGTGGAGCTCGGGGGCGGCGGTGCCGCCGGCCTTCGCGCCCTCCGCGCCCTTCGCCGCGCCCTCCGCGCTCTTCGCACCGCCCGCGCTCGCCGCGCCCGTCTTCGCCGTCGTGTCGGTCATCTGCGCCATGGGGACCTTCCTGTCTGACGTTCCCGGCCTCGCGGCCGCTCAACCTGCGAGAACACGTGAGCTCTACACGTCGATCTGCGCCTTCTGGAGTTTGCCGCTGTAGTCCACGTACACGGTCTTGAGATCGCTGAAGAAGTCGTACACGGGCCAGCCGCCCTCGCGGTGGCCGTTCCCCGTGTCCTTGACGCCCCCGAACGGGAAGTGCGCCTCGGCGCCGATCGTCGGCCCGTTGACGTACGTGATGCCGGCCTCGATCCGCTCGATGGCCCGGAAGGCACGTGTGACGTCGCTCGTGTAGATCGACGACGACAGCCCGTACCGGACGCCGTTCATGACCTCGATCCCCTCGTCGAAGTCCTTGACGCGGAGGACCGAGAGGACCGGGCCGAAGATCTCCTCCTGCGCGATCCGCATCTTCGGCGTCACGTCGGTGAAGATCGTGGGCTGGAAGAACCAGCCGCGCTCGAGGCCGTCGTCCGTCGGAATGCCGCCACCCGTCAACAGTTTGGCGCCTTCCTCCTGCCCGATCCGCACGTACTTCTCGACCTTGTCGCGCGAGTCCTCGTTGACGAGCGGTCCCACGTCAGTGCCCTTCTTCCGCCCGTCGCCGAGCTTGAGCTTCTCGGCGCGGCGCGCGAGCCGCTCGACCATCTCGTCGTGGATCGCGTCGTGGAGGATCAAGCGCGAGGTCGCGGTGCAGCGCTGGCCGGTCGTCCCGAACGCGCCCCAGAGGACCCCCTCGATCGCGAGGTCCAGGTTGGCGTCATCCATGACGAGCTGCGCGTTCTTGCCGCCCATCTCGAGCGAGACGGGCTTCCCCATCTCCCCGCAGACGGCCGCGATCCCCTGCCCAACCGACGTCGAGCCGGTGAACGAGATGCCCCGCACCTTGGGATGCGACACAATCGGCGCGCCGACCTCGCTGCCGAACCCGGTGAGGAGCTGGATCGCGTCGGGCGGGAGCCCGGCCTCGAGCAGGATCTCGACGAACTTGACCGCCGTCCACGGCGTGTCCTGCGCCGGCTTCCAGACGACCGCGTCCCCGCAGCAAAGGGCCGGGAAGATCTTCCACGAGGGCACCGCCAGCGGGAAGTTCCAGGGGGTGACGATCCCGAAGACCCCGGCCGGACGCCGGATCGCGAACCCCATCTTGTCCCTGAGCTCGGAGGGGGCCGTGTGGCTGAAGAGCCGCCGCCCCTCGCTGGCCGCGTAGTAGGCGGTGTCGATCGCCTCCTGGACGTCGCCGCGGGTTTCGACGACGGGCTTCCCCATCTCGCGGGTCATCCCGTGCGCGATCTCGTCCTTCCGCCCGGTCAGGAGGTCACCGGCCCGCTTCAGGACCTCGCCGCGCTTGGGCGCCGGGATCCGGGACCACTCCTGGAACCCCTTTACCGCCGACTCGACCGCGCGATCGACGTCGATCGGCCCGCAGGCCGCGAACGTGCCGATGACGTCGTTCGTGTCGGCGGGATTGATGTTCTCGTAGCGGGCGCCGGTCTCCGAGTCGGACCACTTCCCGGCGA
>DASSPT010000142.1:0-2301 GCA_035699465.1 Gemmatimonadota bacterium
TCGGCCGCGCGACAGCGTCGTGATCAGCGTGAAGTACGGAGCGCTGCGCGATCCGGCCGGGAGCTGGATCGGCATGGACACGCGGCCCGCCGCCACGAAAACGTTTCTCGCCTACACCCTGCGGCGGCTGAGGACCGACCATGTGGACATCTACCGGCCGGGGCGGCTCGACCCGTCGGTCCCCATCGAAGAGACGGTCGGCGCCATCGTGGAGATGATCGAGGCCGGCCACGTCCGGCACGTAGGCCTGTCGGAGGTCGGCGCGGAAACGCTGCGGCGCGCGCAGGCCGTCCACCCCGTCTCGGACCTTCAGATCGAGTACTCGCTGATCTCCCGCGGGATCGAGGCGGAGATCCTCCCGACCGCGCGAGATCTCGGTGTGGGAATAACCGCCTACGGGGTCCTCTCGCGGGGTCTGCTGAGCGGGCACTGGTCGAAGGGGCGGGAGCTGTCGCGGGACGACTTCCGGGCGTACCTCCCGCGCTTCACCGGCGAGAATCTCGACCGCAACCTGGCGCTGGTGGACAGCATGCGGGAGATGGCGAGGGAAAAGGAAGCGACGGTCAGTCAGCTCGCGATCGCGTGGGTGCTGTCGCGAGGCGAGGACATCGTCCCGCTGGTCGGTGCCCGGCGCCGCGGTCCCCTCGCGGAGGCGCTCGGGGCGCTCGAACTCAGGTTGACGCCGGAGGACCTCGACCGACTCGAGATGGCCGTGCCCGCCGATGCCGCGGCTGGCGCCCGCTACGACGCCCATCAGATGCAGATCCTGGACAGCGAGCGGGGAGGACGAATCTCGGAAGGAGGGACGGTATGAGTGAACGAGACTACGATGCCATCGTGGTCGGCGCGCGCTGTGCGGGCTCGCCTACCGCCATGCTGGTCGCGCGGAAGGGGTACCGGGTTCTCGTCGTGGACCGAGCGACCTTCCCGAGCGATACGATCTCCACGCACCTCGTCCATCCGCCGGGCGTCGCCGCGCTCCGGCGCTGGGGGCTCCTCGACAGGGTGGTCGCGACAGGGTGCCCGCCCGTACACACGTACGCGTTCGACTTCGGCGCCTTCGAGCTGGCCGGCAGGCCCGGCACACCGGAAGAGCCTGTCGGCTACGCCCCGCGCCGCACCGTGCTCGACGAGATCCTCGTCGACGCGGCGGCGGAGTCGGGCGCCGAGGTGCGCGAGGGGTTCACGGTCGACGAGGTGCTGTTCGAAGACGGCCGCGTAACCGGGATCCGGGGGCACGCGAAGGGCGGCAAGCCCGTCGAGGAGCGCGCGCGCGTGGTGGTGGGGGCCGACGGCCTGCGGTCGACGGTCGCGGAGGCGGTCGGGCCCGAGCAGTACAACGAGAAGACGCCGCTCCTCGCGGCCTACTACTCGTACTGGAGCGATCTCCCGCTCGATGGCCGGTTCCAGGCCTGGATCATCCCGCACCGCGGCATGGCGGCGTGGCCGACCAACGACGACTGCACGCTACTGATCGCGGGCTGGCCGTTCGCGGAGTTCGAGCAGCGAAGGGGCGACATCGAAGGCAACTACATGTCGGTCGTCGATCTGGTGCCGGAGTTCGCGGAGCGCGTGCGTGGCGCGAAGCGCGAGGAGCGCTTCCTCGGCATGGCGGTGCCGGGCTACTTCCGCCGGCCGTATGGCCCCGGCTGGGCGCTCGTCGGTGACGCGGGCTACAACAAGGACTTCATCACCGCGCAGGGGATCAGCGACGCGTTCCGCGACGCCGAGCTCTGCGCGACCGCCCTCGACGACTGGCTCTCCGGAGCGCGCCCCTTCGACGATGCGATGGCAGACTATCAGTCGACGCGCGACGCGCACGTCCTGCCGATGTACGGCTTTACCGCCGAGCTTGCCTCGCTCGAGCCGCCGCCGCCCGAGCTCCAGCGCATCTTCGCGGCTGCGGCCGGCAATCAGGAGGCGATGGACGGCTTCGCGCGCGTCAACGCCGGCGTGACGTCGCCCGCGGAGTACTTCTCGGAGGAGAACGTCGGGAGGATCCTGGGCGCAGAGAGCCGCTGAGATGCGGGGCGAGGGAGGACGGCGAGGCCCGGTGCGGGGCGGCCGTCGCCGCCCCGCGCCGGCAAGGACTACGACTTTGTGAGCTCGTGGAGGCCGAACGCCGCGCCCTGCGGATCGAGCCCCACGGCGACGCGGCTTCCTCCGGGCACCTCCATGGGTTCGACGATCACCTGCCCGCCGTCCTTCTTGACCTTCCCGACGGCGTCGTCGAGGTCGTCGACCACGGTGTAGTAGAGCCAGGCCGGCGGCCCGGGCTGCTCATCGGGCTTGTTGTACATC
>DASSPT010000143.1:0-10885 GCA_035699465.1 Gemmatimonadota bacterium
GGGCGCGGTCTGGCCCTGCGCGGACGGGGCGAGCGCGCGAATCTCGGCCGCCGAGCTTCCCGCCACCGTCAGCGGGAACGCGCTCGCGACCGGATTCAGGGACTGGGCCACCAGCGTGTAGCGCTCGTTGCCGGCGGGGAACGGCAGGTTGAACGCCCCCTCGCCGGTCGTCAGGGAGAGGAGGTGGTCGTCGCCCGGGTCGACCACCGAGATGGCCGTCGGTATCGGTCCCGCCTGAAGCGGGAGCACTCCGCTCACGTTGCCGGCCGCGTCGGCGGCCGTCAGCTCGAGGCGGTCGCCCAGCTGCGCGGGGACGCTCACCGTGAAGGTCCCGTCCGCCGCCGCCGTCGCGCTGGACGTCACCGGCTGTCCCGTGCGGATAGTGGCCGTCGAGTTCGAGACCCGAACGGTAGCGCTGCCCTCGACCGAGCCGCCCCTTCCGGAGAGCCGCGCGGTCGGTCCCGGAAGCGGTGGCTCCACGATGATGAGGGAAGCCACAGGCACGCCGGGCGGCGTGAGGTCGGGGCCGCTCGGTCCGCCGCCACCGCCGCCCCCGCCGCAGGCGGCGAGGGCGAATACGGCGATCAGTCCGCTGGTCCGGACCGGCCTGCGGTCAGCGAGCCCGCGGCTTTGCATCCCGGACCGCTTCGGGCTCCCCCCCGCCCGGCTCTCCGCCGGCGACCCAGAGGGTCTCCGGTTGGTAGCCGGGCGCGGAGCCGCCGGTCGAATCGATCCGGGCTCGGAGTCCATCGCGAACGGCCATGAAGCGGGCCAGCTCCTCGCCCTCCAGCGGAGCTCCGGTCGGAAGGTCGGTAGAGAGCGGATCCACATTCCTGCCGTCCTTGATGAAGCGATAATGGAGATGGGCGCCGGTCGACATGCCGGTCGAACCCACGTACCCGATCACCTGGCCCTGCAAGACCTGCGCCCCCGATCGCACCCCGCCGGCTATCCGCGAAAGGTGCGAGTACGAAGTCACATAGTCCCGGCCATGCTTGAGCTCCACGTGGAGCCCGTACCCTCCCCGGCGGCCCGCGAACCGCACCGTGCCGTCGCCCGATGCCTGAACCGGCGTCCCGACCGGAGCCACGTAGTCCACCCCGTCGTGATGACGCGCGCGCCTGAGGATCGGGTGCATCCGCGTCCCGAACCGAGACGAGATCCGGGTGAACTTGAGCGGTGAGCGCAGGAAGCGCCGCTTGAGCGATTGCCCATCGGCGTCATACCAGTCCGGTCGCCCGTCCGCCGCCGTGTGGCGATAGGCGTCGTGACGCTTCTTCGCGCCATCGAATCGTACCGCCTCGAGCGAGACCAGCTTGTACGAGCCGTCGGGCCGGACGTCCGCGGTGAACGCGGCGCCGACGCAGTCTCCCGCCCGGAGATCGTTGTAGAAGTCTACCTGCGCCGCCAGGGCCTCCGCCATGAGCACCGCCAGCGAAGGATCCTCCCCCGCCTCCGTGATCGCCTCCCAGAGACTCCCCTCGACGCACGTCGAGAGCGAGCGCTCCGCCCGCGTGAACTTCGTCTGCTCGAGCGCTGCGGAGAACCGGAGGCCGGCGCGGCGGATCACGAGTCGCCTGTCGCGGTCGATCTTCAGGTCCAGGCCGTCCAGCCGCCCGTCGGGGCGGAACGTGAACCTGTACACCGCGCCCGGGCGAAGGCTCCGCCAGGGGAAGAGGCTCATGCCGGCCTCGACCACGGGATGGAGGTCGTTCGGATCCAGCTCGTGCTCGGACCAGACCCCGGAAAGCGTCTGGCCCGCATTCAGGGTGTCGACGATCGCCGGCGGAGCCGGGGGCGCCGCCACCACCGTGGCGGGCGCGGGGGGCGCGGGATCGCCGGCCAGCCACCAGGCCAGCGCCGCGCCGCCCAATGCGATCAGAAATGCCGGGCGGGGCCGCTTCTTCCAGTCCTCCATCAGTTCATCTGCCTCCGAATGAATGCGGGGATCTCCAGATCGTCCTTCCGCCGGTCGGCTTCCAGCTCGAGGACGTCGAGTAAATCGTCCAGGCCATCGCCCTGGACGTGGCGGTCATCGGAGTCGACGGCGGCCTCGCCGGACTCCAGGACCGGCACCAGCTGGGGCTTCGTGGCCGCCACCCGCGGCGCGTAGCCCGGAACCTCTGCCGGCTCGTACGCCGGGGTCTGTCTGCGCTCGCGATCGGCCGGCCGCGCGGCGACCCGATGGCCGCCGATCCCGGTGGCGATCACGGTGACACGGATCTCGCCCTTCAGGTCGGGGTCGATCACGGCGCCGAAGATGATGTTCGCATCCTCGCCTGCCGCGTCGTGGATCACCGACGATACCTCGCTGACTTCGTGCAGGGAAAGGTCCGGGCCGCCCGTGATGTTGATGAGCACGCCGCTCGCTCCCGCGATCGACATGTCCTCGAGGAGGGGGCTCGAGATCGCTTCCTGAGCGCTCTCCATGGCGCGGTTTTCCCCCACGCCGTAGCCCGTTCCCATCAGGGCCTGGCCCATCTCGGTCATGATCGTCTTGACGTCGGCGAAATCTACGTTGACGAGTCCGGTGACGGTAATCAGATCGCTGATACCACGGGTGGCGTTGAGGAGCACCGAGTCGGCCACGCGGAAGGCCTCCTGGATCGTGGTCCCTTTTTCGACCACGTCGCGAAGCCGCTCGTTCGGCACGACGATCAAGGTGTCGACGACCTGCTTGAGCTCGTCGATGCCCTCCTCGGCGACCTGCATGCGCCGGCGCCCTTCGAACGTGAACGGCTTCGACACGATCCCCACCGTCAGCGCTCCCGCCTCGCGCGCGATCTCGGCCACGACGGGAGCCGCGCCGGTTCCCGTGCCGCCACCCATGCCGCAGGTGACGAACACCATGTCCGCGCCCTGCAGCGCCTCGGCGACGTCGTCCCGGTTCTCGACCACGGCCTCCCGGCCGACGTCGGGCTTGGAGCCCGAGCCGAGGCCCCGCGTCAGCGTCCGGCCGATCTGGATCTTGCGGTGCGCCTCGGAGCTCGAGAGCGCCTGCACGTCCGTGTTGACGGAGATGAACTCGACGCCCACCAGGCGCTCCTGGATCATGCGGTTCACGGCGTTGCCGCCGGCCCCACCTATCCCCACGACCTTCATCCTCGCGAATTGCTCTTCCGCGTCAGCCAGTTGGAACAACATGGCTCCTCCTGAGCGTCTGGTTTTGGGTTTTCGCATGTCTCCGGTCCCGGTCAAGGATCGAGGATGCTGGAATACTCATCGAACTCCGAAAATTCTCAACACTTTCGTTGCGCCATGGATATCCGGATTTCCCTCGAAGGCTGCTCAGGAGATCGCTCAGGATGAGCCGAGTTCAAGGCGCGCGACGAGGCTCTTCCGAGGCGTGGCGAATCCCACGCCGCAGGAAGAACGAGGAGCGCAACGCAGAAATCGGCCATCCTCAGCGATCTCCCCTAGAAAAAATCGTGGAGCCATTCTTTCATCCTCTCCAACACGCGCGTCCACAAAGCGTCGTCGTCACCGCCCGTGAAGCGATTCTCTTCGCGTCCCGCCTCCCGGCCGTAGATCACGAGCCCCACGCCGGTCGCGAAGCGCGGCTCGTCGACCGAGTCGACGAGCCCCGTGACTCCCAGGGGGCGGCCGATCCGGACCGGCATGGCGAGGATCTCTTCCGCCAGCTCCACGGTGCCCGGCAGAGCGGCCGCGCCTCCGGTCAGCACGAACCCCGACGGGACCTTGTCGTGCCACCCGGTCTTCTTGATGTCGGCCTTGGCCAGCGAGAGGATCTCCTCCATGCGGGGCTGGATGATCGACGCCAGGAGCTCACGGCTCACCCGCCGTTCCCCCTGCCCGGCCATGTGCGGCACGACGATCTCCTCGTCCGGATCCACCATGCTGGCCACGGCCGCGCCGTACCTCTCCTTGATCCGCTCCGCGTCACGCGCCGGCGTGCGCAGGCCGATGGCGATGTCGTTCGTCACGCTGTTGCCACCCAGGCCGATCACCGCGGTGTGGCGGATGGAGCCCTCGTGGAAGAGCGCGATATCCGTGGTACCACCGCCGATGTCGAGGAGCGCCACGCCGAGCTCCCGCTCGTCGTCGGTGAGGACTCCGTGGGACGACGCCAGCGGCTCGAGAACGAGGTCCCGCACCTGGTAGCCGGCCTGCTGGATCGCCTTCACCAGGTTCTGCGCGGACGACACCGCGCCGGTCACGATGTGGACGTCGACCTCGAGCCGGATTCCAGCCATCCCCGTGGGGTCCTTGATGCCCTTCTGGTCGTCGACGGTGAACTCCTGCGGCAGGATGTGCAGGATCTCGCGGTCCATCGGGATGGCCACCGCCTTCGCCGCGTCCACCACGCGACCGATGTCCGCGCGCGTGATCTCCACGCCGCCGCGGGAGACCGCGATCACACCGTGGCTGTTGATGGAGCGGATGTGATCCCCGGCGATCCCGGCGTACACGTTCCGCACCTCGACACCGGCCATGAGCTCCGCTTCCTCGATCGCACGGCCGATCGACACGACCGTCTTCTCGAGGTTCACGACCACGCCACGGCGTAATCCCTCCGAACGGCTGGTCCCCACGCCGACGATCTTGACGTTCCGGTCGGAATCGAGCTCCGCGATGACGCAGCCGATCTTGGTGGTGCCGATATCCAGGCCGACGATGATGTTCTCGCGTGACATAGTGTCCTGAGTCAGAGGTTTGTGGAGGCCCTGCGCACCACGATCTGATCCGGGAACCGGAGGTCCAGGCGCGTGAACTCCACGCCCTTCTCCTGGAGGTCCCGGATCACCTCGTCCACCCAGCCCATCTTGTCGACGGGAGTGTCGCGCGCGAGCAGGACCTCGCCCGCGGCGTGGACGAGATGCAAGGTCAGCATCCCCTCGGCGTCGATCCGGATGCTGGAGATCTCGCGCGCGAGCTCCGGATACCGGCGGCCGACCTCGTCGAGCCACGTCACCGCGCCCAGGACGACCTCGTCCCGGATCCGTCCTCCCTGGATGACCTGCGCCTGGCTCGAGCGCTCCGCGACCTCGAGAACGGGCGCGTCCCATTCCGCGTGGAAGGGGTTGACCGGCAGCACGATCCCGGCCCCGTCCACCGGCGTCAGTCGCTCGAGGGCGAGGAGCACGATCGGCCGGCGCTCCTTCACCTCCAGGGTGAGGCCGTTGGGGAAGCGCCGCTGAAAGCGCGCGCTCTCGATCAGCGGATCACGACGCACGCGGTGCACGTACGGATCGAGCACGGACCAGTAGTGGAGCTCCTCGCCGATGAGCCCGGCCTCGGCGACGAGCACGGCCGGGCTCGCCACCTCGGCGCCCACCACCCGCACTTCGCGTACCCGGAACGGGCTCAACCACCCGCGCGCATCGGCCATCCGGACGGCGTGATAGCCGATGAAGCCGCAGGCCGAGGCGACGAGTGCGAGCCGGAGGGCGCGGCCGGCCTGTCTGCGGCGCTGCGCGAGGCGCTCCCGGTCGACGCGCCGGTTGTCGCGCGCGAGCGGAGCGCGACGCCGGCTCCCCCGCGGGGAGACCCGCCGCCCTCGGCGCAGCACCTTCACCGATCCTCCAGGAACGCCAGATCTTCCGGGGGGAATCCGACGAGCCGCACCTCGGGCTCGAGCCGAACGCCGTGCCGATCGCGCACGGCTTCGTACGCGGCCCGGATGCAGGCCAGCGCATCGGCGGCGCTGGCCTTCCCCAGGTTGACGATGAAGTTGGCGTGAAGGTCCGAAATGGCGGCGTCGCCGACGCGGTACCCCTTGAGGCCGGCGGAATCGATGAGGGCTCCCGCGGTCGTTCCGGTGCTGGACGCTCCGGACGGGTTCCGGAACGTGCTTCCCCACGAGGGCCATCGCAGGGGCTGGGTGTCCTTCCGCGAGGCGGCCAGCTCGCGCGCCTTGGTGTGGATGGTATCCGCGTCGCCGCCCCGCACGTCGCACTCCACGAGCGTCACGACGAGGTCCGCCGGCAGGTTTCCCCGGCGGTAGGACGGGCGCACCTCCTCACGCTCGACACGCATCCTCTCTCCTCCCCACGTGATCCCCTCCGCCGCGCGGACCAGGTCCCAGGTGGAGATCTCCCGCACGCCGGCGTTCATGGCGACGGCGCCGCCGAGCGAGCCCGGAATGCCGGCCAGGAACTGGAACCCCTCCCAGCCGCGCCGCGCCGCTTCGCGCACGAGTCGCGGCGTGTAGATCCCGGCCTGGATGCGCGCGACTCCCGCCTCCTCGTCGACCTCGATCGCGTTGAAGCGCTCGCTCAGCTTGAGGACGAGTCCGTAGTCGCGAGCGTCGTTGATCAGCACGTTCGCGCCCCCGCCGAGGACGATCACGTCGTCGTCCGGCAAGCCGGCGCCCTTGCGATACCGGACCGCCTCGCGCACGTCGTCCTCCGACTCCGCCACGCACAGGACCCGCGCCCTCCCGCCGATACGGCAATGCGTGAGCGGAGCGAGCGGGGCGTCCACGCTGCAGGCGGACGGGACGCGCGCCTCGCGCACCGGCGCCGTCACGGCCGCTCCGGATTGCGGCGCGCCGCGAGACGCCGCGCCAGCTCGTCGATGTCCCCGGCTCCCATCGTCACCACCATGTCGCCCGGCTCCAGGGCTTCCTCGATCACGTCCGCGACGTCGCGCCCCGCGGCCGTCTCCTCGGGCAGGTACCGCACGGCCGCGCGGACCTCGCGCGCCGCCTCGCTGATCAGCCGCCCGCTCACCCCTGCGATGGGCTTCTCGCGCGCGGCGTAGACGTCGGTGACGAACACCAGGTCCGCACCCGCCAGCGCGCTCCCGAACTCGCCCGCGAAGTCGCGCGTCCGCGTATAGAGATGCGGCTGGAACACCGCCACGATCCGCCGCTCGGGCCACGCCTCGCGCGCACCCGAGAGGGTGGCCGCGATCTCGGAGGGATGGTGGGCGTAGTCGTCGACGATCATGAGGTCGTCGGTCCGGTACACGATCTCGAACCTCCGCTCGACTCCGCGCACGGCCTCGAGCCCGGCGCGGATCGCGTCGGCGGTCAGCTCGAGCTTCCACCCCACCGCCGCGGCCGCGAGCGCGTTCCGCACGTTGTGGACGCCGGGCATGGCGAGCCGCACCCGCCCCGCGCCCGCGCCCCCCAGGAAGAGGTCGAACGCGATCCCGGTCGGGCTCGGGGCGATGCCCTCCGCCCGGACATCGGCCTGGGCCGAGAGGCCGAAGCCGAGGACGCCGACGCCTGCCGGCGCCCGCACGTCACGCGCCCCACCGTCGTCGACTCCCACGACGAGCGTTCCTCCCTCTCCCACGCGTTTCGCGAAGTCGGAGAACGCCTGGTGGACGGCCTCCAGCGTGCCGTAGATGTCGAGGTGGTCGGCCTCGACGTTCGTGATCACGGCGATCTCGGGATCGAGCGCCAGGAACGAGCGGTCGAACTCGTCGGCCTCGGCTACGACCCACGACCCGGCCCCGATCCGGACGTTTCCGTCGCGGCCCCGGATCCGGCCGCCGACGATGACGGTCGGGTCGAGGCCCGCCGACTCCAGCACGGATCCGGTCATCGTCGTCGTCGTCGACTTCCCGTGGGTCCCGGCCACCGCGACGCCGCGCGAGCCCTGCATGATCGCGCCCAGGAGCTCTGCGCGTCGGATCACGGGGATCCCGCGCTCGACGGCTGCCCTGCGCTCCGGGTGGTCGGCGGGAATCGCCGAAGAAACGATCAACGCGTCCGCTCCTTCGACGTGCGCGGGGTTGTGCCCTTCGAACACGCTGGCGCCGAGGCGATCGAGCCTCCGGGTCACCTCCGAAGCGCGCGAGTCGCAGCCGCCGACCTCGTGCCCCCGGTCGATGAGCCACTCGGCGAGTCCGCTCATTCCGGCCCCGCCGATTCCCATGAGGTGGAGCCGCCGCGGCTCGGCCAGGAGCGCCGCCCCCGGCTGCGCCCCGAGCCGCTCCCGCGAGCGCGCGGCGCTCATGCGGCCTGCGCCAGCGCGAGAACGCGGTCGGCGATCACGCGCGCCGCGTCGGGCCGCGCGGCCGCCCGCGCGGCCGCGGCCATCCGCGCCCTGCGCTCGGGGTCCGACAACAGCCCCGCGAGGAGGTTCGCGAGCCGTCGCGCGGACGTCTCGCTCTCCGGCAGGACGATCGCGGCCCCTCTCTCTTCCAGCTCCCGCGCGTTCTTCGTCTGGTGGTCGTCGGTCGCGTGCGGATAGGGGATGAGGATCGCGGGGATTCCCCACGCGGCGACCTCCGCCAGCGTCATCGCGCCCGCGCGGCAGACGATCAGGTCGAGGAGCGGGTAGACCGCCGTCATCGGCGAGAAGAAGGGCTCGATCACCGCGGTCGGTGGCCAGGAGCGCGCCGCCGCCACGCGCGCATGGTCGGAGGCGCCCGTCTGCCAGACCAGATTGAAGCGCGGGACGTCCGGCTCGGCGGTCAACGCGAGCACCACGTCGTTGATCGCGCGCGCGCCCTGGCTGCCGCCGAACACCCCGACGGTGGCGAGCGCCGGATCGAGCCGCTCGGAGAACGGGGCCTCGGCCGGGACCTGGGGCGCGATCGGGCTTCCCGTCAGCTCGACCTCGGTCCTCGTTCCCAGCGCCTCCACCGCGCTCTCGAACTGGACGCACGCCAGGTCCGCCCAGCGGGCCAGGAAGCGGGTCGCGAGGCCGGGCCTGCTGTTCTGCTCCTGGAGCACGACCCTGCGCCCCGCGAGCGCGGCCGCCAGCACCGGCGGGGCCGAGGCGTACCCGCCGGTCCCGACGACCACCTGCGGATCGAGCTCCGCGATCAGCCGGCGCGCCGCCAGGACGGCCGACGCGAGGCGCCCCGGCAGGACCGCGTTCCGCCACCACCGCGCGCGCTCGACGCGCGGGGCGGAGAGGATCCGGTACGGGAGCCCGGAGGCGGCATACACCTCGCGGTCCGGCCCGCGGTCTCCGCCGATCAGAGTGACGCGCGCCGGACGCGGCCGCGAGACGAGCTCGCGGGCGAGCGCGAGCGCGGGCATCAGGTGCCCGCCCGTGCCGCCGCCGGCGATCACGATCCGCACCTCCCCGCCCTTCCCCGGGCCGGCGCCGTCGTCCGGCGCGTCCTCATGCGGCATCACCCCACGCCCTCCTCCCGAAGAGGCCGCGCGCGAGTCCCTCGCGGCGGCGAGGCACGGCGACCGCGTCCCGCGAGACGCTCATCAGCATGCCCATGGCCGCCAGTTGCACGATCAGCGCGGTGCCGCCGTACGATATGAAGGGCAGCGGGAGCCCGGTCGTGGGAAGCGACGCCGTGGCGACACCCATGTTGAGGAGCGCGGACAGGAGGACCATCGTCGTGATTCCGGAGGCCAGCAGGAACCCGAAGCCGTCGGGGGCGCGGCGGGCGACCCGGTATCCCAGCGCGCCCAGGTAGAGGAACGCCCCGAGGAGGAGCAGCGTCCCCAGGATCCCCAGCTCCTCGCCCACGATCGAGACGATGAAGTCGGTGTGCGCCATGGGCAGGAATTGGAACTTCTGCTTGCTCGAGCCGAGCCCCACGCCGAACCAGCCGCCCGATCCCAGGCTGATCAGCGACTGGTTGATCTGGTACGAGATCCCCTGCATGTCCTCGCCGCGGTCGAAGAACGCGCGGATCCGCTCCATCCGGTAGGGCTCGATCACCAGGACGAGGATCCCGACCGGCACGGCGGCGGCTACCATCCGGGTCAGGTACTTCACCCGGACGCCCCCCAGCCACAGCATGGCGAAGGTCAGGAGCAGCAGGGTGCTGGCGCCCTTGAAGTCGGGCTGGAGGACCGTCATCCCGGCCATGAGGAGGGGCGGCACGAGAAGGGGCGCCACGCCGTCCCACGGCTCGTCGATCCGCGCGTCCTTCTTCACGATCGTCGCCGCCAGCCACACGATCAGCGCCAGCTTCGCCACCTCGATCGGCTGGAACGTGAACCCGGGTACCGCGAGCCAGCGGCTCGCGCCGTTGATCTCGGGCGTGTACCGCGCGGGCAATGGCGCGACCAGCGCGACGAGGAGCGCGGCCGAGGTCCAGAGCATCGGCTTGGCGAGGCGGGCCCAGATCCGGTAGTCGACGCGGGCGAGGACGAACATGAGGACGAGGCCCACCACGGCCTTCGAGAGCTGGCTCGCGAAGTACACCGTGCTGGACCCGTCGAAGTGCTCCTGAGAGAGCGCCGAGCTCGCGCTGTACACCATGACGAGCCCGAAGAGGACGAGGAGGAGGACGACCGCGCGGAGGCGATTGTCGACGGGCCCCCTGCGGGGAACGGTGGCCGTGCGCGTGTCCCGGCGCGCGCTCCGCGCCGCCTTGCGGCGCGCCCGCGCCCTCACCGGACCACCTCCGCGCGCGAGCCGAGCTCCGCGACCAGCTCGCGGAAGCGCTTCCCCCGCTCCTCGAAGTTCGCGAACTGGTCGTACGACGAACACGCGGGCGAGAGCAGGACGACGTCGCCCGGCTCGGCGATCTCGGCGGCGCGCCTGACCGCCCGGTCCAGTGTGCCGAGCTTCTCGACGACCACGGCGCGACCCAGCTCCTCGGCGATCCTGTCCGCCGCCTCGCCGATCGCGAGCACCCGCCGGCCGTGGCGCGCGAGCGCCGGCGCGAGCGGCGCGTACGGCGCCTGCTTGTGGCGTCCGCCGAGGACGACCACCAGTGGGGACTCGAACGCCTCGAGAGCGACCAGGGCCGAGTCGACGTTGGTGGCCTTGGAGTCGTTGACCCACCGCACCCCGCCGATCTCCGCGATCGTCTCCAGGCGGTGCTCGACCCCGGGGAACTCGGCGAGCGCGCTCGCGATCCCGGCGCGCGGCACGCCCATCAACGACCCCGCCAGCGTGGCGGCGAGCGCGTTCTGGAGGTTGTGCGCGCCCGGGATCTTGAGCGACTCCGCGGGCAGGACGCGCCCCGCGTCGCGCTCGCCGGCGAGCGC
>DASSPT010000144.1:0-47740 GCA_035699465.1 Gemmatimonadota bacterium
GTGGATCGGCAGGCGCCGCTTGCCGCGGGAGTCGATGTAAGCGAACGCGCTGTTCGGAAGGTGCGCCCGTTTGCTCGGATCCAGCTTTGCCACACGGCTAGAGTACTCCCCGCCGAGAGGGTCGGAAAGGAGCCGCCTCGCGAACGATCCCCTCGCCTATCCCCTGACAGTAACCCTAGCCACGCGCGATCCAGACCCCTCGGGACGCGCTCGGGGACTACGGAAGAGATGCGTCTGGGGTGTGGACACGGGGGGGGTCAGCAACGCAACACAAAAAAAAGCGAAGGCGGGGGCAGGCCACCCCCGCCTTCTGGTCACCCGGTGCTTTCGTCGATTCAGTCGGACGAACGCGTCCGGGCGACTTCCAGGATCCAGCGAAAGACGTTTCTAGTCGTCGTCGTCGTCATCGTCGTCATCGTCGTCGCCGTCGCCGGGCCCTGAGTTGTCGTCATCCTCATCGTCGTCATCGACGTCACCGGGACCGGAGTTGTCGTCGTCCTCCTCGTCGTCGCCGTCACCGGGCCCAGAGTTGTCGTCGTCCTCCTCGTCGTCATCCTCATCGTCGTCGCCACCCGGGCCGGAGTCGTCGTCGTCCGATTCGAACTTCACGCTCGTTACCTCGACGGCGCCGCCGGAACCCACCACGATGTCCGCTTCCAGCCGGACCTCGAGGCCTGCGGCGATCGCTGACGATACGGCGGCGAGTGTCAGAAAATCCCCGTCGCCCTCGATCAGGTCGTCGCCCGAGATGTGAAGCAGCCTGCCGTCGGTCAGCGTGATGGTGCGGGCGGCGAGGTCGACCGCGGCGACGACCCCGTGGATCTCGTCGTCTTCGTCGTCGTCCTCGTCATCGTCTTCATCGTCGTCCTCGTCGTCGTCCTCGTCATCGTCCGTCTCGAACTTCACGCTGGTGACCTCGAGGGCGCCGGCCCCGATCTCGAGATCGGCTTCCAGCCGGACCTCCACGCCTGCGGCGACCGCTGAAGACACGGCGGCGAGCGTCAGGAAGTCCCCATCGCCTTCGATGAGGTCGTCGCCCGATATGTGGAGCGGCCTGCCATCGGTCAGCGTGATGGTGCGGGCGGCGAGGTCGACCGCGGCTACGAAGCCATGGACCTCGTCGAAATCCTCCTCGTCGTCCTCGTCGTCGCCGTCCTCGTCGTCGTTCTCGTCATCGTCGTCGTCATCGGACTCGAACCGGATCTCGATGGCGGTGATCACGCCATCCTCCACTTCCCCTTCGAACTCGATCCGGATGCGCGTCCCATCCTCCAGCGCATTCAGGACGTCGGTCAGATTGACGAAGTCTCCACCCTCGTCGATGTCGGTCTCGCCGGTGATCCGAACGAGGATGTCTCCCTCCAGGACGATCAGACCCTCGGACGGGTCGCCCGGCGAGAGGCTCGCGGACTCCACCGTTCCTGCCCGACTCGAGGTTGCATCGGGTGCGTCGAAGTCATCGAGCCCCGCGGGGCCCGTCCCGCCGTCGCACGCCCATCCCGCCGGCCCCAGAGTAGCCGCGGTAAGAACCGGCAGGATCAGTTTGTAAATCTGCATGGGACTCCTCCTTGCATTCCGTTTGAGGTTCGCATGAAGGAGGGAGTCCGTGCGGGAAGAAATACATGTAGCGGGAAAATGATCGTGCTCCTCACCCGTCGTCGGTTTCGTCGTCGGAGTCGTCGCCGCCGGGACCCGAGCTCTCGTCCGGATCGTCCTCGCCGCCGCCGGGACCCGAGCTGTCGTCCGGATCGTCGTCGCCGCCGCCGGGACCCGAGCTGTCGTCGTCATCGTCTTCCGAGCCGTCCGCGTCCTCGAGGCGCACCTCGATGGCGCGCAGCCCGCCTCCGTCCTGGATGGCTTCGCCCTCGGCCCGTACGGACACCCCCGCGGAGACCGCAGCCGCGGCTCCCGCCAGCGTCCTATAATCCCCGCTGCGATCGACGACACCGTCGTGCGGGACCGCCAGCACCATGCCGTCCTCCAGCCGAAGGATGCGCGCGAAGGGATCGATCGAGGCGACGCCGGCGTCGAACTCGATCTCCTCGGCTCCGCCGCCGCCGAGGTGGTCGTCGAGGAGATCCAGCGCGGCCGCGATGTCGATCCTTCCGGCGCCATTCAGACGGAAGTCGGCCAGCTCGACGGCCGATCCCTCCATCGCTCCCCGCACTTCGTCGCTGCGGGCGAATGGTGCGAAGCCGATCAGGACCGCCGCCTCGCCGCTCACCAGCGCGGACGAGAACGACGTTCCGCTCCAGCGCCCCATTCCGGCCGCGGGTAGCACGCTGACCAGTCCCACGCCCGGCGCGGAAAGTGAGACCCAGGAGCCCCAGTTGGAGAAGTCGGCCTTGGAATCGCCTGGGGTAGTGGCGGCGACGGCCATGACCTCGTTCTGTCCCGCCGGATACTGGGGCTGGTCGCTGTCGCGGTTTCCGGCGGAGGCGACGAAGACGATCCCCTTCTCGCGCGCCTGTTCCTCGATCACTTCCTCGAGGACTTCGGACTCGATCTCCATCCCGAGGCTCAGGTTGACGATCCGGGCGCCTCGATCGACGGCGATCTCGATACCGCTGGCGATGGCGTCCGCGCTTCCCACGCCGTCGCTGTCCAGGATGCGGATCGGAAGGATCCTGGCGTCCGGCGCCGCCGCGAGGATCAATCCGGCCACGAACGTCCCGTGGCCGACCGCCTCGTCGACGAGGTCGTCCCCGTCGTTGTCGATTCCGTCCGGCGTGTCCGATGGATCCGCGTCGGCGTCGACGAGATCGACACCGCCCGGCTCGATGTGCCCGGCGAGCTGCGGGTGTCCCGCGTCCACTCCGGTGTCGAGAACGGCCACGACGATTCCCTGGCCCCTGCTGCGGCCCCATGCCTGGGAGGCGCGAATCCGACCTACGGCCGCCTGGTCCTCGCGGTCCGGTCGCTGGAGCGAAGGATCGGCGAAGGCCATCGTGCTCCTTCCCTGCGCCTCGGGGACCGCGAGTACTCCGTTGGCCGAAGCGCTCGTGACGTCGGGATCCGCTCGCATCGCCGGCAGGATCTGCTCGACCTGCGAGCCTTCGGGCAGGCCGAGCAAGTACACGCGCTGGGTCTCGACGGCGCTGATCGTGCTCGTGCCGTAGCGGCCGTTGACCTCCGCGACCTCGACACCGGGAGCGAGCCGCGCGAGCACCTGGTCCGGGACCACGTCGGACGGCGGCCCGTCTCCGGGTTCCGGATCGGGCCCCGCGGGCCCGTCGTCCGCGCAGGCGAACGCGATGACCAGCACGGCCAGAGAACCGACCGCGCGTAATCGATGGAGAATCCGAACCACGGTCACGAGGGACGACCCTCCCGCTCCGAACGTCCAGAGAGGTAGAACGGAGCCCATTCGTGCGGAAGGCGTCCGGTCTCGATCCCCTCGCGCATCGCGAGCCGTAGCGCGTCCTCCGGGCCGCCCCCCGACGCGATCGCGGCATAGAAGCGGCTCATGACGTCCGCTGCGGCGGCGTCCTCTACTGGCCACAGGCTCGCCACGAGCGATCGCGCGCCTGCTTGCTGGAACCCCCGCGCCAGACCCATGACCTCCTCGCCCTCCATGACACGACTCCCCGCTGTCTGGCAGCCGCTGAGTACGACCACCGCCGCCTTGAGACGTAGATCGAAAAGGTCGTAGAAGGTGAGCCGTCCGTCCGCCAGCTCGATCGACGACAGGAGCGGATTGTCGTCGCGATACACGGCGTGCGCCGCGAGATGGAGGATCGAAACGTCACCGGACAGGCGGCGGAGCGCCGCCCGCGTGGCCTTCCGCCCGACCAGAACCGTGGCCTGCGGGAGTCGCGCCCGGACCGCCTCGACCTCTCGCGTGATGCCCGGCAGGCCCTCGACCTCGTACCCGAGGACGAGCGCGCGGGTCCGGGAATCCGGGGCCCCTGCCCTCCGCCCGCCGGCGATCAGCGCGCCCGCGCTCGGCACGGTCGAGATCCCGTACCGCTCGACCAGATGCCGGTCGCCGTCCCAGAGCGCGTGGAAGGGGACGTAGAAGAGAGGACCCGCGGGTTCGACCACGATCGCGGTCGGATCGCCCATGTAGGGCGCCAGCGGAGCCCATACGAGGTCGTGCAGCCGGCCCAGCGCGTGGAGCGCCGCCGCACGGAGTGGAGCGGCGTGTGCGTTCATGTACTCCCTTCCGAGCGCGGTCTTGCCGGCCTGGAACCGCCACTGGGCGAGCGCGGCTTCCACGTCCGCCCGATTCGCCATCGCCCCCGTCCATCGCACGCCACTGCCGTCGACCACGAACGCGTGCAGGTCGCCGGCCAGGTACGCGTACGCCACCAGGACCTCCCCCGGATCGAGGGCACGGGCCACGGCACGGGTGTCGGCCGGGGCGCGCGATCCGGGCGCGCGCGCCGAGCCGGCCCGGAGCTGCGCGTTCCGGTGGAGCGCCGCCAGCTCGCCCTCCCGAGTGGCCACCGCGGCCCGGATCGGTTCCGCGATAGCCCGCGACGCGTCGTCGCGCTCGGCCTCGTTCAATCGGCGATAGAGATGGTTGAGCTCTTCGACCGCCGCGCGCAGGGCCGTTCCGGCGTCCGCGGCTTCGGTGGAGAAATCCGGCGCGGCGGGGCGGGCGAGCTGATCGGTCAGGACCCGCGCCCGGGCCGATTCCAGAGTCTCGAATGCCGCGCGCGCGTCGGCCTTCCCCTGCTCCCGCCCCGTGAGCACGCCGAGCGCGAGCGCCTCGTAGAGAGCGACCTTGTCACGCTGGTAGCTGGCCCGCAGCTCGTCGGGGACGATCCGGGCGCGCAGGAGCTCGGCCTCGTCGATAGCGGTCTCGAGCAGGCGGGCCTTCTCTTCGGGATCGGCCGCGAGATCGGCGAGGAGCGCGTGGGCCCGCCAGCGGATCCCGGCGGATGGCACGCGCCCCAGCCGGACGAGCGCAGCCTCGGCCTGTCGCCGCGCGAAGCCGTCCCGTCCGAGTAGCGCCAGGGCGCGGCCGGCCACGGTCCGCGCATACCCCTCCTTGGCCGCCAACCCCCGCGCCTCGAATGCCCGCACGGCCGTATACGCCGCCGCGAGCGCGGCACGCGGCTGGCCGCGGCGGAGCGCCAGCTCGGCCTCGTACAGGATCGCGAGCGCGGTCAGGACCTCGTTGCCTTCGTCACGAAATCCCTGTCGAGCTTCCGCCAGGAGCCTCGCGGCTTCACCCCAGCGCTTGAGATGGAAGGCGCTCAACCCGAGGAACAGCGCGGCGCGTAGCGATTCCTGAGCCAGACCCAGGTCGGCGAGCTCCCCGCGCGCCTGCGCGGCCCGGTCGCGCGCCTCCTCCCATGCGTTCAGCGAGAGCAGCAACTCCGACTCGTCCAGCGTGCAGAGGGCGGCGTGGCGCTCGTCGCCGAGCTCCCGCTCTACCGTGCGCACGGCCTCCAGGCCGCGCAGCGCCTCGCTGTAGCGACCGGCGAGAAACGCGAGGTACGCGAGCTGATAGCGGCACTGGCTCTCCCGCAACCGCTCGCCGCGGGAGCGATAATGTCGGAGCGCGCGGCGATAGCCGCGCTGGGCTTCCGCCAGCTCGCTCCTTTCGAGGAACACATTCGCGCGGTTGAACTCCACGACGGCGGCCGCGTCGAGATCGCCCGCGTCGCGGAACGCCGAGAGCGCACGCCCGTACGCGTCCAGGCTCTCCGCGTCGCGCCCCAGGCGGTGGTGGACGTTGCCCACGTTGGCGTCGACCTGGGCCGCGAGGACCTGCTCGCCGTGGGCGCGCAGGATCCGGCCCGACTCGTCACCCGCCGCGAGCGCCTCGTCGTAGCGGCCGAGGTGCATGAGGGGATCGATCATCGAGCGCAGCACCCGGGCCCGCTCGACGTCCTCCCCGAGATCGCGATGCAGGCGCTCGGCCGACTCGTAGTGCTCGAGCGCTTCCCGCTGATGCCCCGCCGCGAGCGCGGCGAGCGCCTTCGCGCGATGGGCGAGAGCCCGGCTTCGCTGGTCCCCGGCGCGCTCCGCGACGAGCCAGGCGCAGTCCGCCAGCTCCCGCGCCGCGCGCGCGTCGGCGCGGTGGAGGTCGACCACCCGCCGCCAGAGCTCGCGCGCCAGGCGCGGCGTGGCGAGCGCCGGATCCTCGGCGAGGAGAGCCAGCAGCTCGGCCTTGCTCTCGACTCCCGCCGCGCGCTGCGTCCCGCGGATCACTCCTCCCCCGTCTCCATCCGCACGCCGCCCACGAGAATCGCTCTCCCGCTCGACAGCGAGAGGATGTCCAGCCGGTACTCCCCCGGGGGGACCCCGCCGAACACGAAGGAGCCGGTCTCGTCGCCCGCGGCGCGCGCCACCGGCACCCGCCCGTCCCACAGGATCGCCGCGAGGTCTGCGGCCGATTCCCCATCGTCGAACATCACCTGCGCGAGGATCCGCCACCGCTCGCCGTCGTCGGCATCGGGCCCGATCTCGAGGTCGACGTGACCCCCCGGGATCTCGTAGAGCATCCGCCGCGCGGTCGCTCCACCGCGGACTCCCGCGAGGAGCGGCCGCGAGAACGCGCCCTCGACGAGCCGCGCGATGGACCACCGGCGCTCCGCCTGCCTCCGCGGCTCTTCGCGGGCGATCGAGATCGCGCGATCCACGAGCCCATCGGGCGCCGACAACGGCGGGCCCTCTGCGACCGCGGTGGCGAGCTCCGTGGCCCATGCCCGGGCATCGCGGCAGCGGGTGCAGCCGGCCATGTGCGCCTCCAGCTCCCGGGACGCACCGCTGCGGCCGAGCGCATGATCCAGGATTCGTTCCAGCGAAGGATGCTCGCTCACGATCTTCCTCCCGTGCGGGATGCGGTCTGTTTCCCCTGTCCAGAAGAGGCACCCCGGGCGCGGAAAATACGTGGCGGATCCGGTCGGCCCCGTGCCGCAGGGGCACTCATCGGAAGCCCGCTTCCTCCAGCCGACTGCGGAGCTTCTCCAGGCAGCGCGCGCGTGTGGGACCGAGGCTCCCGAGCGGCATTCCGATCCGACCGGCGACCTCCTCGTAGGGAGGGGTCGGGGTCTCCCAGAACAGGATCGTCAGCATCTCGCGGCACCTCCCATCCAGTCCCTCGACGGCGTGCTGAACGAGCGCCGCGCGCTCCGCCCGATCGAGCGCCTCGTCCGCCGGCGCCGGCATCGCGGGAAGCACCCCGCCCGCAGGGTCGGCGGCCATCTGTTCGACGCGCTCCCGCCTCCGCCTGCGGCCGCGAGCGATCCGCCATGTCTCGCGCCGGGCGATCGTGGCCAGCCATCCCGCGAAGGCCTGCGGCTCGTCGAGGAGATCGAGGTTCCGCCATACGATCACGAACACGGCCTGGAACGCGTCCGCCGCCTCGTCGTCCGAGAGGCCGGCCCGGGAGGCGATCGCATACACGAGATTGGCGTAGCGCCGGACAAGCGATTCCCACGCCGCTTCGTCCCCCTTTACGCAACGCGAGATCAACACGGTATCGGGAGTCTCGCCTGTCCGTGCCCGGTCCATGAACACAAAGCTAGTAGCTGCGGTGCCCGCCAACCGGGCAGGCGTCGCGGCGTCGGTTCGTTTCCTGTCTCAGGCCGTGCGCCGCCCCCCGATTGTGCGGGACCGTTCCCTTTCCTAAGATGAGCCGTGCCCGCGTGCTCCAGTCTCGGATCGCTGTCCTGCCTCCCGTGCCTCCTCCTTGTCTGCGGACTCGCATGCCGTACCGTCGTAGTACAGGAGGGTGCAATCGTCACACCGGTCCCTGATCGTCCACTTTCAGCCGAGAGCGTCGCCGCCAACCTCCCCGGCTACGGGTTCGAAGAGCACCGGATCGCGGCCGAGGACGGGACCTCCCTCTACGCGGTCGTCCTGCGGCGATCCGAGGCGCGGCTCGTCGTCCTGTTCTTCGGCGGAAACCAGTACCGTATCAGCGAGTACGGTCTTGCGACCGCGACGGCTCTCGCCCCGCTCGGGGCGTCGCTCATGCTGGTCGATTTCCGCGGCTATGGAAGGAGCGAGGGGACCCCGAGCTTCGCGCTCCTTCTGGCGGACGCGCTCGTCGTGTACGACTCCCTCACGACACTACCGGGCGTGGAGCCGCGGCGTGTCGTCGTCCATGGGCACTCCCTGGGCAGCTTCCTGGCGGGCCACGTCGCCGCCAATCGCCGGACGGGCGGAGTCGTGCTGCAGAGCTCGGTAACGACGGCGGAGGAATGGGTGAGCTCCCTGCCCCCTTGGTGGATGCGGCCCTTCGTCCGCATGCGACCCGCCGAGAGCCTTCGAGGCCGCGGGAACCTGGCCGCGGTGCGCCGTTTGGACGAGCCACTGCTCGTGATGGTGGGGAGCGAAGACAGGGTGACGCGACCCGGACTCTCCCGTGAGCTCTACGAGGCCGCTGCGGTTGCGCCCGGACGAAAGCGGCTGGCGATCCTGAACCGTGGCGGGCACAACGACCTGGAGAGACACCCGGACTTTCGCAAGGTCTATGGATCGTTTCTCGCGATGGTGGAAGACGAGGCGTCGAGGAAATCGGATACAGGGTTGGAGTAGGGAGGAAAAGATGCGCGGCGGCGACCGAGTGCTTCCGATTCTCAACCTCGCGGCGAAGCTCCTCCTCGTCGGTCTCCTGATCTACGCGATGACGAACCTCGAGCTCGATCGCTTCGCCGGGAAGGCCATGACGGCCCGCGCGTTCCTGTATCCGATCTCGATCGTGATCATCCCCGTCGTCTGGTGGCTGCGCGGGCGGCGCCCACCCTACCCTCACCTCGCCGACATGCTCCTGGCCTCCCCCTTCATCATCGACGTGGCCGGCAACGCGCTCGACCTGTACAACTCTATCGTCTGGTTCGACGACGTCGCCCATGCGGTGACGTTCCTGCTGCTGGTTCTCTCCGTGGGAGCGCTCATTCTGCGGCTCGACCTCGAGCCCTGGATCACGACGTGCCTCTCGATCGGCTTCGGAGCCGTGTCCCATATCCTCTGGGAGATCGTCGAGTTCGTCGCCATGTGGATCGGCTCGCCCGGGCTCCAGCTGACGTACGAGGATACGATCGGCGACCTGGCGCTGTCCCTTTGCGGGACCGTTATCGCCGGCCTCGTCACCGGGTGGCGGGCCGAGTCGGCGCGACGCCGCTGACTCGCGGCAGATAGTAGCCTCCGACCGATGATGATGATCCATATTGACCACTGTATGTATCGCAATACATACTTACGTCATGTCGATTCGAAGAATCACCGCGAACCTCCCCGAGGATCTGCTCGAGGAGGCCATGGAAGCCACCGGGGCCGGCATCACCGAGACGTTGACCGAAGGCCTCGAGCTCGTGCGGCGTACGCGCGCGTATCGCAAGGCGATGCGGCTCAAGGGGTCCTTGAACCTGGATGTCGATCTAAAAGGGTCCCGTGAACGTCGGACTCGTAGTTGACACCTCGGTATGGATCGACTTCTTCGGTGGGAAGACGATCCCCCTTCTCGAGGACGCGCTAGCCATCGGGACCGTCGTTCTTCCTCCTGTCGTAGTGGCCGAGCTCGTCAGCGGGGCACGCCGGCCATCGGACCACGATGCCCTCCTAGATCTCATGGCCGACCTGGAGATCCACGAAACTCCCCGCGAGCACTGGGTCCGGGTCGGCGAGCTCCGCCGGCACCTGATCGAAAAGGGCCTTGCGATCTCGACGCCTGATGCCCACGTGACGCAGTGCGCGCTTGATCGCGATGCCCCGCTCCTCACGGCGGATCGCGCCTTCCTCCGGATCGTCCGGCACGTCCCGCTTCGCCTCGTCGAGTCCCCATGACGAAACGGCCCGGATCGGGGAACCGACCCGGGCCGTCCGTTGTTCGACCTGAAGCTGCGGGTTACGCCTGAACCAGAGCGTCCACCGCTTCCGCCAGCTTGTGGACCTTGGCGGAATCGCCGGCCCCGTCGGCTGCGCCGTGCAACTCGGCCGCAAGCGCCGACAGCGCCTCGCTTCGAGCCTGCCCCGAGCTCCCTTCCGCGGAATCGAGCGCCTGCCGCGCTGCCGCGATCCGGTCCGCCGCCAGGCCGTTCGAGCGCTCGAGCTGGTCCAGGTACGCCCGCGCCAGCGCGAAGCTCGGCGGCCAGACGAACTGCTGCTGCCCCTGGACGTTCTTGTAGTCGAACCGCACCGTGCGGGCCGCGTCGATCTCGTTCTGCGAGATGAACTCGCTGGGCGTCAGCTCCAGGATGTCGAGACCGCGCGCGATTTCGGAGTTGACGATGGCTCCGTTGTACCAGTAGACCGACCACGATCCGCCGCTCTCCATCTCCTCCGCGTTCACCGGCCCGCGGTCGAAGAAGGCGATCTCGTGCGGGTTCTTGGGGTCCGTCCAGTCGAACACCGAGATGCCGCCCTGGTACCAGCCCTGCACCATGACGTCGCGCCCGGGAATCGGGATCAGCGAGCCGTTGTGCGCGACGCAGTTCTCCACCGACGTCTGCTCGGCCGGCAGCTTGTAGTAACTCTGGAACTCCAGGTCGTGCCCGTCGATGGTGAAGATCGCGTCGGCCCCCCACTCCATGGGATCCGTGGCGCGACACTTGGCTCCGCCGCCGCCGCCCCACTCGTCGGAGAAGAGGATCTTGGTGCCGTCGTTGTTGAACGTGGCCGAGTGCCAGTACGAGAAGTTCGTGTCCGCCACCGCCGCCACCCGACGCGGGTTGACCGGGTCGCTGATGTCGAGAAGCAGTCCGTAGCCGCCGCACGCCCCGCCCGCCAGGCCGATGGCCGGGTAGAGCGTGATGTCGTGGCACTGGGTGGGTCCGGTAGGCGGACCGTCGTCACCGATGAGCTCGTCGATCCGGGCTTGCAGCCCGTCCCGCAGCGCGGCGCTATCGGCCGCGGTCGGGGCGCCGGTGCCGCCACGCTCCTGGACCACCTGCATGAGCAGGTACTCCAGGAAACCGCCGGTGATCGCCTGCTCCTCGCCCTCGATCGTCACGACGTATCCGCCGGACGCCTTCGCCTCCGCCACCTCCGCCAGTCGCGCTTCACGATCCTCCGCGGACTCGCCGTGGCTTTCGACCGGGGCCAGGTCGTTGAAGATCCGCGGCGAGGAAACGATCGCGGCCTGCTCTGGGTGCGCGAGCGGGACCTTGATGACCTCGATCCGGAACAGAGCCGAGTTCGGGTCTTCCTCGGGCATGGCGGCGGAGCATCCGGGAAGCTCGCTGGGTGAGCGGACGTTGGACGAGCCCGAGATGTACACGTAGACGTTCTCGGAATCGTCGGGATCGACGAGAACCGAGTGCGTGTGGGAGCCGCGGCACGTCTGCACGTTGCCCACGTTCACCGGATTGTCCAGATCGCTGATGTCGAAGATGCGCAGCCCGCGCAGCCGGTCGGTGCTGACCGTATCCTGGACGCCCTGACCGCCGCAGTCGATCCGCCCGCTGAGCCCTTCGCCGGAGACGAACAGCAGGTTACCATACACGGAAACGTCGCTCTGCGAGGCCGGGCAGAAATATCCCTGGGCCAGCGTAGGCGCCGACGGGTTGGAGATGTCCCAGATCTGGAAGCCGTTGTAGTTGCCCTGGATCGCATAGTGATCCATGAAGGCGAGATCGGAGTTCGTAGCTTCTTCGAACTGCTCCGCCTTGGGCGTATTCGAGAGGAGCCGCAGGTTCCAGAGCGCTTGCTCGGCGTCGGTGTCTCCCGCCGCAAGGCCGATACGCGGATCGGTGGTATCGGGGTCGATCGTCGCGTAAGACGACTCGTTTTCTGAGGCGGGCGCGAAAGCGGCCGCGGGCGTCGCGCCCAGGACCAGCGCGACCAGCGAGATCGCGAGCGCGATCGGGCGGATCATCGGGGGAATCGTATGCATTTGCACTTCCGTTGCGTGGGTGAAGGAGCTACTTGCGAACGAACGCCGTACGAGGAACAAAAAACGAACCGAAACGATCATTCACGAGCCCGCCGGCCCGAACACCATCTCGCGAAGCATCGACTGCATGCGGTCGATCTCGCTCGTCTGATCGGCCCCGATGTCGGAGGCGATCTTGAACACCAGGTCGTTCTGCGCCGCGCCGAAGGTGTCGAAGAGCTGGTCCACCATCGTGATCGCTCCCCGGTGGTGCTGGATCATGAACGTCAGGAACAGCCGGTCGAACTCGGGCCCGCGCGCGGCGTCGAGCTGCGCCATCTGGTCCGCGGTCAGCATTCCCGGCATGAGCTCGTGCTCCCCGTGACCTCCCGCGTGCATGGCGTGAGCCCCGGCCCCCGTCGTGTCGGGCTCCGGCACGGGCTGGCCGTTGTCCCGCAGCCAGTTCTGCATGATCGCGATCTCGTCGTTCTGCCCGACGATGATCCGCCCCCCGAGGACCTGGAGCGGCCCGTTGGAGGTGTGCGTGGGGATCATCCGGGCCATCACCAGCGCCTGAGCGTGATGGTGGATCATGCCCTCCATGAACTGTACGTCGGCAGCCGTGAAGGAGTTTCGCAGGCTGTCGGCCAGGGCCACGGGATCGGGCGCTTCGGCCGGCTCCGCGCTCGCGCCGGCCGGGGGGCTATCCGCCGGGGGCGTAGTCGACCGGGCGCACGAAGTAGCGACTGCCATGGCCATCAGGGCCACGAGCCTCGTCACCGTGCCACGCGTGAGCGGCGCTGCTTCTGACCGGGAAGGGGGAGGCATACCGACCTGAAAGTTTACGCGCCTCCGGCCCCGGGGGCACGGAAATTTCCAGGGACAGGAACGGAAGCTTCTAGGGACAGGATGGTCCGCGCAGAAGGATCGCTTCACCCGGAGCGGTAACGATGCGCCGGGGTTCCGCCGGATCCGCGAAGTGGTGGTCGGCCGTCGGGGCACCGCCCTCGTACCAGGCCGCGATATCGGCCGCCACCGCCTCCGCGGCACCCCAATGGAAGTTGTGCCCGAGGTCCGTCAGCTGCGCCCCCGGGGCGGGGAGCGGCTCGCGCCCATAGCTCTTCCACACGTAGGTCAGGCGGCAGGCCCGTGCCGCCTCGTCGAGCGCCGATCGCAGGACGACCTGATCGGATTCCGTGATGACCGCGTCCTGGGTCGCCCACAGGACGAGCACCGGAACCCGGAGCTCGGCCAGCCGCACGACGTTGTCGAATCCGAGCACCGCCCGCGCGACCCCCAGCCACGTTCCGACCGGGACCCGCGCGGTTCTGCGGGCCATTTCCGCCAGATATGCGGGGTCGGCCGCGATCTCCGTCACCCAGTTCGCCGCCAGCCACGCCTCGGCGTGGGGATCGGCGTCGAGCGGCGTGAGCGTGTATGCGTCGGCGGGCCATCGCGACCCTCTAGCTTCCAGCGCGGGCTTCCACGTCCCCTCGATCAGCTGACCGAGAATGAACTCCTGGATGGCGGGGTTTCCGCCGACGCGCGCGGCGGGCGCGATCAACACCAGGCTGGCGACCCTCTCCGGCGCCGCGAGCGCCACGTCCTGCGCGATCATGCTGCCGAGGGAATGCCCCACGAGATGAGCCCGCTCTACGCCCAGCGCGTCCAGGAAGGCGAGGATGTCTTCCGCAAGGCGCGCCACGGTGAAGCACAGCTCCGGCTCCGGTACGCACTTCGCGTCGGGAGGCAGGGACGAGCCACCGTGACCGCGCAGGTCGACGGCCAGCGCGCGCACCTCCGGTCGCAGCGCGAGGAGAGACTGGATCGTGGGACCGAAGGAGAGGCTCGAGTCCGTGTACCCGTGCAGGAAGACGACGGTGTCGCCCATCGGATCTCCCGATTCGACATAGCGCATCGCGATCCCGGTCGGGAGCGCAACGATTCGTTCGGTGGGATCAGCAGCGTTTTGCGTCGCGCGGGCGGCCGACGTGCCGGCGAGAAACGTGCCGGCGAGCCATACGACCGCCAGCAGCAACCGCCGGAAGCGGCAACCGCTCATCGGAACTCTCGAGGCCGTTCGTTCACCGGAGATTACAGATCGACCAGGACCTTGAACCCCCCGTAGCACATGCGCTTCGCGTCGAAGGGCATGGTCTTCTCGTCCATATCCATGCGCGAGTCCTTCATGACCTTCGCGTTGACGCGGTCCCGATGCGCCTTCGACTTGTAGACGATCCACGAGAACATGACGGTCTCGCCGCGTTTGAGGTCGGCGCCGTCCTTGAACGACCGTACCTCCTTCACGTCGAGATCGTCCGCCACACATTCGCGGAACTCGAGCGCGCCGTGCTCCATCCAGACCTTGCCTGCCTTCTGCGCCATGCGCCGGTACTCCGCGATCTTGCTCTGCGGGACCGGAACCAGGAATCCGTCGACGTATGCCATATTCGCCTCCTGTGCGCTCGGTTCTGCCCGTCCTGCCCGCCTATCGCCGGGCCCACGATACATGCGCCTCGGACACTTCGCATCAATGTCCGTGCGTGCGCGCGAGGTCGCGGATCGCCACGCGATCGACGATTTCGCCACCCTTCACGACCGCGTGGATCCGGCCCGTGTTGCGGATGTCCACCAGGGGATCCGCGTCGAGGAGTACGAGGTCCGCCCATTTCCCCACTTCGATCGTGCCGAGTTCCTCCCCGGCACCGAGGATGTCGGCGGATGCCCGGGTCGCGGCGTGAATCGCCTCGAGTGGCGTAAACCCCGCGCGCACGAGCTCCTCGAGCTCCAGGTGGACGCCCCACGGCACCTGCCACACATCGGTGCCGAGTCCGACGCGAATCCCGGCGCGATGGAAGCGCCCCGCCATCTCCCGCGAGGCGGTGGCCCCGCTCTCCCACCACGCCCGGGCCTCGGCAGGGAGCCCCAGCATCCAGTCGAGACCTCCAATGGGTTCCCAGGGATCGAGTCCGCCGTCGGGCGCGATGCCCCCGTCCCGAGCCACCCGGACCGTCATGTCCCAGTAGATCACGGTCGGGATCACGGGAATCCCTGACGCGCGATAGAGCTGTAGGATGTCATCGTACGCGACCGGGTCCCCGCGCCCCGTGCACGCACCTACGTGCTCCTGGGCGTTCATGCCGGCCGCGACGAGCGGGAGCTGATGCGCGCAGTGACCGGTGGCGCGCAGACCCCGACGATGAGCTGCCTCGACGATGCGCGCGTTGATGTCCCAGCGTCGGAACGTGCGCGTCTTGACGTGGTGGGATCCCAGCGCGACGGCGAGGTCCACGCTCCGCTCGACGTGGCCGGGATCGGCCTCGGGCTCGATCCCGCGCCATTCCTCACCGTCGTAGGGCCAGTCCGTGAAGAACTGAAACCCCCCGTAGCTGACGCGCGGCCCGGGGATCACGCCCGCCGCGATCGCCTCGGCAGTGGCCACCAGCGTGGCGATCCGCGAACCCTGGTCGCGGATCGTCGTCACCCCGTAGTAGAGGCGCCCCGGCAGCTGGGCCGGCTCGTAGGAATGCATGTGGAGGTCCATCAGACCGGGGATCGCGACACGACCTCCGGCGTCGAGGACGTTCGTGTCCGGCTCGAGGTTCTCCGGCGCAGCCCACGAGCCTCCGGCAGGCTCGATGCGGGCGATCCTGCCATCCCGCGCGAGCAGGTCCTGCGGGGCCGATAGCGGCGCGCCGGTCCCGTCGACGAGCCGCACGTTGCGGATGAGGAGCGGGGCGGGTTGGGGCGGCGCGTAGCGGAGCGGCCAGCCCAGGACGCGGTCGTCTCCCGAGGGCGAGCGAAGCCGCCAACCGTCTCCCGACAGGTAGAGGATCGTCCCGTCGCGGGCGATCGTCGGGTACATGGCGGGGGCGTCGCCGAGTGGAACCGGTTCTCCGACGACGCCGCGGATGGAGTCCAACTCCGCCCGCCAGAGCCGGTCGTGGCGTGCGAATACGATCGCGTCGGGCGCCGGCCACTGCAGGAAGATCGGCGCGTCGGCGAAGCGCTCGAGCCGCCGCCGCTCGCCGCCCAAGGTCACCAGCTCGGCGCTCGTGCCGAGGACGGGGTGTGGCTTGAGCCGGACGAGAAGGGCGCGGGAGTCCGGGCTCCAGGCGGGCGCGTCGGCGGTCTCGCCGACCCATGTGGCCGAAATCTCTCCGAGATCGGCCGTCTCCGCGGGATCGGTGACTTCGGGACCCTGCGGGTCGACGACGCGCAGCCGGAAGCCCTCGGGCGTCGCGTGCACGAACGCCAGGTGCGCGCCGTCGGGGGACCAGAGGGGCTCTCGCTCACCGCCATCGAGAGCGGTCACGCGGCGGATCCCGCCGGTCGCGACGTCGGCCGCGTAGAGGTCCTCGTGCTCGAGCGGGCCTGCCGCGAACGCGATCTCCGCCTCGTCCGACGACCATGCGAGGCCGTGCGCCGTGGGGGACACCTCCGCAACCGCGCGCGGCTCGCCGAACGCCGGCGGCTCGCCGCCGATCGGCACGACCCAGAGCTTGCCGAGCGCGATCGCGCCGATCCGGGTGCCGCTCGGCGAAAGTGCGAGACCCATGTGACCCCGCGCCGGTTGCGCGATGCCGGGAGGCGGAAAGCGGACAGGCGGGAGATCGGCGCGCGAGCGCGGGATCGAGAGCGTGGCGACGAACGGGATCGGCGCCGCCTCACCGCCGGCGGCCGGGACGCGCCAGAGACCGCCGTCGGCGGAATACAGAAGCTCTTCTCCGTCGGGCGACCAACGGACGCGCGTGGGGGCTACGTCCCGGTGGTCGGTCACGGCCCGGGGCTCGCCCGCCGACTCGGGAATCGTCGAGGTCACCCAGACCTGCCAGTGACCCGCGGGATCGCGCGCCAGGAAGGCGAGACGCTCGCCCTCCGGCGAGAACGCGGGCGCGAGGGCGCTCACCCCTTCGGGTGTGAGCGGAGCGGCCGTGCCGCCTTCGGCCCCCACGCTCCAGACGCGCCCGCCGTCCCCGTCCCGCGCCCAGGCGTTGACGAATGCGATCCGCGCGCCGTCCGGCGACCAGGCCGGGTCCCGGACATCGCGCTCCTGCGGCCCCTCGATACGGAGAGATCGAATGTCGCCGGACCCCACGTCGACGAGCGCCACCTCGCTCCACCCGGACGCCTCGCCATTCTCGACCTGCACCACCGCGCGCGTGAAGGCCACTGTCCGGCCGTCGGGCGACCAGGCGCCCTGGCCGTCGAACCCTTCGCCGTCCAGGGTCCGCGAGAGAAGCCGCGGCGCGCCGCCCGCCCGGTCGAGGAGCCACAGCCCGCGACGCCCACCCCGCTCTCCCGAGAACAGGATCCGGGCGCCGTCGGGCGAGAGCGAAGGATCGCCGTCTTCCGCCGTGTCCCGCACCGCGTCGGTGAGGGCGCTCGCCTCACCGCCCCCCGCGTCCAGCGACCACAGCTGACCCAGCAGATCGAAGACGATCGTCCCCCCGTCGCGGGAGACATCCAGCGCGAGCAGCGTCCCTTCGCGGGTCGTGATCGAGATCGTGTCGAGGGATGCGCGAGATCCGATGTCCCCCGCTTCTCCCTGGGCACGAGCGGAGATCGCGGTGACCGCGAGGATCACGAAACTGGTGGCAGCGGCGCGCCCGGTGGAGCCCACGAATGTCAGCTTATCCCGACCCACAACGGAGTCAAGGCCTGTTTCGTCTTCCCAACGAAAAACCCCCGCCGGCTTCCCGACGGGGGCTCTCGAACCGTGCGGCGAGTGCCGCTCGGAATCGCTCTTTACATCGAGCTCGACGAAAGGCGCTTGACGTTCGTCGCCTGGGCGCCCTTGGGGCCCTGCTCGACGTCGTACTCGACCTCGTCGTTATCGCTCAGGGACTTGAAGCCCTCAGCGGAAATCGCCGAGAAGTGGACGAAGACGTCCGGCCCGCCGTTTTCCTGCTCGATGAAGCCGAAGCCCTTCGCGTCGTTGAACCACTTTACCTTGCCCTTAGCCATCTTTTTTACTCTTCCTTTGTCGTCTAACATGAGGTTCCCGGCCACTTGCCGGGGCCTTCCAGGGCTTCGGGCGCTACGCATGAAAAAAGCGCCGCTCTCTTCGGTGTTCCGTCGAGAGTCCGGCGCGTCGATTCGAGCGTTCGTTCTCTTGAACCCGTATCCTGAAAGCGCCTACAGTGTACCGCCTTCGAGCGGCTTTGGCCAGCCCCGCGCGGTAGATTGACCGTCCATCACCCCCCATCCCTCGAGGTGAACGATGCCGCGACCGGTCCTGATCCTGTTCCTTGCCCTGCTCGCATCCGCTACCCTCCGCCCGGATCTCCTTCGCGCCCAGGCGATCGAAGTCGCCACCGTTTCCGGGGGAGCCGAGGAGCTTCCGTATCTCGATCGGCTTCCACCCCTGATCGATCGCGAGATCTTCTTCGGGAATCCCGAGATCTCGGGCGGCCAGCTCTCGCCCGACGGACGCTGGGTGTCATTCGTGAAGCCGCTCGACGGGATCCGCAACATCTGGGTCAAGGGGATCGACGAGCCCTTCGAGGCCGCGCGTCCCATGACCGCCGACTCGCTGAGGCCCGTGCAGGGATACTTCTGGAGCCGGGATTCGAAGGTCATACTGTTCGTCCAGGATCAGGGCGGGAACGAGAACTTCCACGTCTACGCCGTCGATCCCGCGGCTCAGCCGGCCGAGGGCCTCGAGGTGCCGGCCGCGCGCGACCTTACGCCGCTCGAGAACATCCGCGCCGCCATCTACGCGGTGCCGGAGAACGATCCCGCGCACATCCTGGTGGGCCTGAACGACCGCGACGCCGCCGTACATGACGTGTACCGCCTCCACATCGGCAGCGGCGAGCGGGAGCTGGTCCTCCAGAACGATCAGAACGTGGCCCAGTGGGCGGCCGATCTCGACGGCAACCTGCGGCTCGGCATCCGCCAGACCGAGGAGGGCGGCTGGGAGATCCTGCGCGTCGATGGATCCACGTTGACCGCGATCTACACGTGTAACGAGCAGGAGTCGTGCTTCCCGGACCGCTTCCACAAGGACGGACGGCGCGTATACCTGCAGACGAACAAGGGCGGCGACCTGATCCGCCTGGAGCTCATGGACGTCGAAACCGGCGCGACCGAGCTCGTCGAGGTCGACCCGGAGGGAGAAGTCGACTTCGGCGAGGCGATCTTCTCGAACGCCACCGAAGAGCTGATCGCGACCTCGTACCTCGGGGACAGGACGCGCTACTACCCCAAGGACGACGCTTTCGCGCGCGACCTCGAGCGCATCGGCGAGGCGCTGCCCGAGGGCGAGTACGGCTTCCGCTCCATGACCGAGGACGACCGCATGGTTCTGGTGGCCGTGGACTCCGACGTGGACCCGAGTTCGACCTACGTCTACGACCGCGAGAGCGGCGAGGCCGAGCTTCTGTACCGCACGCGGCCCGAGGTCCCGACCGAACACATGGCCGGCATGCAGCCGGTTCGCTACACGGCGCGGGATGGTATCGAGATCCCCGCGTATCTGACCGTTCCCCAGGGCGTCGAGCCGAAGAACCTCGCGGTCGTCATCATGCCGCACGGCGGGCCATGGGGGCGGGACGTCTGGGGCTTCGACGGGTTCGCGCAGTTCCTCGCCAACCGGGGCTACGCGGTGCTGATGCCGAACTTCCGCGGCTCGACCGGCTACGGGAAGGAATTCATGAACCTGGGAAACGAGCAGTGGGGAACGGGCACCATGCAGCACGACATCTCGGACGGCGTGCAGTGGCTGGTCGACCAGGGGATCGCCGACCCCGAGAAGGTCGCGATCATGGGCGGCTCGTACGGCGGGTACGCGACGCTAGCCGGCCTCGCGTTCACGCCCGAGCTGTATGCGGCGGGCGTCGACATCGTGGGGCCGTCGAACATCATCACCCTCCTGAACTCGATCCCTCCCTACTGGAAGCCGCTCCAGAAGGTCTTCGCCGTGCGCGTCGGCGACTTGAACGACCCGGCCGACGTCGAGCGGATGCAGGCCCAGTCGCCGCTCAACTCGGCGGCAGCGATCACCGCCCCGCTCCTGGTGATCCAGGGGGCGAACGATCCCCGCGTGAAGCAAGCGGAGTCCGACCAGATCGTGGTAGCGCTACGCGACAAGGGCCAGCCCGTCGAGTACCTCGTGGCCGCGAACGAGGGCCACGGCTTCGCCAACGAAGACAACAACCTGGCCATGTTCGCCAAGATCGAGGAGTTCCTCGCCACGCACCTCGGGGGCCGCTACCAGTCCGACATGCCGCCGGAGATCCGGCAGAAGCTCGAGGAGCTCACCGTCGACGTGGAGACGGTCGCGGTGCGGGCGGAGTAGCTAGCGAATCAGGTCCATGAGCGCGCGGGCCGCGTCGCGGCCGGTCTCGAGCGCGCCCTCGACGGTGCCGAGCGAAGGACCCGCGAACGCCTCGCCCGCGAAGGCGAGCGCTCCGGTCTCGAGCGGCTGCGGTGGCTCGCCGCCGACCACGTTGTAGCAGTAGGCCCCGCGCGCGAAGGGGTCGCGCCCCCAGTCGTGGCTGAACGATTCGCCCGCGCGCTGGGCGAGCCGCGCGCCCGCCGGACCGGCGGTTCTCCGCAGGATCTCCAGCGCGGCCCGCTGTCTCCCCGCGCGGCTCCGCGGGAGGGTTCGCGAGCGCGGTCCACCGGACCACGCGACCAGAGCCGGCGATCCCGGCGGCTCCAACGACCAGAAGGCGTTGAAGGCCGCCGCTGGCGTGTGGAGGAAGAAGGTTTCGGCAGACAGCCCGAGAGATTCGCCGGGCGGCGTACCGGTCGCGATCGTGAGCCGAACGACGTCGCCGGTTTCGAGCGCTGCGAGCGTGTCGGCGAGGCCGAAGACGATCGGCTCGAAGGCGATCGCGGCCGCGGCCTTCGGCGGCGCCGTCAGGACCGCGTGCGGCACCGCGAGGATGGCGGCCCGCGCGCGAACCGTGTAGCCGGAGCGCGAACGTCCCGCGATCTGTGCGCCCGAGAGCGTCACGGCGTCGTCGCTCCACGCGCAGCGCTTGACGACGTGGCTGTAGCGGATCCGTCCAACCAGCCCGTGGGCGAGCCGTTCGACGAGCCGGTCGTATCCGGCCGGTACCCGGCCGCCGCTCGCCGCCCCCTCCACCCCCTCCCCCGCAAGCCCCCGCTCGCTCACGCGCTCGGCGTCCGCCGCGTAGAATCCCTCGACGAAGGCGAGTGCCCGCTCGCGATCCCGCCGATCGAACTGCGCCGCTTCGGGGCTTCGCAAGAACTCCGCGAAACTGCGGTCCGGTTCGCGCTCCCCGTCGAGCGCCTCCATGACCCGCTCGATCGACCCCCATGCCTCGGCATGCACGATGCGGCCGCCGCGCGCCTGGAACTGCTCGGAGTCGAGCGACACGAGCTCGACGTCCGCCTCGCGGAGGATTCTCCGCGTGAGCGGCGCGTCGCCGTGCACGAACTCCGCCCCCAGCTCGACGGCGCAAGGCAGGTCGGGAGGGCGGAGGGTGAGTATTCGCCCGCCGAGCCGCTTCCGCGCCTCCAGCACGACGACGTCGAGACCCTCGTCGACGAGCGTCCGCGCGGCCATGAGGCCCGCGGCGCCCGCACCGACGACCGCTACCTCCGCGTCCCTGCCGCTCAAGCGCCGAGCCGCCGCAGCGCCGCCCGAGCTTCCGCGACCATCGGCTGGAGCTCGGGATCCGCATCCTTCCAGAGCTGCGTGAACTCCCGGTAGAACCTCACTGCACCCTCTCGATCGCCCGACGCCTCCCGGATCTCGGCCAGGTGAAAGAGCGCCGGTCCCCGTAGGGCGAGCTCGAAGGGTGCCGCGGTCAGGCCCAGGTACCATCCCTCGGCCTCCGCGCCGCGACCGAGCGCCTGGAGCGACCGCGCGCGGAGGAAGCGCACGAAGCCGTGGGAGTAGAGCTCGCTGACGAAGAGGAGCGCGTAGCCCGCTTCCATCGGCATCGCCTCGAACGACCGCAGCGCTCCCTGTGCGTCCCCCTCCAGCCAACGCGCGTACCCCTCGACGGTGCGGGCGAGGTCCACCCCGAGGGTGTGGGCGAACGGCGTTCCGCCGAGCGCTTCCAGCTCCAGGGCGGCCTTTCGCGCCGCCTCCGGACGACCGAGCCGCGCTTCGAGGAGACCGATCAGCACCAGTCGGACGTACGGCTCTATTCCCTCGTGGTCGCGGCTCGGGTTCGGGTCTTCGCGCGCGGTCATGGGAAGCGCCCGCGCCTCCGCGAGGAGCTCCTCCAGCTCCGCGTCCGAGACCGGCACCCACGGCAGGAGCCGCGCGATGGTCGCGTAGTACGTCACGTACGCCGGCGCGCTCAGTCCGCGCGCGCGCTCGATCTCCGCGCCGGCCTCCCGCACCTTGCCGCCGCCGAGGTACGCATGGGCCAGCACCAGGCGCCCCATCCCCTCGAACCCCGTCGATCGGCCGGCCCCGACCCATGTGCGCGCAATTTGCTCGACATCCTCCAGCTCCCCCCCGAAGGAGGCGACGCTGTAGATCGCCAGCTGCAACGTGACGTCCGAGGCGCTCGCCAGCCTGTTCAGAACGTCCGCCTGACGGCGCGCGTCTCCGTGGACGAAGGCCTGCAGGGGCTCTACTTCCAGGGCGCGCTCCCCGCCTCCGGCAATGGCGAGGTAGCGCGAAATGAGGGAGTCCATCGCAGCGAGCCGACCGTCGGCCGCGTCCAGCCGGATCAGGTGAAGCATCGCGGAGCTGTTCTCTGGATCGAAGTGAAGCACCCGCTGGAACGGTTCCCGCGCGTCGGCGGGCGTGCCGCCCCTCACGTAGTTGTAATGGAAGAGCACCTCGCCGAGATCGAACCACGCCTGCACGTCGTCGGGCCAGCGCCCGAGGATCGAGCGGTACAGGCGTTCGGCGGTTTCCGCATCCCCGCGACGGAACGCCACCGATGCCTCGAGTAGCGCGCGGTCCCGCTCGGAAAGACGATCCGCGAGACGCAGCGCCTTCTCGGACGCTTCGACCGCGAGATCGGGGAGGATCACGTATTCCGCGGCCGCCGCGAGCCGGTGATAGGCAAGGGCGAACAGGCTGTCCTCCGCGGCCGCCTCCTGGAAGGACTCCATCGCGCGCTGGTAATCGCCGGCGCGGAAGGCCTGCTCGCCGGTCAGATACGCTTTCAGGGCGGGCAGGGAGGAGGTTGTGACGGCGGCGATCCGCTCGACCCGCGAGCCTGTATCGCCGTGGAGGTTCCCCAGGATGCCAGCCGCCACTTCGTCGACGACCGCGAACACCTCCTCCGCGGTTCCTTCGCCGCTCGCCTCCGCGAGGACCTCGGTCCGTTCGGTATCGTAGAGGACCGCGTCGATCCGCAGCCGGTCGCCCGCTTCGACGATCTCTCCCAGGACGAAGAGGCCGGCGCCTAGTCCCCGGGCGATCTCGGCCGCCTCGGGAGGGTCGAGATCGCCCGCTCCCGATCTCTCCACGCGACCCAGCAGCGCGCGCGCGTCGACCGCGCGCAAGTCCCCCGCGCCGTCGAGCTTCCGCCCGAGGAGGTTCACCATGCCCTCGCCGAGATAGGCGATCTCGTCGCTTCCGCGAATCGTGAACGGCATCGGAGCTATGACGGACCGCGAGATCCCGGTTCCACTCGCCGACCCGCCACCGCTACCGGGCACGCCGCGCCAGAGGAGCATGGCCACGGCGGCGAGAAGGAGGGCCCCCGCGAGCATTCCGGCCGTGCGGTAGGAAACCTCGGGGACCCAGCGCCCGGTGCGAAACGTAGGACCGGGGGGCAAGGCGGTCAGGGCGTAGAGTCGCCACTTGCCGGGCACTCCCTTGAGCTCGCGCTCGCCCCGGTCATCGAACTGGAATCCCGCGCCGACTACGAGCTCGCGCACGGTACCCGAGACGAGGATCTCCCCCGGTGCGGCCGCGCTCTCCACCCGCTGACCGATGTGGACTCCGAGTCCGCCGATATCGCGACCCGAGCCCTCGACTGCGCCGGCGTGCAGGCCGGCGCGGATGTCTAGACCCAGCTCCCGGATCGATTCGCGGATCGCATGCGCGCACCGGAGCGCGCTCGCCGGACGCGTAAACGCCGCCAGGAACGCGTCGCCCGCGGTGTTCGCCTCGCGGCCGCCGAAGCGGCGCAGCTCCTTTCGCACGCGTGCGTGGTGCTCCGCCTGGAGCTTGCGCCAGACGCGGTCCCCGAGCTCCGCCGCGCGCTCGGTGGAGCCCACGATGTCGGTGAACAGGATGGTGGTGACGGAGCGCTCGCCGCGCATGATCCTCCGGAGTTGATGCACAATAGCCGGGCGCGGTAAGGGGTCAAGCAGCTGCCCCGCGGTACCGCGCCCGGGGTGTCCTGGCGGGGCCGCAAAAACCGAAGTCCCCGCCGATTGCCCGGCGGGGACTCCTTGCTTCAGCGCGGGCGACGGGCGCCCGCGGGAATGGTGCTCGTCAGGAGCTCGAGGAAACGCGTCGGACGTTCGTCGCCTGCGGGCCCTTGGGGCCCTGCTCGACGTCGAACTCGACCTCGTCGTTCTCGCTCAGAGACTTGAAGCCTTCTCCGGCGATCGCCGAGAAGTGGACGAAGACGTCCGGACCACCCTGTTGCTCGATAAAGCCGAACCCCTTCGCGTCGTTGAACCACTTCACCTTGCCCTTGGCCATTTTCTCTACCTTTTCCTTCGTTGCGTGATTGACGCCCTGGTCTCGCATGCCGAGACCCGGCGCGCCGATTTCGAGCGGTCCCCTCCTGCGAACCCGCTCCTCGAGCAGATCGGAGTCTACACGATCCCGTCGATTACGGCCCTTCTCCCGGCGCGTACGACTCGACCGCGTTCGCCTCGACCTCCTCACGCGTGAACCACGCGGGCTTGAACTCACGGTCGGAATAGAGCTGCGCCTGGTCGAAGAAGTGGGGCGAGTCGGGGTCGCCGCTCTGTCCGAAGACGAGCAGCGAGCGGCCGCGCAGGACGGGACCGAACTCGATCACCTTCATGAACGAGTTGCCGTGCTCGCCGTAGCGGACGGCCGTCGAGCCGAACTGGGCGTGGAATACGAAGACCGACCCCGCCGCCCCAGGGGCGCCCGCGACCGGGAGGCTCGGGAGATCCGCGGAGAAGTCGTCGGGGTCCTGGGAGGGGGGCCGCTGAAGACGGTTGAGCTCACCCCACGCGACCTCGGTCCGGCCCCAGTCCCGTTCGATGCCCGCCAGCGCGGCAGCGAGCGCCTCGAGGTGCGCGAACGGCGGGCGATCCGAGCGCTCGAAGTAGTCCAGGAACCACCGCTCGAGCCCGAGGACGAACCAGCTCGTCTCGACCGACTCGATCGTGGCCCGGCGGTCCCAGGCCTGGAAGCGCTCGATCGCGGCCGCCACCGCACCGCGCCCCGCGGAGCCGGGTGCGAGCGCCGCGGGGACCTGCTCTGCGTCCAGCGCGGCGAGCGCCTCCCACTGCTCGACCAGGGCCGGGATGAGGCTGTCGGCCATCGAGAGCCGCGTGTCCCATACGCTGTGAGCGAACTCGTCGAACGTCGCCGAGCCCATGCCCTCGAGGACGCGACGCGAGGACCGCGCGCGCCAGTTGTCCTCCTCGTCCCCGATCATGTAGGGGGGGAAGTCCTCCCGCGTGAACGGCACGCTGTCGGTCGCGACGAAGGGCGCGGAGTTCGTGTTGAGGAGAAAGCCCGATGAGGGGTTGAGGATCTGCGGGAGGTCTTCGAGCGGGTGGTAGTCTCCCCACTCGGTCCGCGGGTCGCTGCCGTCGACCGGATCCCTCCAATCGAACGACGGATCCCGTCGCGGAACCGCCGAGCCGTACAGGTACCAGATGTTCCCGTCGGCGTCCGCATACATGAGATTCATGTAGGCGATGCCGAGTCGGCCGACCGCGGCCTGGAACTCCTCCAGCCTCTGCGCGCGGATCATGGCGTCGAGCTGCGCGAACCAGCCGCCGTCTTCGAGCCGAGCGAGCTTCGCGGCGAGCGGACGCCCTTCTTCGTCGAGCCCGACGATCGCTCCATGATGCGTCTTCCAGAACCGCAGCGTCCGCTCGCCGCCGTCGGCTACCTTCACGGTTTCGGTCCACGTCTCAGCCGTCCGCGTTCCGTCGCCGTACCGGTAGGTGAGCGGCGCGGCGGGGTCGTCGAAGCGCTCGACGTACAGGTCGCTGATGTCCGCGTAGTTGTCCGTGTACGTCCAACCGAGCCGCGCGTTGTTGCCCATGTAGGGAAGCAGGAACCCGAAGCGCGAGAGACCGCTGAAGGCCAGCCCCTCGTCGCTGTGGAAGTGGATCTCCACGTACCGCTCGACCCCGAAAAACGACTGGTGCGGGTTGACGAGGAGCATCGTCGTCCCGCCCGCCGTTCTCGACGGCCCCAGTGCCCACTCGTTCGAGCCCAGCGGGATGTCACCCATGGGTCCGCGGATGGTCGAGGCGAAGCGCATGATGGAGCCCCTGTGGAAGTCCTCGGTGTTCGAGGCCGGCGTGACCGCCGCGCTCCCGTCGCCGCCTCCGGGCCAGCCGTCCCGCAGCAGCCGCTCGAGATGTTCCTGTTCGAAGTCCGCGTACGCCAGGAACTCGAGCTGGTGGTACTTGAAGCGAATGAGCGCCAGCGTGTGCCACGGCTCGACGCGCTCGAGGAGCCCTCGAGCGTCCGGCCGGGACGCCAGGTACGCGTTGAACCCGGCGGCGTAGGCGTCGAGGAGCGCCCTCATCCGCGGATCGGACCGCTCGTATTCCTCCCGGGAGAGGCGCGGGATCTCGAGCGCGCGCGCGATGTAGTCGTCGCCGAGGGATTCCTCACCCAGCAGCTCCGCCCCGCGCCCGGACGCGCGCAGGAAGTTCCGCTCGACCGCCGGCCAGTCCTCCTCGGCCTGCACCCATGCCGTCCCGAACATGACGCTCGCGTCGGTCGGGCCGAAGACGTGCGGCACTCCGTAGCCGTCGCGAAACACCATGACCCGCTCGCCGGCTGGCTCCTGTGCCCTGATATCCCCGGGGACCCCCCGCCCGCATATCACGATGCCGAGCACGATCCATCGGAACATGCTTCTTCTCACCCTTGCATCTCCCATTTCCAGCCGACCTCAGGCACGCTCGACCCGACAGTTGTAGCAGCCGGGGCGAGCATTGTGGATGTGCAGATAGCTCACTGCCTCGTTTTCGAATGCATGCCGAATGCTCTCCTCGAGCTCACTTCCATTCACCACCTCTGCGGAAAGCATCATCGCGGATGTGTCATACCCCCGGATGGACAGGAGTCGATGCCTGAACATGGTTGGAATCTCCCCTGCTCGGGGGGTCGCGGTCGGTACACCCTCACGGACGAAGATCGGTCCGGATGCACGGTATGGAGAGGACACATCGTGATGAGTGAACGGCATGAGCAAGACGGTCTCACCAACTTCAGCTTCGGCAAGACTCACCCGGCAGGGGTACCCCGGCTTCTCATCGACGGTCATTCGACGAGCGCCCTTGGTCTCCAGCTCTGACTCGCTCTGTTCGAACAGAGCCGCGAATTGCTCGGAGGGTAAAGCGATCAGTCGAAACGGAGTGTTCATGTGACTACCTCGACTGGTTCCGAGAACAGCTGTGGTTACGAGAACACAGCGGGGCTGACGGTCGACGGAAACGGCACGTTCAGGTGCAACCGGTCCGACACCTCAGCGAGGCGATACCGGCGCCTGTCGGGTCACGGCGCCCGCGTGCCCTCGCTCATCATGACGAGCAGCGAGTCGATCCCTCCCGCCGCGTATCGGGCCGCCGCCACGCCCACCAGGCGATCGCCGTCCAGGCGGTAGACGCTGCTCATCGTCACCATGGTTCCCGGACGCCGAATGCTCTCGTACGGGCCTTCCACGACGATCAGGCTGTCGCCCCCTATGGTCACTTCCGCCCGGATGGGATCGCGCTCCGGTAGGTATAGGGTCCATCCTTCCGCGGTGACCTGGACCTGTGCGGTGGTCACCGCGGTGTCCCCCGTCACCGGTGTGTACCGCATGTTCCATGTTCCTTCGATGTCCGCGAGGGAGATCGCGGGCCCGACGGCGACCGTGTCGGCGGGAGTCTCGGGAGTTTCCTCCGACGGCTGGCTCTCGCAGGCGGCGAGCATCAAGCCAATTGCCAGAACGAGGAACGAGAGCGTCGATTTCGGCACCGCGGACCTCCTGACATGGGCGAGGGTGAGCAGGACCCACGCAGTTTACGATCCGAGCCTCCGGCCGGGTATCTACTTCGAGCCCAGGACGAACGTGTTCCCGTCCGGGTCCTTGAAGATGGCAGAGGTTCCCCAGGACTCGGTCTTGGGCTCCTGTACGAACTCGACCCCCCGCTTCGCCATCTCCCGGCACGTGCCCACGACGTCGTCCGCCATGAATGCCGCTCCCTGAAAGATGCCGATCCCGGCATCGTCGTCGGGCCGGTGGAGGACCACGCGCGTCTCCGCGCCCGGGATCCCGAGCTCGATCCAGCGCTTCCCCTCTCCATAGGACTGATCCGTCATGACCTCGAACCCGAGTCCCTTCGTATAGAAAGCGAGAGCCCGGTCTTCGTCGGTCACCGGAATGCTGACGAACTTCACGCGCTTGATCATCGGTCCTCCTGGTGGATATCCGGCGGGAATGCGTGATCGGTGGTGGACGTTGCCCTCCAGCATACCGACCGCCGAGCCCGATTCAAGGCGCGCATCTCTCGCTATGGCAGCCAGTGCTATATTCGCGCGAATGAACCCCGGGGATCCTCGGCAGTCGAAGCGCTCTGGCAAGTCCACGATCGAGGTCGACGCCTACGTGCTCGACGTCCTGATGCGGGACTTGGTCGGACACGACCGCTCTCCATCCGCCTTCCTCGTTTATCTCTTCGTGTGGCGGCGGACGCTGGACGGCGAGTCCCGGCTCACGCTCCGACGGATCGCGGAGGGCACCGGCCTGTCGAAGCGCGGCGTGCAGGATGCGATCGGCCACCTGGAGGAGCGCGAGCTCCTGCGCGTGACGCGTGAGAGCATCACCGCGGTGCCGGAGTACGCGGTGCTGCGGCCGTGGGCGAAGAGCTGAGGCGAACCGTCGCCGAATTGGTGCAACCATCCACCAGGAGGTACGGATGATCAACGGACTCGATTTCGTCGGGGTGCCCTCGCGGGACGCGGAGCGTTCCCGGGCGTTCTACGTGGAAACCCTGGGTCTCCGGCCCGACGACCACGCGAAGTACGAGTTCTGGGCTGGAAACACGTGCTTCGGGATCTGGGAGCCGGAGAGGTTCGGACTCCCCTTCGCCCCGCAGAAGAACGCCCATCCCGCCCTCCACGTCGACGATGTCGCGGCCGCGCGCGCCGAGCTCGAGGCGAAGGGCGTGGCCTTCCTGGGCGACACGCTCGACACGGGGGTCTGCCATATGGCGCTGTTCACCGATCCGGACGGCAACGACCTCATGCTCCACCACCGGTACGCATCCCGGAATGCCTGATCCGGACACTGGGCCGGCCGCCCGGGTCCCCGCCGAGGCCGAGCTGATCGCCGCCATCCAGGCGTGGGACCGGGCGATGGTCGCGAACGACCCGGACGCGATCGGGTCCTTCATGACCGCCGACTGGACGATCGTCGGGCCCGACGGAAGCGTGGGGGGCAAGGATCGGTTCCTGGAGCTCGTGCGATCCGGCGACCTCACGCACGACGTCATGGAGACCCACGAGCCGGATATCCGGCTCTTTGGGGACGTGGCGGTCGTGATCTCGAAGGGTGTGTCGGGCGGAGCGTATCGGGGCCAGCCCTTCTACCTGAACGAGCGAGTGTCCTCCGTGTTCGTCCGGCGGGGCGCTCGCTGGTCGTGCGTGCTTACCCACCTCTCGCAGCTCGCGGACGCGTAGTCGGGGACCATCGCAGCAGGCGCCGTCAGGCCGCCTGCTCGGGGTTCCGCTTCGACAGCCCGTATCCCCACGCGATCGCATAGCCCAGGTAGAGGATGTACGGCGACAGGGCAAGGGCTGCGACGTGCTCGAGCTCGAGCGTCAGGACGAAGAGGTTCCGCGCCCGGAAGAAGAGGTAGTTCCACAGCGCGTTCATGAGCATCATGCACACGAGCAGTACGATTCCGGCGTCGCGCAGGCCGGACGCGGGCAGGCGGAACAGGCGATACGCGACCGTGAAGCAGATGACGTAGAAGAGACCGCCGATCACGATCCACAGGACCAGAGGACGCCGATCACGATCCACAGGACCAGAGGAGGAGAATACCGAGGGAGCCGGAGCTCGGCGAACCGCGCCTGGACGCTGCGACCCGCGAGAATCCCCTCGAGCGTCGCGGAAGCCGCGCAGAGAGCAAGGGAGTACAGAAGTGGAGTGCTACTTTCCGTGGGGCCCGCCCCAGGAACAGTTCGAGCCCCCACTCGACCGCCGAGTCCTCGAACAGGATTCTCTCGACTTCCCCGAACCCCGCCTCCTCTAGCGAATCGATCCAGACCGCGCGCGGGAAGAGCCCGACCTCGTGACGATCGTGCTCGATGCGAACGGAGCCGTCCTGCTCCCTGAGAAGGAACCCGTAATCGGCGACGACAGTCGTGTCGGAAGGGTCCGGATCCCACACCCATTCCAGGTAGCGCAGGCCACGCCCGTTCTCGTCGTGGCCGCCGTGTCGGGTGCGCGGCTCGAAGGTTTCGGTGACGTTGTCGGGGACGAAGAGCGCCGCGCCCCCGGGTCGGCAATGGGCGAGCGCCGTGCGCATAGCGCGAAGAAGATCGCGGCGGCTCGTCATGTAGGCGATCGCGTCATGTACGAAGATGGCGTCGAACTCGCGAGCCAGTCGTACGCTCCGCATGTCACCCAGGACGTGCTCGCATTCGGGGTTGAGCGCGCGGCTGACCGCCTGCATGTGAGGGGAAGGGTCGACGAGGGTCATGCGGAATCGGCGCTTCAGGTGAGACGCGTTGTTCCCGCCCCCGCTGCCCAGCTCGAGAACCGCCTCGAGCGGATGGACGCCCGACCCCTCGAGGACCCGCCGGTAGAAGTCCGCCTCCTCCGCGTAGTCCGCCGGGGCGGACAAGAGCGGCCACCAGCTCGCCAGCCGGCCGTACATGAGGAGATCCTTCTGCGGCATGGCGGGAAACGTCGTGGGATCTCTGCGGGATGACAACGCAAACGGCTAAGAGGAGGACGACGATGGAATACACACGCGCGGAACGTTTCTGGCTCGTCGTGCTGGGCGCGGTCGGCCTGCTCGGCATCAACGGGGTGTTCATCTGGAGCATGTTTGCCCGGCCGGAGGCGATGTCGGAAGCGCTCGCGAATCCCCTCGCGTTGGCGTTCATCGGGGAGGCTATGCTCCTGGTGGTTACCCTCGCCTGGCTGTTCCGGAAATGGGGACTAACCAGACTCGGGTGGGGTCGGTTCGTATTTCTCTCGCTCGTCGGAAGCCTCGCATTCGCGATCCCGGTAGCGCTCCTTCTCGGGCGCCGCGAGCGCTGAGTTCCCTCAGTCGCGCTGGCCCCCGATCCGCTCCAGCTCCTCGATGCAGGCCTCGACGTGGACGAGCACAGGGTCGCCGCCGAACTCTTCGGCTTGCGAGCGATGGATCGCGCGCAATCCTTCGATCACCTCATCCGGAGACATCGCGTCGAGCCGATCGGTGAGCTCCGTCAGGCGGGCAGAGAGATCGACCAGGAAGGATTCACGAGCGGGATCCCCCCATGCGCTGTCTCGCTCGTCCGCGACGTACTCGGACAGGAGCCCCAGCATCTCGTCGGAGTTCGACCAATCGATGAACGTCATCCGTCCTACCTCAATCGCCCGATGAAGGTGGTGCCACCTGATTCAGTGGTCGCCAACGGGGAGCTTCAGGAGCGATGCCACCGATGGAAGCGTGTCCACGCCCCAGTGGAGCATGACGAGCGCGGGGAGGTTCCGCCACCGGTCCCACGCCCACCCGAGAATGAGGGCGACGACGAGGACCGGAAGCCCGGTGCCGAGGAGCACCGATCCCAGGTCGCCGGCCGTCCCCTCGGCGCCCTCCGCGAGGAAGTACCGCGTCGGCAGGTGCCAGGCGGTGAACAGGACGGCCGTTACGAGAATCGCGGCCACGCGCCCCCACGCGCGCTCGAGACGGGTCTGTAGTCCCCAGCGGTAGACGAGCTCCTCGGGAATCCCCGCGCAGAAGAGCACCAGGATGCAACCGAACCCGACCCGCAGCGCGGCCTCGAGCGGCGGCAGCCCGTCGACCGCAGCCCGAATGGGCGCGATTCTGGAGGCGTTCAGCAACAGTCCCGCGACGAACAGGGTCACGATCCTCGATACGGACCCCACCGTGGGCCGCCACCCGAGGAAGAGATCGTCCATCGTGTAGCCCGCGCGCCGGATGGCGATGGCGGGCACGACGAGCAGGAGCCCGATCTTGAAGCCGAGCGCGTAGGTCGCGTCGGACGTGAGCGCGCTGGCGCCCCATAGGGGCGCCGGCCACGCGCGCTCGATGAGACCCGTGACGAATGCGGCGCCGATGTATGCCACCGCGAACGCGAGGGCGACGCGTGTCTCGCGCGCGGGATCGATGATCCGGATGTCGCTCGCCGGCAGGCGCTGCCGGGACAGGAACGAGACCGCCTGCGATCGCGGCCTCGGCAGAGTCGCTGTCGTCATGCGGGATCCTACGGTCGATGAGCGGAAGGAGTTTCGCCGACCCTCCCGATGGCGAGCCTGATCGTCCTCAGTCGATCATCATCTCGAGGATCTCGATCACCGCGCCCCGCTTGTCGCCGTCGTCACCGGAGGTAATCGAGACGTCCGCCATCCAGGCGCGCTCGCCGGCGACCACGTAGCCCTGGCCGTAGCCCGGCGAGCCCCATGCATGGCCGCGATCCCCCGTGTCGATGGACACGACCTGCGCGCTGCTTGGCGCCGCCGCGTCGCGCATCTCCTGCTCCACCTGATCCGCCTGACCGGGCGACATCACCATGATCGTGACGGAGGCGGCGAAATCCGGGGTCTCGTAGTAGCAACCCCCGCCGTACGGCTTGCTCCGCACGGGATGTCCGACTGCGGCGGCCACGTCGGTCTCGGGCGGGCACGACGGGTCGGTGCGGGCGCCGGTTTCGCTTCCGGGTCGGGCGGCGTCCGACTCCTCGTCCGCCGTGGCGACCGTCGCCTGGTCATCGCCGGCCTCGCCCGTGTCTCCGCAGGCACCAAACGCGGCTGCGGACAGGACCAGCAAGGGAAGCAGGATCGTTCGGTCAGCTATCAGCATGGGTTTGGCCTCCTCCTCGTGCATTGGCCCCAGGGCCTCATCGCATCGCGGACTATCCAGCCGCGGACTTCAGCGCACGGGCGACATCGTTCAGGATATCGTCGGCTGATTCGCAGCCCACACTGAATCGAATGAACCCTTCGCTGATCGCGTCGCCGCCCCAGCGGGCTCGCCGCTCGGCGGTGGAGTGAACCCCGCCGAAGCTCGTCGCCTCGCGGACGAGTGAGAGCGCGCTCAGGAAGCCCTCGGCGCGCGCCCGCGTTCCGAGGTCGAAGCTCACCACGCTTCCGAAGCTCTCCATCTGTCGCCTCGCAATGGCATGTCCCGGGTGGTCGGGAAGTCCCGGATAGTACACGGCTTCTGCCGTGCTCTGCGACGTCAGGAAGTCGGCCAGCTGGTGAGCGGAGGCGCACTGGCGATCGAGCCGCAATGGCAACGTCGCAAGCGACCGATGCGCCAGCCAGACCTCCATGGGCCCCGGAATGCTGCCATGCTGCGTACGCCAGGTCCGCAGAGCCGACACGCGCTCGGGGTCGGAGGTGGCGACATGGCCGAGGACGAGGTCGCTGTGGCCGGTCAGCGCCTTGGTATCGGAGGCCACCACGTAGTCCGCACCCAGCGCCAGCGGCTGTTGCAGCCATGCCGTAGCGGTGGTGTTGTCTACGGCGACGAGCACACCGTGGGACCGCGCTGTCCGGACCAACGCCGCGATGTCGCAGACGTCGAGCTGCGGATTCGTAGGGGTTTCGATCCAGAGGAGCCGCGCGCCTTCGAGAAGGCCCACCTGCGCATCGTCGCGTGTCGGGGCCAGACGCACCTCGATTCCGATCGCCTTCAGCCAATCGGATGCGAGCATGCGAATCGTGTAGTACGAGTCCGCGGGAAGCACGATCGCGTCGCCAGGCCTCAGACTGACCCCGAAGACCGCGGCCACCGCAGCCATGCCCGATGCATACGCTACCGCCTGTCCGCCCTCGAGTACTCCCAGCGCCTCCTCCCACGCGGTCCAGGTGGGATTATGGAACCGCCCGTACGTCAGAGGATGACTCGAGGGTTCCCCCGGAGCCGTGTAGGTCGAGGAGAATTGCGGACCGGCGAGGAACGCGCCCGCTTCCCGGTGCGCGCGGTATCCGGCGTGGAGAATCAACGTGTCACGATGCATCTCCGGACCTGCTCGTCCGCCCTCCCCGCTCGACGACGTCCATCATCAGGAAGTGGACCCCCGGCATGAGGACGACCTCCGCCCCGTGGCCCGCTGGACTCGTTTCCAGCCTACCCCCGCTCGTGCGGGCCGTCCATCACGATCACGACTTTCCCCCGCGCGCGTCCCTCCTCCAGGTACCGGATCGCCTCCGGGACGCTCGAGAGCGAGTACGCGCGATCGATCACCGGCGTCACTGCCCCTGAGTCGAACAGCTCCCGAAGGGTGGTCAGGTCCTCCTTGCGGACCTTCGCCAGAACCGGAAGCAGGCGCTGGCTCACGAACGGCGACACGACGGCAGCCGCGGGCATCCAGCGGAGCTTTCCGCCAACCAGCGCCAGCGTCCCCCTCCGTTTCAGAGCGCGTCTGAACTCGGACAGCGAGCGATTGCCGATCATGTCGAGGATCAGGTCATACGGACCGCTCCGCACGAAATCCTCCCGCGTGTAGTCCACGACCCGCTCCGCGCCGAGCCCTCGAACCATATCCACGTTCCGTGTGCTGCAGACGCCCGTCACCTCCGCGCCGAGCCACTTCCCGATCTGCACGGCGAAAGTCCCCACGCCGCCCGCGGCGCCGTTGATGAGAACTCTCTGTCCCGGCTGGAGGCGCCCCCGGTCGCGAAGCCCCTGCAATGCGGTTACCCCTGCGACGACGGCGGCCGCCGCCTGCGCGAACGACACGCTTGCCGGCTTCCGCACCACGGTTCTTCGGGAAGCGCACGCATATTCGGCGAAGGCTCCCTTGCAGGACCCGAACACGTCATCGCCCGGGCGGAGCTCCGTGACATTCGCGCCCACCGCCTCCACCCGGCCGGCCACGTCGACGCCGAGCCGGGCGTCTCTGGGCTTCCTGAGGCCTGTCATGATGCGAATTCCATACGGCGAGCCCCGCATCAGGCGCCAGTCGAGGGGATTCGCCGCTGCGGCACGGACTTGGAGCAGGACCTCGTCGTCCTCGGGGCTCGGCGTCGGTACGTCCACGAGACGAAGGACGTCCGGGGACCCATACTCCGTGTAGTGGATGGCCTTCACCGGGGCCCGATCACCGCAGGCGCTTCTCGTACCGCCAGACCTGGAGTGGAAAGTCTCCATTCGGCGTTTCCAGCTGTTTGACCTCGGTCCCGACACGTCGCCACCCGCGCTTCTCATAGAAACGCGCGGCTCGTTCGTTTCCGATGGCACACGCGAGCCAGGCGACCTCGACACCGCCTTGCGAGAGGCGGGCCTCGGCATCAGCGAGCAGGGCGGCCGCGACGCCCGAGCCGCGCGCCTTTGCCGATACGTAGAGCAAATGGAGCTCGTCGTCTTCGATCGCGCACAGTCCGGCGGGATCGCCGGACAGATCGACCACTCGCACGCTCGGAAGCATGGCCGCGAGGCGCTCTTCGAGTCTTTCCACCGTGCGAAGCCTCGGCAATTCGACCGGTACGATCCTGGCGTGCGCATCCTGCCACGCGTCGTACCAGAGCCTGGCCAGTCGACCGATCTCCGCTTCCCCGGCGTCCCGGACCTCGACCGCGGAATCCCTCATGATACGACGAGCCTACTCGGGCCCGTAGCGGGCGGGTAGGAGCCGGCGGCTAGTCGGGCTGACCGTCGACGAGCCGGCGTTGATCGCGGACGCCTTCGACGCGGTAGAGCTTCCAGCCGGCCGGAGCTCTCCGCCACGTCTCGCGTTGCGTGGCCCACGTCTCGACGTGGTGCACGAGACCGTCGGGCCGCAGCGCCATGCGTACGAGGTGTTGCCGTACGGCGGCCCGCACCAGGTCGCCGGCGACTTCCAGACTGTCGAGGTCGAAGTCCATCGAGATCCAGCGCTCGATCCCATTGAGCAGGCCAATAGTGTACTGCTCCATCGCGGCGCGGTCCTGCACCGCGCCATCGGGCGTCACGGCATGGAAATCCTCCGTTCGGAGGGCCATGATGGCGTCTATGTCCTCGGCAAGGAAGGCGCGCTCATTCTCGTCGTACCACTGCTCGATCTCGCGCCGAACTGCGGCGGTGTCGGAGGTGCTCATACTCTGGGAAGGATGTGGTGCAGAAGGACGAGCGCAGCTCGCCGCGCATACCGCGAGGGACATCAGGAAAACACGCATTCGCACGCTCCGGCTCAGGTCAGGAACCCGAATCCGGAGAATGAGACACCCTCATGGAATCGACGGTTGCGGCCATGGCGCCGCACCCGACGAGCGCTAGACCTTGAACTCCTTGTCGAGGATGAACACCTGGACCGTCTCCCGCTTCACTCCATCGAATTCCATGGCCTCCGCCGTCGCGGGCGAATCGAGGATCTCCATGAACTTCTCGAGGTCATCGGGCTTGCAGCAGACCGCGGCCCGGTTACCCGAGATCCCGAAGTCGATCGCCTTCTTCACCGTCATCTTCTTGAAGAGCTTGCCGTGCGTTCGGAACCCATCCTCCCACTTCGCCGGGTCCTCGACTTCCGCTATCACTAAGACCTTGGTCCTGGCCATTCTGTCTCCTTGGGCTGGGGGCGGGTCGCGCCAGGATTCGCGGCGACTACGGGGAACGTACCTCGCGGGCCTGAGGCATCCAACCCCGGAGGGATTGACCCGCCATCGGGCGTCGCTCCGGCCGCTACGCTCGACGTGCCGCGACTCGTCCACCAGTGCGGACAGCTCGTCGTAGGACTTTGTCCGCCACGCGGCGAGCTCCGATCTCAGTAACCCGGCCTTCGGTGGTATCGATACCGGTCTCCGTCGAAGCGACCGTCCCCGATCAGGGTCGGCTGAACACCGCGCCGTGCGGGATCCCCTTCGCCTGCCCTCCGTGAGGCCAGGTCTCCTCGTCCATCCGGAAGCCGGCCTCGTCGCTCCCCTCCTCCCGGAAGCGCTCGTCCAGCGCTAGGTGCCCGCTCTCGGGATCGAAGCGAGCAATCAGCACGCGGTGCTGCATGGCGCCATAGCCGGTGATCGCCACGCGCCGCCGGTCCGCCGATACCGAGATCCAGTGGGGCACGTCGTCGGCCCCGAGCGTCACGCGCGACACCTCCCGCGGAGCGGCGGGTTCGCTGATGTCGAGGCTCACGACCGCGCTCCAGGCGGGGACCGTGACCAGGTAGTAGTCCCCCACGATGACCGGGATCGCGCAGTACGTGTCCGGCTTCCGCGGGAAGGTCGCCACGAGACGCGCGCTCGGCGTCTCGGTCTCCAGCCCCTCCATGAGGTAGAGGCTGCAACTGAACGTGGAGACCAGCACCGTTCGGCCGTCGGCGAGGATACGCGGCTCGGCGGTCAGCGTGGACTCGTCGCCGGCCGCTCCGTCGGGAAGCGTGATCGTGTGGAGCGGCGCGAGGTCGGAAAGCCGCCAGATCTGAAGCTGGCGCGAGGCCGGGGAGTCGCCGTCCATGTCGGTCGTCGTGGTGACGATCCGGTCGAGCGCGGGCACCACCGCGGCGCTGTAGACCCGGGTCGCGGGATCGAGGCCTGGTGTGTTCGCCGAGCTCGAGCGCACGAGCTCGCCCGCCGGCGTCAGCTCGACGAGACCGCCCGGGGTCATGCCATCCGGCCCGTGCCGCATCTGGAACGTCGCGAGGACGTTCCCGCCCGGCAGTCGCACGTACGAGTGCGGATGTCTGTATCCCTCCAGGTCCCCGAACTCCCCCGCGAGCCGCGGACGCGCTGGATCGGTCAAATCGAAGATGAAGGTCTTCCCCGCGTCGAAACCATTGGCGAAGAGCTGCCGGTCGGCCGACAGTTCGTGCTCTGTGTGGTGCGGCACATTCCGAAGCCCCGGCACCGGGAGCGTGGTAAGCAGTCGGCCGTAGCGGATCGAGTCCTCGGTCACGTCCAGGACCGCGAGGAAGTCAGGCTGGGTGGAGTCCTCGGATGCGGTCCAGAGGTAGAGGTACTCGGGCGCCGGGACCGATTGCGCCGCCAGGGAAGCCGTCCACAGCAATGAAGCGACAAGGGTCGGGACCGCGAACCGGATCATGGAAGACCTCGCTGGTAGGCGTGGCTTGACAGGATCAGACGTAGAGGTTCGCGTACGCCGCCTTCGCTGCATCCGACTGACGCCGGCGCTGCGCGATCGACCACTCACGAGTCGGCCTGTCGATCGCGATCGTGGTCCAGCCCGGGCCGTCCTCTCCCGAGACGTGGATCAACAACGTGTCGCGGTTGTGCTCCACGCGAACGCGATGCCTGGGATTTCCTTCCTCCTCCAGGCCGCGCACGGCTCGACCCCGGGGAGCGTTGCCGACGAACGAGGTCCAGCGAGCGCCGCGTCGCCGCGGCCTCTCGAGAGTCCTGCTGCACGCATCGGGCATGATGGTTTCCTTGTTGAAGCACGTCGTTCAACGCACGACCACGAGCGGCAGAACGGGCCGGAGGTCCGTGCGCTGGCCTCCGCCGCCGGTCAGATGGAGCTCCAGCAGCGGCTCCGCCCCGGGAACCATCTCCAGCCGCCAGGGTCGCAGCGCGCGGAACGCGGCGGGCTGATGTTCCGGTGGACCGTGGACACGCACCAGAGCGATTTCGCCACCACCACCGGGATGCTGCAGCAGATCGGGGCGCCGCTCGCGGAGTCGCTCGATCCACGAAGGTACCGCGCTGACCGGAGGCACCACGAAGAATTCGGCGGCGAGCGTGTCGGATGGCTGACGCAGGAGCTCGTAGGCCGCCCCCGGCTCCAGCCATTCGGCGGGCTCGAGCTCGACGGGCACGGGCAGAGGCGCGGTATCGCCGGGCATGCGGTGCAATCCCAGGCCGAAGGGACTTCGGCCGCTCGTGCGCCACGCCTCGGCGCCCCGGAACCACTGCGCCGTCTCCTCGTGCTGCGTCTCGACGGGTACCGTGGGATCCAGCCAGATCAGTTCCAGATAGCCATTGCCGAACATCACCGCCACGGAGGCGGTCCCCTGACCTTCATGCCGTGATACCGTGGAATCCACCGTGAATCCGGCGGCCCGCAACGCCGCAATCTCGGCCTCGGCCCCTGATTGCACCGTTATGAAGACGTGGTCCAGCTCCACACGAGAGTCTTGCGCGGCGAGGCGAACAGGTGTCGCCGCGATGGAGATCAGGATCGTGAGGGTCGATCCGAATCGGTTCAATGCTTCACAAGTGGCTGTAGAACTGGGGAGTGGCGTCCCAGCGGTCGTGCATGCCGTCCACATACGTGATCGGGATTTTCGACAGCTCTTCCTCCGTCACTCCCTCGAAACATCCTACGTTGACCCCGTACATCTTGCCGATCGGCGTCTCGTTCCCGACCCCGAAGACGCGCACGCCGCAGTGGCGGCAGAAGAAGTGCTCGTTCTTCTCGGGGCCGAACACGTACCGAGTCAGCTCCTCCTCGCCCGCGACGAGGCGGAACCCCTCCGGAATCGCGACCCCCACCCACATCCGGGTCCGTCGGCAGATCGAGCAGTTGCAGCGGAAGCTCGGCTGCGCGAGGTCGACGTCGACCTCGATCCGGACGCGCCCGCAGTGGCAGCTGGCTTCGTAGGTCTCCCTCATCACCGGGTACCGCCGTTCACCGCGATCGTCATCCCGAGATCTTCGAATCCCCGATGTCTCTCATTCTTACCCGCTATGGGTTCGTGCAGCGCTGCCCTCGAGTTGGCGAGTCTAGCGACCCGTCCGACCGGTGCCAGGCCCGGCTTGACCGGCCGTTGTTCCTGCGCTGCGGCGTGGCATATTGCTGTTGGATCAGTCCACTGCCGGCGTTGCGCTTCCACATGGCGCTCAACGCCTTCACGAATTCCTTCGATCGGCTAGCGCGGACGGACATCGACTTTCCAGTCGTGCGCGCCGAAAAAGCCGCCTAGAGAGGTCTGGATGTGGATCGCCGAGCTGTGGCGCTATCCGGTGAAATCGATGGCTGGCGAGTCCCTTCGAACGGTCGAGCTTCTGACCAGCGGCTTCGTGGGGGACAGGCTCGTCCAGGTGCGGAACGCGAGAGGTCGCGTACTGACCTCGCGGACGAAGCCTCTACTCCTCGGTCACCACGCTACACTCGGGCCCGACGGTGAGCCCCGCGTCGACGGGCGACCCTGGGACTCGCCCGAGGTGGCCCACGACGTGGTCCTGGCCGCCGGCGAGGGCGCCCTCCTCGTTCGCCACGAGGGTCCGGACCGGTTCGACGTTCTGCCGCTCCTCGTCGCCACCGACGGCGCGGTCGCGGCCCTGGGGTACGACCATCGCCGGCTGAGGCCGAACATCCTCATCGGGGGTGTGCCGGGCCTCGCGGAGCGCGGGTGGGAGGGGAAGACTCTCGTCGCGGGAAGTGTCGTGATCGGAGTGGAGGATCTCCGGCAGCGCTGTATCATGACGACGTATCACCCGGACACGCTGGAGCAGGACCGCTCGGTCCTGCTCCGAATCGTGCACGAGTTCGGAGGGACCATCGCCCTGGACTGCTTCGTTGTTCGCCCGGGGAAGCTCTCGATCGGTGACCCTGTCGAGCTCATCGACGTTCCTTCCGTTCACCCGGACCGGGCCACGCGTCACCAATAATTGGAGGTTCCCATGCATCGGCGCCTTGAGAAATTCGCGGTGGCGGCGGTATTGGTTCTATCCGCCTGCGCCACGACCCCAGACCGTGAGTTCGTCTCCGACCGCATGAGCGTCGTCGCCCGTGGATCGGGCCCCGACGTGATCCTGATCCCCGGACTGACCGGGCATCGCGAGGAGTGGTGGGGAGACGTCGTCGAAACGCTGGATGACCGCTACCGCCTCCATCTGGTGCAGGTGAACGGTTTCGCTGGAACCGCGCCGGGTGCCAATGTCGAAGGCCCGGTGTCGGCGCCCGTGGCGGAAGAGATGGCGCGCTACATCCGGGACGCGGATCTCGACCGTCCGGCAGTGATCGGCCATTCGATGGGCGGCACGATCGGCATGATGCTGGCCGCGCGTCATCCCGATGTCGTGGGACGCCTCATGGTCGTCGACATGATGCCCTCGATGGGCGTGTTCTTCGGTCCGGCGGGAGAAACGCCGGAAGGACTCCGCGGCATCGCCGATCAGGCGCGCGCCCAGATCCTCGAGGCTCCGCCCGGGACGGGCTTCATCGCGCAATTGTTCGAGGGCATGACCTTGAACACGCAGATGCAGCCGGTGCTCATGCGACTCGCGCGGGAGAGCGATCGGCAGACGGTCGGCGACGCCTTTCATGAACTGGTCGTCACCGACATGCGGCCCGAGCTTGCGCGCATCAGCGCGCCTGTCACCGTGCTATACGCGCAGCCGCCGAACGTGCAGGTCCCGGCGGATCAGTTCGATGCCTCCATGGCCGGCCTCTATGCCAACGCGCCCAACGCAACGCTCGTGAGGATCGACGACAGCCGCCACTTCATCCAGTGGGATCAGCCGGCGCGCTTCATAGCGGAAATCGACGCGTTCATGGCGCGATAACGGGGACGACGACCCCTGGAGGCTCACATGTCCGGACTGGAGGGTGGCTGCGCGTGCGGCGAGCTGCGCTATCGACTGACTTCCTCACCGATGTTCGTCCACTGCTGCCATTGCCTGAACTGTCAGCGGCAGACGGGCACGGCCTTCGTGCTCAACATGCTGATCGAGGCCTCGCGAGTCGAACTGCTCGGCGGAACGCCGATTGCGGTCGCCGTACCCAGAGAGCACGGGCTGCATCGGATCTTTCGCTGCCCGACGTGCCAGGTCGCGGTCTGGAGCGAATATGGCGGTCGGTCCGAGGTCTTGTTCGTTCGCGCAGGAACCCTGGACGACCCCGCGACTGTATCGCCGGACGTCCACATCTACACGCGGTCGAAGTTGCCGTGGATCACCTTGCCGGACTCGGTGCCGGCCTTCGAAGACTACTACGACGCAAAGTCGCTCTGGCCGCCTGAGAGCCTCGCTCGCCGCAAGGCGCTCTTCGGTTAATGCGGCGGCGGACTTCTTAGACGGTGGCGGAGCACGAATCGATCGTCGTCCTGGGCCGCGAGATCTCGATCTCGAACCCCGGCAAGATCCTCTTTCCGAAGCCGAAATACACCAAGCTCGATCTCGCGCGCTACTACCTCGCCGTCGCCGAGGGAGCGCTGCGCGGCGCGGGCGGCCGCCCCAACGTGCTGGTGCGCTACCCGAACGGGATCGATGGCGAGTTCTTCTATCAGAAGCGCGCCCCGGAGAAACGCCCGCCCTGGATCGAGGTGGTGTCGCTGCGCTTCCCCTCGGGGAGAAGCGCCGAGGAGATCGTTCCGCGCGACGCGGCGGCGCTCGCCTGGCTCGCCAACCTGGCCTGCCTCGAGCTCCACCCGCACCCTGTTCGCGCCGAGGACCTGGACCACCCGGACGAGCTTCGCGTCGACCTCGATCCTGTGCCCGGCGTCCAATGGGCGCAGGTTCGGAAGGTGGCGCAAGTGGTCGAGGCGGCGTTGACGGACTTCGGGCTCACCGGCTGGCCGAAGACCTCCGGGGGCCGCGGCATGCACGTTCTGGTGCGGATCGAGCGGAGTTGGGACTTCGGCGAAGTGCGTCGCGCCGCGCTCGCGCTCGCGCGGGAGGTCGAGCGCCGCGCACCCAAGCTGGCCACCAGCAAATGGTGGAAGGAGGAGCGGCACGGCGTCTTCGTCGACTACAACCAGAACGCGAAGGACCGCACCGTCGCGTCCGCCTACTCGGTGCGTCCCACCCCTGATGCGCGGGTCTCCGCGCCGCTCGACTGGGAGGAGGTGGCGGAGGCGCGCCCCGCCGATTTCACCCTCGCGACCATGCCGCGACGCTTCGCGGAGCTGGGCGACCGACACGCGGGGATCGACGAGGCTCCACTGTCACTGGAGCCGTTGCTCGAGCTCTCCGCGCGACACGAGGCCGAGGGCCAGGGCGACGCGCCGTGGCCGCCCCACTACCGGAAGCAGCCCGGCGAGCCCGCGCGCGTCCAGCCGTCGCGCGCCCGCGCGAAGAAGCACCCTCTGATCGAGATCGGCCGCGCCAAGCGCAAGCAAGATGCGCTGGCCGGGCTCGAGCGGTGGAAGGGGCGGCACCCCGAAGCCGCCGCACACCTGGAGCCCGCCGACGTGCTGGTGGACCGCATGCGCGGGCGATCGTCCACGTGGACGCGGATCCGGGTCAATCTCCAGCACGTGCCGGCCAAGCTGCGTCCGCGTCAGGAGCCCCTGGATCCCGACGAGAAGACCCTGGAGAGGTCGTAGGGGGTCGTGACCTCGAGCTGGTCGTAGCGGCAGTCGCGGGGTTTCTTGTCCGGCCGCCAGCGGAGGAACGTGGCGGCATGCCGAAAGCGGTCCCCCTGCAGGTGGTCGTACTTGACCTCGCACACGCGTTCGATGCGGAGCGGCTCCCACGAGAGGTCCTTCCCCGCGCTCCAGCGGCTCTGCCCACCGGGCATCCGGGTTCCGTTCCCCTCCGCCTCCGCCCAGGCCCTCCACGGGTGGGCCTTCATGGCGTCCTTGCGGAGCGGCGTCAGCTCCTTCACGAGATCCTTCCGCTTCGCCATCGTGAACGAGGACGTCACGCCGACGTGGTGCAGGACGCCGTCGTCGTCGTACAGGCCGAGGAGGAGAGACCCGACCGCGTCCTTCCCCGACTTGTGCCAGCGGAAGCCGGCAACGACGCAATCCGCCGTCCGCACGTGCTTCACCTTGATCATGGCGCGCTTCCCCGGCTGGTACGGGAGATTCACCGGCTTCGCTATTACGCCGTCCAGGCCCGCCCCCTCGAAACGCTCGAGCCACCCCGCGGCCGTCCTATAGTTAGTGGTCATGGGCGTCAGGTAGAGCGGAGGGCTCGCCTTTGCGAGAAGCTTCTCGAGCAGTGTGCGGCGTTCCTCCTGGGGGGCCGCCATCCGATCGCGGCCGCCGGACGAGAGGAGGTCGAACGCCACGAACGACGCCGGGGTTTTCTCCGCGAGCATGGCCACGCGGGACGCGGCGGGATGCAGGCGCATCTGAAGCGCGTCGAAGTCGAGGCCGTCCGGTGTCGCGATGACGATCTCGCCGTCGATCACGCAGCCCTTGGGAAGCCGCCCCAGCAGCGCCTCGTGCAGGTCCGGGAAGTACCGGTCGAACGGCCGCGAGTCGCGGCTCTGGATGAAGATCTCGGATCCCCCGCGGAACACGATCGCTCGGAAGCCGTCCCACTTCGGTTCGTAGAGATAGTCTCCGCGAGGCAGGCTGTCGGACAGCTTGGCGAGCATCGGCTCGATCGGGGGCTCGATCGGGAACGGCGTGTCAGATTTCGGACGACTCACTGCGAAATAGTAGACGACTCTCGCCGCGACGTCATACGTAGACTGCTACCACAGCCGGCGCCGCATCAGCGAACGGAGGGACCATGGACAAGAGCGAGGGATTAGCCATGCAACACTCGGAGGGGCTCCACGGGATGGACATACCCCCGATCGTATCGCCGGACGAGTGGGAGGCGGAATGGCAGCGACTGCTCGTGAAGGAGAAGGAGTTCACCCACGCGCGCGACGCGCTGGCCGCCGAACGCCGGCGAATGCCGTGGATGGTCGTGGAGAAGGCCTACGCGTTCGACGGGCCCGACGGCAGGGCGAGCCTGCTCGACCTGTTCGACGGCCGACGACAGCTGGTCCTCTACCGCGCCTTCTTCGAGCCCGGTGTCAAGGGCTGGCCCGACCACGCCTGCATCGGCTGCTCCATGGTGGCCGACCAGGTCGCCCACCCTGCCCATCTCCATGCCCGCGACACCACGCTCGCGTTCGCCTCGCGCGCGCCGCAGGCGGACATAGAGCGCTTGAAGGGTCGCATGGGCTGGGAGCACATCCCGTGGTTCACGATCACGGACGACTTCGACGCCGACTTCGGCGTGGACGAATGGCACGGCACCAACGCCTTCCTGCGCGACGACGACCGCGTGTTCCGCACCTATTTCGTAAACGCCCGCGGGGACGAGGCGATGGGCGGCACATGGAACTACCTCGACATCACCGCGCTTGGTCGGCAGGAGACGTGGGAGGACTCACCGGAGGGCTACCCCCAGACCCCGCCGTACGAGTGGTGGATCTGGCACGACGAATCCGACGGGCTATGAGGCGCGAGTGCCCCGCTGGCGGCGGTAGTAGCGCCGCGCCTTGGCGCGGTTGCCGCAGTCGCGCATGTCGCACCAGCGGCGGCTCCTGTTCTTGCTGAGATCGACGAAGAGCCAGTCGCACTCGTCGCTCGTGCACCGCTTGACCCGGCCGAGGTCGCCCGTCGCCAGGAGCTCCGACGCCGACCGAGCCACGGGCCACAGCGGGCGGTCGAGGTCGCCGTCGGGGGCCTCGAAGCGGTAATCGAAGCCATGCTCGTCAGGCACGATCCGGAGGTGCGGAAGGGCGCGCGCGAGCTCGTCGTTGAGCCGCTCGAGGTCCTCCTCGGCCGGGCTCGCGTCGGCGATCACGGCGACGAGGATCCGGAAGATCGCCTCCCGTAGTCGCAGAGCGCGCGCGAAGACCGCCTCGGCTTCGGCGGACCGAGCGCCCGCAGCAGCCACCAGCGCCTCGACCTCCGTCCCTTCGATCGCTCCGGCGTGCGCGGCCCACCGCACCAGGTCGCCGTAGTCGTGGAGACGCTCGCTCGGCGCCTCCCGCGTTCCCCCCAGCGTATTGGCGAAATCGAGACATACCTCCCCGCCGATCAGCTCGACGTCTTCGACCGGTCGCACGCCATCCGTGGTCGCCGTAGGGTCAGATGCGCCGTTCTTCACCACCGTAATGCCTATTGACAGGTTAGATAGCCTGGTCTAGAATTCAACCATCGAAACACATCTTAACCGGTTATAAGGAGGAGGTCAATGGCGACATGGTGGAAGCGGTGGGCGGAGCGCCTGACGCGCTCTGCGGTGCCGATCGACGGGGATCCGGGCACTTGGCGGAACCCCTCGGAATCAGAGAACCCGAGGGGACGACGACTCCGTCCGGGCCGGCTGGAAGCGTCCCCGAGGACGCATGGACGGCTCGCCGGCCGCGGCACGATCGAGCGAACCGTGTGGCGGGATCTCCAGCTCCCGCCTCCGGCGGCGTGACCTCGCGGATGGGCCAGCGCGCAGCGCTCGCGGCGATCATCGTCGCCTGCGCGGTCTGGGGCGCGTCGTTTCCGCTCGCCAAGGTGGCGCTCGAGGAGCTCCCGATCGGGCACCTGGTCCTCTGGCGCTTCGCGATCGCCGCCGCGGTCCTGCTCCCGCTCGTCCTCCGGCGCGGGCTTCCGCTCCGGCGCGATCTCCCGCGTCTCGCGGTATCGGGGCTCCTGTGCGTGCCGATTACGTTCCTGCCCCAGTTCGAAGGGCTCGCGCGCACGACCGTCGCCAGCGCGTCGCTACTGGTCGGGACCGGGACGCCGCTCCTCGCGCTAGCGGGCGCCCTCTTCCGGCGCGAGCGGCCGGGAACGCGCGGATGGATCGCGGTCGCGCTCTCGTGCCTCGGGCTCGCGATCATGGTGGGGGCTCCGGGACCGGGCCGGTCCTGGCTCGGCGACACGCTCGTCTTCCTCTCGATGGTGACGACCACCGCGTGGGTGCTCGTCATGATGCCGCTGGTCCGCCGATACGGCGGGCTCGTGGCATCGGCGTGGACCGTGACGCTGGGGGCGATCTTCCAGATCCCGGTGGCCTGGCTCGATGGCCCCCCCGCCGTTCCGTCCTCGCTCTTCGGCTGGGGCGCGCTCCTCGGGTTGGGCGTGGCCTGTACCGCCGGGTCGTACGCGCTCTGGAATCTCGGCCTCGAGCGGGTGCCGCCCTCGCGCGCCGGCGTGTACCTGAACCTCGAGCCGGTGGTGGGCGCGGCGCTGGGCGTCGCGCTCCTTCACGATGCGGTGACGGCGGGACTTCTGGTGGGCGGAGGGCTGGTGCTCGCGGCCTCGCTCCTGGCTTCGGTCGGCGGCCCGGCGTCAGCCGATACGGCCGCGCGCGGCCGCGGTCGCCCGCTCCGCGAGCTTCGGGTCACCGCAGCGCTTCGCCCAGGTCCGGAACGCCTTCTTCGGCCCGCGCCATTCGATCGCGTCCACGGACGCGAACAACGGGGCGTCGTCACGTAGCGTCGCCAGCTCCTTGAATCGGAGCGCGAGCTCGCGCCTGTCCGGCATGACGTCCGCCGGCCACGCCTCGATCGGGCCGTGGCGCTCGATCCGCCGCGCCGCCGTGATGCGCCCCACGCCGGGAATTCCCGGGTAGCCGTCCGCGGCGTCCCCGACGAGCGCGAGGAAGTCCGGGATCCGCGCGGGCGGAACGCCGTACTTCGTGCGCACCGCCGCCTCGTCGAGAATCGCGTTCCCGCGCCGGTCCATCTGCACCACCCGCTCGCCGACCACGCACTGGGCGAGATCCTTGTCCGGCGTCCAGATGCAAACCATCTCGACGCGCGGGTCGCGCGCCGCGATCGCGGCCGCCGAGGCGAGCCCGTCGTCCGCCTCGAGCTCGACCATCGCCCAGACCGCGACTCCCATCGCCTCGAGCGCTTGCTCGAGCGGGGTGAATTGGGCGCGCAGCGCGCGGTCGATCCCCGCGCCGGTCTTGTATCCGGGCCAGAGCTCGTTCCGGAACGACTCGATCACGTGATCCGTCGCCACGCCGAGGTGCGTGGCGCCATCCTCGATCATGCGGAGGACCGTGCCCAGCACGCCGCGCACCGCGCCGAGCGGTGCGTCCTTCCCTTTGTTCCAACGGC
>DASSPT010000145.1:0-2900 GCA_035699465.1 Gemmatimonadota bacterium
CGTCAACGAGCTGGACCGTCACGCGGACCCGTTCGCCGACCTTCCGGACGCCTCCCTCGAGGACCGCGCCCACCCCGAGCTCGTCGCCGACCTCGCGGACGTCGACGTCCCGACCCTGGAACGCGAACGACGACGAACGGCCCGTCACCCGGAGCTCTTCGAGCCGGCCGAGAGAAGCGATCAGCTCCTCGGTCAGGCCGTCGGCGAAGTACTCGCTTCCAGGATCGGTTCCGAGGTCCTCGAAAGGGAGCACAGCGAGCGAGGCGATCGCCACCGCCGGGTCGGGCGCGGCCGCGGATCCCGGCGGCCGAGAGACGTCACCCGCCTCGTCGGCGTCCCGATCCCGTGCGAGGAGCACGACGAGGAGGATCGCGAGCAGCGCGGCGCTCGTGGCGTAGAGAATCCGGCGGCGGCCGATCGCCGCGCGCCAGGTCCGGGCCCTGGCGCCCGCTCCGCTCTCGCCCGCTCCGCCGGCTGCGGTCTCGGCCGCCTCGACGCGGAACACCCGGATCGGGGCGGCGAGCCCCTTGAGGCGCCGCTCGCCCAGCGGGATGAACCGGTGCTGGGAGCGCTGCCGGAGGGGGCGCCACACGTCCTCGCTGACGACGACCTCGCCCGGCTCCGCGCTCTGCTGGAGCCGGGCCGCGGTGTTGACGCCGTCGCCGAAGAGATCGCCGTCGCCACCGGGAACGACCTCACCCACATGGACGCCGACGCGCAGCCGGGCCCCCGGCACGATCGGCTCCGCCAGCTCCGCGAAGCGCCGCTCCAGGGCGAGCGCCGCGCGCACCGCGGCATCCGCGCTCGCGAACTCGGCCAGGACGCCGTCGCCGGTCCCCTTGACGATCCGACCGCCATGTTCCGAGAGCGTCTCCTCCACCAGCGACCGGAGCAGCTCGACCAGCCGCAGCGCGGAGGTCTCGTCGAGGGAGGCCACGCGGGAGTAGCCGACGATGTCGGCGAAGAATACGGCGGCGAGACGGCTGGGCGCGGGGTCGGACACGGGGTCCGGGCCAAGATGCAGACCCCCGACCGGGCCGAGCAAGGCGATCCGCTGGCGAGGAGCCCGGCCCCGGGCGATACTCGATCCCCCATGCCGAACAAGATTCTCGCCCTCGGGGTGATCCTCCTCGCAGCAGGGCCCGCCGCGGCCCAGGAGTCCGAACCCGAAGCCTACACCCGGGCCGACACCCTGCGCGGCGACTGGACCACGCCGGGGCGGGCGTGGTGGGACGTCGCGTTCTACGACCTCCACATCGCGATCGACCCTCCCGACTCCGCGATCTCGGGGCGCAACGGAATCAGTTACCGCGTTCTGGAAGCGCCGAACCCACCCGAGATCCAGATCGACCTCATGGAGCCGCTCGTGATCGACAGCATCGTCCAGGGCGGCCGGCGGCTGGACGTGCGCCGCGAGGGGAACGCGTACTTCGCGACAGTCGCGGATCCGGCCTCCGGCGACCCGGCGCCCGCCCCCGGCGAGCTCGAGACGATCACGGTCTGGTACGGGGGGAAGCCCAAGAACGCTCCGCGGCCGCCGTGGGACGGCGGCTTCACCTGGACGGCGGACAGCCTCGGCCGCCCGTGGATCGTCACGACCGATCAGGGAATGGGGGCGAGCGTCTTCTGGCCGAACAAGGACACGCAGGCCGACGAGCCCGACAGCCAGCGCTTCGCGGTTACCGTGCCCGACCCGCTGATCGATGTATCCAACGGCCGGCTCCGATCGACGACGGAGAACGGCGACGGCACGACGACCTACGAGTGGTTCGTCACCAACCCGATCAACAACTACGCCATCACGGTCGCGGCCGCGAGCTACGCGCATTACTCCGACACGCTGGCCGGCGAGGCCGGGCCGCTGACGATGGACTTCTGGCCGCTCGACTACCACCTCGACGCCGCGCGGCGCCAGTTCCCGCAGGCCGAGACGACGCTCGCCTGTTTCGAGCACTGGTTCGGCCCGTATCCCTGGTACGAGGACGGCTACAAGCTGATCGAAACGCCGCATCCCGGAATGGAGCATCAGAGCGCGGTGGCGTACGGAAACTGGTACGCGAACGGCTACCGCGGGCGTGACCTGTCGGGGGTCGGCATCGGGATGGAGTTCGACTTCATCATCGTGCACGAGACCGCGCACGAGTGGTGGGGGAACAACATCACGACGAAGGATCTCGCCGACATGTGGGTCCACGAGAGCTTCGGCAACTACGCGGAGAACCTCTACGTCGAGTGCACGCTGGGGAAGGAGCAGGGCGCCGCGTACGTGATCGGCACGCGGGACGGGATCGGCAACGACCGGCCGATCGTCCCCATGGTGGACGGACGTCCCGCCTACGGCGTCAACGCGCAGGGCTCGGGCGACATGTACCCGAAGGGCGGGAACATGCTGCACACGATCCGGCAGATCGTCGGCGACGACGAGAAGTGGCGCGGGATCCTGCGCGGGCTGCAGGAAACGTTCGGCGGTCAGACCGTCATGGGGAGCGATGTCGAGGGATACATCAGCGAGCACGCCGGCCGAGACCTGTCGAAGGTCTTCGACCAGTACCTGCGGACGACGAAGATCCCGACGCTCGAGTACACGATGACTCTGGGCCCGGACCTCACGTACCGCTGGGCAAACGTCGTACCTGGTTTCGACATGCCGGTCGAGGTGACAGTTGGCGGAAGGGTCATCCGCATCGAGCCGACCGAAGAGTGGCGGACTCTCGAGGTCGAGAACCCCGAGGACTTCCAAGTCGACCCCGACTATTACGCTCTCGGGGAAGAGATCATCGTTCACGAGTGAACGGTTGCGGAAGGATAGGCGCGCGGGGCTGAATAGGAGGGGGATGTTCGTCGGGCACTACGGGGTGAGCTTCGCCGCGAAGAAGGCCGACGACTCGATCCCCCTCTGG
>DASSPT010000146.1:0-7593 GCA_035699465.1 Gemmatimonadota bacterium
CCTGATCTCGATGATCGAGCTGGCGACACGCGTCCTCATGGACCGGGGGATGACCCGCGCGCGGGCTATCTCATGGGTAGCAGTCGCCTCGCTGGTCCTGGGTGTTCCGAGCGCGCTGTCGATGGCGTTCTTCGAGAACCAGGACAACGTATGGGGCGTGGGGCTACTCTTCAGCGGCCTGTTCTTCGGCCTCGCGGTCATCAAGTACGGCGTCGACCGGTTCCGCACCCAGCTCGTCAACAGCGAGGGAAGCGACGTCGCGATCGGCCGCTGGTTCAACGCGAGCGTCTGGCTCGTCGTCGTGGAGGCCATCGCCCTGCTGGTGTGGTGGTTGTCGCAGACCCTGTCCCAGGAGGGGTGGGCGGCGACCCTGGACCCGTTCGCCACGTGGAGCCTGGGGACGATCCTCCTCCAGTTCGCGATCGTGTTCGTCTTCGTCCTCGCGTTCAACCGCCGTCTGGCCCGGGTGGTCGACATCGTCGAGCCGATCAAGCCCATCGGAGGCCTCGGATGACGACCGCCGGATGGGTCACGATGGTGATCATGTGCGCGTACCTCTGGGGCGGGCTGATCGTCCTCGTCTGGGTCGCAATGCGAAAGGAACGGTTCAAGGTCGAACCGCCGGATCGTCCCTGGGAGCCCTGATCCGTCGCGCGACGCCGATCGTGGCGCCCGCCCGATCGGCGGCCCTGATGACGGCGGCGCTCCTCATCGCCTTCGCCCGACCCGCGCCGGCCCAACCCGATGGGAGCGAAGAGCCCGCTCGCCCGGCGGCCGGGCCAGCGCTCGAGGTCGCGGCCTTCGCCGGCGCCCTCCGGATCGATGACGACTTCGCCCTGGACGTGGATGGGCGCTGGATCTCCGTCGCCGGCGCGCGTCTCGGCGTCCGCCCCACTCCCCAGGTCACGCTCTCCGGCGAGGGCTGGTACGGATCGTCCCAGCGCGGGATCGGCGCCTTCGCCACGTTGCGCCCCTGGATCGGGCACGGATGGGTCGCCGACCCTGCTTTCGACTTCGGGCTCGAGTCCATCGACGCCGAGGACGACGAGGACCGGGGGCTGGCATTCGTGTTCGGCATGGGTGTGGAGCGCGCGCTGGGCCGCCGGGGGCGGGCCCATGCCGGCGTGCGCCAGCACTTCCTGACCGTCGACGAGGAGGAAGTCGACGGGGTCGCCACCGGCCGCGATACCGAGCTCTGGGAGGTGCGGGCCGGCGTCTCGCTCCTCGTGGGAGGAGTGTAGACCCCCCGTGGCGGGACACCTCTCCTCTGCGCTGCTCTGTAAATGGACTGGAAGTATGAGAAAGCGACGACGAGAAAGCCGATTCCCCCGAGGCACCGGAGCACGCCGGGGCGACGGGAATTCTCATACTTCCAATTCATTTACAGAGCGGTCCGGGAGGTGCACCCACGATCACGATTGCCAGCGCCGAATCGCCTCCCTGCACCAATGAGCGCGGACGTCGCGATCCCACTGGACGAGACGCGGATCGTTCTCGTCCGCCACGGGCAGACCGACTATAACCGCGAAGGCCGATGGCAGGGCGTGGGGAGCGATGTGCCGCTGAACGACGCCGGGCGGGCAGAGGCGGCGCGTGTCGCCGACGCGCTGACCGAGCGCTTCGACGGCGCCGTGGCCGCCCTCTACACCTCCGACCTCGCGCGCGCCCGCGAGACCGCGCGGATCATCGGCGAGCGGCTCGGTCTGTCGCCGATCGACGAGCCCGCCCTGCGCGAGCTGTCGCACGGGCGCTGGGAGGGGCTCACGCATGCGGAGGTCGAGGCGCGCTGGCCGGACGAGCACGCGGAGTATCAGGCCCACCCCTACGACGTGCGGCGGGGCGGGGGGGACAGCTATCGGGACCTGGAAGCCCGGCTCTGGCCCGGGCTCGAGCGGCTGGCGGCCCGGCACGGTGGCGAGCGGATCGTCTGCGTCAGTCACGGAGGTCCGATCCGTCTCGCCCTCTCCACGATCCTGGACCGCCCGCTGACCGACCGCGACGCGTTCGGGGTCGTCAACGGATCGTGGTTCGAGATCGGGCGCTCCCCGGGGGAGTGGACGCTCGAATCTTCCGGGAAGGCTGGCTGACCTCGCGGCGACGCCCGCGAAACCCCCGCCCTCGCACTCAGGACTTGAGCTTGTACCCCACGCGGAACAGATGCACGGTCCACGCGAACAGCGCTGCCGCGAGCACGCCGGACAGGGCGAGCGACCATGCGGGGCTCGCGTCCGCCACGCCCAGGACTCCATAGCGGAGGCCGTTGATCATGTAGAAGATCGGGTTGAACATCGACACGCCGCGCCAGAACGGCGGCAGCATGTGGATGGAGTAGAACACCCCGCCGAGGAAGACCAGCGGAGTGATGAGGAAGTTGAGAAGGAGCATGACGTGGTCCCACGACTCCGCCCACAAGGCCATGATCATTCCCGCGCACGACAGGAGCGCCGAGACCACGACGAGGAACGCGATCGCCGTCCAGGGATGGAGGATCGGCAGGTCGACGACCGCCATCCCCACGCCCAGGATCAGCACGCCCACGATCAGCCCGCGCACCATCGCGCCCAGGGTGTATGCCAGCACGACCTCCCAGTACGACAGCGGAGCGATCAGGAGGTCGTTGATGTACTGCTCGTGCTTGGCGACGAACAGCGAGGACGACGAGTTGGAGTAGGCGCTCGTCAGGACGCCCATCATCGCCAGTCCCGGCAGGATGTATTCGGTGTACGGCCATCCGTCGATGAGCTGGATCCGCGAGCCCAGCGCCTCGCCGAAGATGAGGATGTAGAGGAGCGCCGATAGGATCGGCGGGAAGACGGTCTGGCGCCAGAGAACGAGGAAGCGGCCCACCTCGCGCCGGGTCAGCGTCCAGAACCCGACCGCCCATTCGCGCCTATACCTCATGCAGCTCCTCCTCGGGTTCCTCCGCGTCCGTCGCGTTCGCCGGTCCCCCGAGACCGGAATCGATCGTGCGCCCGGTGAGCTGCACGAACACCTCCTCCAGGCTCGACTCCTTGATCCGCACCTCGGTGATCTTGAGGTCCTGCGCGTACAGGCCGTTCAGGACCTCGGCCACGATCCGCCGGGGATGCGGCACGCGGATCACGACCCGGTCGTCCTCGACGAAATAGTCGCGCGTCGTGACCGCCTCGGGGAGCGATTCCGGCGGCGCCGTGAGCCGGATCTCGAGGTGCCGCTCGCCACCGGCCTGGACCAGCTCGTCAGGCGATCCCCGAGCGACGATCCGCCCCCGGTCGATGATCGCCACCTCCTCGCAGAGCTCCTCGGCCTCCTCGATGTAGTGGGTCGTCAGGAGGATCGTCTTGCCCTCGGCATTCAGCTTCCGCAGGTACACCCAGAGCGCGCGCCGTAGCTCCACGTCGACGCCCGCGGTCGGCTCGTCGAGGATCAGGATGTCGGGGTCGTGGATCATCGCCTTGGCGATCAGGAGCCGTCGCTTCATCCCGCCGGAGAGCTTCCAGATCTTGTCGCCGGCCTTGGACGAGAGCCCGAACCGCTCGAGCAGCTCGTCGGCCCGGCGACCCGCTTCCCGGCGCGGGATGCCGTAGTAGCCGGCCTGCAGGACGAGGATCTCCCGCACCGGGAAGAACCGGTCGAAGTTGAACTCCTGGGGTGCGAGCCCGATCCGGCGGCGCGTCAGCCGGTACTCCCGGACCACGTCGTGCCCCAGGACCCGCACGTCCCCGTCCGCGAACGTGACCAGCCCGGTGAGGATGTGGATCGTCGTCGACTTGCCGGCCCCGTTGGGTCCCAGCAGGCCGAAGAACTGACCGCGTCGGATCTCGAGATCGATGCCGCACAGCGCCGTAACGTCGCCGTACGACTTCGCCAGGCCTCGGATCCGGATCGCTGGGTGGTCGACTTCGGAGGAGAGGGACATTCGCGGGCGAACCTAGGAGCGGCCAACGGCCACGGCAACAAGACGTTGACCGCAGGGGCTCGCGGCGTATCCTACGGGCCGATGAATTCCCCCGACAGAGCCCGCCGATGAGCGCGGCCGCACCTCTCCGCGTCGCGATCGGCGGCCGGATGCAGGTCGGCAAGACGACCGCCGCCGATCGACTCGTCGAACGGCACGGATTCGTCAAGTATGCGCTCGCCGCGCCCATCAAGGAGATCGCGAAGAGCGCGTTCGGCTGGGACGGAAGCAAGGATGCCCGGGGGAGACGGCTGTTGCAGGAGGTAGGGACGGTGGGCCGCAATTACCGTGGCGACATCTGGCTCGATCGCTTCGCCGCGCGGCTCGCCGCGGAGGGGCCGCCGCGCGCCGTCGTGGACGACCTGCGCCTCGAGCGCGAGGAGCGCTACCTCCGCGAGCTGGGGTTCGCCTGCGTCCTGGTGACGAGACCCGCGGAGCTGATCCCCGAAACGGAGGGGGCCGAGCGAGCGCGCGGGCACGAGACGGAGACGGAGATCGGGCGCCTGGACGCGGACGCGGTGATCGACAACTCGGGGTCGTTCGGCGATCTGTACGAGGCCCTCGACCGGCTCGTCGCGGAGCTGGAGGGGGGGCGGCCGTGAAGCGGCTCGCCGCCGCGCTGGCCTTGACCTCCGCCCTCGCGGGTCCGGCGGTTCTCGGGGGTGCGCGGGAGCTGTGCGCGCAGGAGGGCGCGCAACCGCCGGCCTCGGTGCAGGCGACCCAGGTCGAGGAGGCGCCGGAGATCGACGGCCGGCTCGACGAGGAAGTCTGGGCCCGCGCGGAGGTCGCGTCCGGGCTCCGGCAGCGAGAGCCCGACGAGGGCGAGCCCGCGTCCGAGGACACGGAGGTCCGGGTCCTGTTCACCGAGTCCGCGCTGTACGTGGGCGTCGAGCTCCACGACCGCGATCCGGGAGGGATCGTCGCCCGAACGTACGACCGGGACGCGCTGGCGAGCTTCGGCTTCGGGGGAGGCATGGAAGGGGCCCCGGACGACGTCTTCGCGTTCGTCCTGGACACCTACCACGACCGCCGCAACGCGTATCTGTTCATGTCCAATCCGCTCGGCAACCAGACCGACGCCCTGATCGAGAACGAGGGCGCGGGTATCAACGTCGACTGGGACGGCGTCTGGGACGTCGCCGCGCGGCGGACCGACGGCGGATGGACTGCGGAGTTCGAGATCCCGTTCTGGACGCTCAAGTTCCCCGACGACCCCCGCACGTGGGGATTCAACTTCTCGCGCGTGATCAAGCGCCGCACCGAGGACGCGCTCTGGGCATCCTGGGGCCGTGACAACGGCGGCCTGTTCAAGATCGCGCGCGCGGGGGAGCTGGGCGGACTGGTGGGGCTCGACAGGCCCGCCGACTTCCAGCTCAAGCCGTACGTGCTGGCCGAGGGGCGTCGCGCCGATCCGGACGAGGAGGGGCTCGACGAAGGGTGGGACGGCAAGCTCGGCGGCGACGCCAAGTGGGGGCTGGACGAGAACTGGACCCTCGACCTCACGGTGAACACCGATTTCGCGCAGGTCGAGGCCGACGTGGAGCAGATCAACCTCACCCGGTTCAGCCTGTTCTTCCCCGAGAAGCGGGATTTCTTCCTCGAGAACGCCGGGATCTTCGACTTCGGGAGCCGGGGCTTCGGCGGGCCACCGTCGCTGCTCCTCTTCTTCAGCCGCCGGATCGGGATCTCCGCGGTCGGCGACGAGGTTCCGCTCCTCGGCGGCGGGCGCTTGTCGGGACGGGCGGGTCCCTGGTCGGTGGGCGTACTCGACGTCGTCACCGCGGAGGACGCGGACGAGCCGCGAACGAACTGGAGCGTGGCACGCGTGCGGAGGAATGTCGGCCGGCGCGCCCAATGGGGCGCCATCGCCGCGGCGAAGACGCCGGCCGGCGGCGAGACGGCGGGATCGGTCGGGGCGGACTTCTCGTGGCGGCCGACCAACGAGCTCGAGATCTCGGGGTACGCCGCCGGAAACGAGGGTCCCGAGCCGGCGGCCGAGCAGTACGCGAGCCGGCTGGCGTTCGACTATACGGGGGACTTCTGGGGCTGGCTCGTGGAGGGGGAGGGCATCGGCCGGGGAATGCTCCCGCCAACCGGCTTCGTCCGCCGGCCCGGAACGTTCCGTACCTTCGGGACTCTGCGCGAGCGGCCGCGGCCGGGCGGCCCGTTCCGCACCATCACGTTCCGCGAGAACGCAGAGCTCGTGACCGACACCGACGGGGAGGTCCTCGACCGCGCCGTGTCGTTCGAGCTGTCACCGGCGTTCGAGAGCGGCGACGAGGCGAGGTTCGCTATCGAACGGCGCTCGGAGAGGCTGACCGAGCCGTTCGAGCTTCGCGAGAACATCGTGTTTCCGGCCGGCGAGTACTGGACGACCGGCTGGTCGATCGGCGGGGAGACGTCCGAGAAGCGCGCGCTGCGCGGTGAGGTCAACTTCCAGAAGGGCGGATTCTTCGACGGTGACCGTCGCGGCTACGGCGCCGAGGTGGAATGGTCGCCCGATCCGCATCTCTCGCTGGAGCTCGGGTGGGAGCGCAACGAGATCGAGACTCCGCAGGGAGATCTGAACACCGATCTCGGTCTCATGCGTGTCGGCTACGCGTTCAGCACGCGGCTGGGCATCAACGCGCTCCTGCAATACAACGGCGAGAGCGACGAGCTGTCGACGAACGTGCGGTTGAACTGGATCTGGGCGCCGGGCAGCGATCTGTTCGTCGTGCTCGACACGCGGCGGAGCGAGTTGGGGGAGTCCGACGGGTCTTCGCACGAGGTCCTGGCGATCAAGTTCACGCGCTTGTTGCGATTCTGACGTGCACGCGGGAGTGAAGGCGAGTGCGAGGCCACTCAAAACGAGTCAGATTCGAGGCGCGGACCGAGGACGATCCGAGGCGTAGTGGAACCTACGCCGCAGGATCGGACGAGGAACGCAACGAAGAAGGTGGCTCGTTTTCAGTGGCCGGAAAACCGAAAGGCCCCGCCGTTGGGCGGGGCCTTCGGTGATTAGGCCAGGAGGAAACGCGGGCCTAACTCACCCGACAGCTCCGTAGTCGACCGGGACCGGAAGCCGTCGGACTCTTGCAGTTTATCGTGTGGGGGCGGAAAGTCAAGGGCGGTGGTCACCACCCATGTGGTCGATACGGGAATCTCATTGCCGCGATGTTCATGTAGTCAAATCTTCCGCAATTTTCGGATGGATGTATCGTTTCGATACACCATTCATGCCCGCACGAGGGGAAGCTCTTCCGGGGCTCGAACGGGCCGCTTTTCCGACTCCCTGCCCGCCTGTCAGTCAGTGGACGGCGAGTGGCGCGACTACCGGTATCTTGCGGACGCGCGCATGACATTCCCGAGATACGGACCCCTCCTCGTGGCCCTGCTCGCGGGCCTCGGCGCCGCTTGCGGGCCTCGCCGCCCGCCCGAGACCGGCCCCTCCGATACGGCTCGCCAGCCGGTCAACTACTTCGTGCGCGTGCAGGTGTCGGGAGGGATGCGCTACGACATCTCCCTGACCACGGACCGGATCGGCCGAGATTCGGTGGACTTCGCCCTTCCCACCTGGGTGCCCGGACAGTACGGCCCCCTCTCCAGCCAGGTGCAGGCGGAGAGCTTCTCGGTACAGGACGGCCGCGGCGATCCCGTGTCGACGCGGCGCATCA